>JACDGU010000111.1 GCA_013821475.1 Solirubrobacterales bacterium
GGTCTCCCCGTCACGAACTGCGGGGAGGTTCCGGGGAGACCTCCCCCGGCTCCTCAAGCCGGGGCGGGAGACCCTCTCAGCTACTACGCGGCAACCGGGTCGGGCATCGGCGCAGCTGACTCCTGGTCGGGTCGTACGGCCGCCATTTTTTCTGCGCGGCGTTGCTGCCAGGTGGTGAAGCCCATCGCTCCGACGGTGGTGAAGAAGAGGACCATGGCGATGCAGTAGACCTCGACCGGAATCCCGCGCTGGGCGGCGCCGAAGATGTAGAGCGGGAACGTGACCGTGGTCCCGGAGTTGAAGTTGGAGATCACGAAGTCGTCGATCGAGAGGGCAAAGGCGAGCATCGCGCCGCCGAAGATCCCGGGCAGGATCAGCGGCAGCGTCACCAGGCGGAAGGTCGCGATCGGGCCGGCACCGAGGTCCTTGGCCGCCTCCTCGAGGCTGCGGTCGAAGCCGATCAGCCGCGAGCGGACGACGACGACGACGAAGCTGATGCAGAACATGACGTGGGCGATCAGCAGGGTCTGGAAGCCGAGCGATGGGGTGCCGACGAGGAGGAAGAAGGAGAGCAGGGCCGCTCCCATCACGACCTCCGGCGTCGCCATCGGGATCACGATCAGGAAGTTCGAGAGGCGGCGGCCGACGAACTGGTGGCGGACCAGGGCGATCGCCATCATCGTCCCGATCGCGGTTGAGATCAGCGTCGCCAGCAGCGCCAGTTTGAGGCTGGTGAGGAGGGCTTCGGTGAGGTCGGAGATGCCGAAGGCGTTGCTCCAGTGCGAGAAGGTGAAGCCGACCCAGGTGTAGTTGTAGCGGCCGGCCGGATCGTTGAAGGAGAAGACGAAGATGACCGCGATCGGCACCAGCAGGTAGAGGACGACGGCGACGGCGACGATGTTGACCGCATGCTCGCGCAGCCAGCGCCAGGCGCGGGCGCCACCGCTCTCCGCCGCCAGCCCGGCGCCGCTCATTGCGCCTCCTCGCCCATTAAAGCCTCGGAGCCGGCAAAGCGGATGTAGATCACGACGGCGATCATGATCAGCGCCATCAGGACGAAGGAGAGCGCCGCCGCCGAGGGGTAGTTCGACTGGCTCAGGTAGAGCGACTGGATCACGTTGCCGATCATCCGGTTGCCGACGCCGCCGAGGAACTGGGCGTTGACGTAGTCGCCTGCGGCGGGGATGAAGGTGAGCAGGACGCCGGCGACGATCCCCGGCGCCGAGAGCGGCAACGTCACCCGCAGGAAGGACTGGGTGGCGGAGGCGTAAAGGTCCTTGGCCGCCTCGATCAGCCGCACGTCGACCCGCTCCAGCGAGGCGTAGATCGGCAGGATCATGAACGGCAGGAAGTTGTAGGTGAGGCCGGCGATCACGGCGAAGCCGGTCGCCAGCACCTTCCCACCCGGCGCCAGCCCGATCGCATTCATGAATTCGGTGACCGGGCTCTGGTCGCCGAGGATCGTCTCCCAGGCAATGGTGCGGATCAGGTAGGTGGTGAAGAACGGCGCGACCACCGCGAACAGCATCAGGTTGCGCCAGCGTCCCGCCTTGAAGGCGATCGCGTAGGCGAGCGGGTAGGCGAGCAGCAGCGAGACCAGGGTCGCGATCCCGGCGTAGACGAAGGAGCGGATCAGCTGCGAGTGGTAGAGCGAGAGGGCGTCGCTGTAGTTGGCCCAGTGCCAGCTGAATTCGAGGCTGCCGACGAGGCCCGTCTCCAGCGACAGTTTGAACATGTAATAAAGCGGTACGACGAAGAAGACGACGAGCCAGATCGTCCCCGGCCCGAGCAGGAAGTAGGGGACGAGGCGGCGACGGACGGTGGACATCAGCCCGCCGCCCGTCGCCTGGTGTTCGAGTCGACCGTCAAGCGCCTCAGCCGTTGAGCACCGCGTCGAAGGCCTGGATCACGTTCTGTTCCTCCGTGCCTTTCAGCGTCGGCGTGTTGGAGCAGTTCTTGGTGAACGAGGCGCTGGGGAAGATCAGGTCGTTTTCCGCCAGTTTCGGCTCTTTCTTTTCGAGCACCTGCTTGACCCCTTCGACCGGGGTCACGTAGTTGACGTATTCGGCGATCTGAGCCTGGTTTTTCGGTTCGTAGACGTAGTTCATGAACGCCTCGGCCGCGGTCGGGTTCGGTGCCCCGACCGGGATCACCATGTCTTCGGACCAGAGCATGCAGCCCTCGGTCGGCATCCGCCATTCGATGTCCGGGTTTTCGATCTGCAGCTGGACCGCGTCGCCCGACCAACCGATCACCGCGTCGACGTTGCCGCTGGTCAGGTCGCTGGCGTAGTCGTTGCCGGTGAAGCGGCGGATCTGGCCGGATTCGGCGGCGCCCTTGATTTTGTCGATCGCCTTCATCCAGTCGGCTTCGGTCGCATTGGCCGGGTCGACTCCTTCGCACTTCATCACCAGCGGCACCGTTTCCCGGACTTCGTTGAGCATGTCGATCTTGCCCTTGTATTTGGATTCGAAGAGCTGGCAGATCGAGTGGATCTCCGGCGCCAGTTCTTTGTTGACGATGATCCCGGTCATGCCGCTCTGCCAGGGCACGGTGTAGGAGCGGTTGGGATCGAACGGGGGGTGCTTGAGGCTGGCGGCAAGGTTCCGTTCGACGTTGGGGAGCGCCGACTTGTCGAGTTCCTGCAGGTAGCCGAGTTCGTGCATTTTGGTGACCATGTAGTCGGCCAGGACGAAGATGCTGCGGCCGCCCGATTCGCCCTTGGCGAGGATCGGCTGCAGCTTGTTGAAATATTCTTCGTTGGAGTTGATGTCCTCGACGTACTTGACCTTGACGCCGGTCGCCTGTTCGAAGTCGGGCACGGTGCTCTTGTCGATGTAGAGCGGCCAGTTGGAGATCGTCACGCTGCCGCTCGGCTTCGCTTCGAGTTCCACCGTCGACGCCGCGGTCGAGCCGCCGCCTTCGATCCCGCCACCGCCGCCACCACAGGCGGCGAGGCCCAGTGCCAGCGCCGCCGTGGCCACCAGCGTCGCGACCAGAGCCAGTGGCCCCCTGCCCTTCGAATCGGTGCTACGCATTCGCATCAACCTCCCGCGTCGTTTCCAAGTCCTGTTTCTCCTGCGCGCCCTCGCCGTTCGGCGACTCGCTGACGATGTGCATGTGCTCGGGCTCCCAGCTCAGCGCCACCCGGGCGCCGCCGCCGGGCAGTCGTTGCCGCTCGGCCTCGTCGGCATTGGGGATCAGCACCGTCATCCGCACCCCGCCGCCGAGGTCGACGGCGATCTGGGTCGCGGTGCCGAGGTAGAGCGAGCTCTCGACGATACCCTCGACCCGGGTCTGGTCGGCGTCGGTGCCGCCGGCGCCGTCAAGCAGCTCGACCCGCAGCTTCTCCGGTCGCACCACGGCGTGGCAGCGCTGACCCTCGGCGAAGCCGGCAGTCGAGGTGGCGATCGTCTGACCCTGGTCGAGGCGCACCTGGCCCGTCCCCGCGACCGAGGCCGGCATCAGGTTGGAAACGCCGATGAAGCCGGCGACGAAGGTCGTCGAGGGCCGGTCGTAGACCTCCTCCGGCACCGCGACCTGCTCGACCCTGCCGTGGTTCATCACCGCGATCCGGTCGCTCATCGTCAGCGCCTCCTCCTGATCGTGGGTGACGTAGACGAAGGTGATCCCGACCTCGCGCTGGATTCGCTTCAGCTCGACCTGCAGCCCCTTGCGCAGCTTCAGGTCGAGGGCGCCGAGCGGCTCGTCGAGCAGCAGCACTTTCGGCAGGTTGACCAGCGCCCGGGCCAGCGCCACCCGCTGCTGCATGCCGCCGGAGAGCTGGGAGGGCCGGCGGTTGGCATCGGCGGCGAGCCCGACGCGTTTGAGCTCGGTCGCCACCCGTTCGGCGATCTCGTCCTTGCCCACCTTCTTGCGCTTCAGCCCGAAGGCGACGTTGGCCTCGACGCTGAGGTGGGGGAACAGCGCGTAGCTCTGGAAGACCGTGTTGGTCGGCCGCTTGTGCGGCGGCAGGGCGGCGACGTCGTCGCCCTCGATCCGGATCTCGCCGGCGCTGGGCCGCTCGAAGCCGGCGATCATCCGCAGCGTCGTCGTCTTGCCGCAGCCGCTGGGGCCGAGCAGGGTGAAGAACTCGCCGCGGGACAGCTCCAGGCTCAGGTCGTCCACGGCGACGAAGGAGTCGAAGCGTTTGGTCACTCCGTCGAGAACGACGCTCTGGGTCTGATCCTGCGTTTCAGCCACTCTTCTTCGAGTCCTTTCGTAGGGAAGCGCGGCTACCCGAGGGCGCCGCTATTTACTCGCCGGCACTACGAGCACCGGACGCTCCGACATGTAGAGGAGCTTGTTCGGCGTCGAGCCCAAGATCATGCCCTTCAGCGGCGGCTCGCCGAAGCTGCCGACGACGATCATCCGCGCGTCGCGTTCGCTCGCGACGTCGATCAGCGCCTCGGCGGCGCGCTTGGGGACGAGCTTCTCCTCGATCTCGACGCCGCGCTCGCCCGCCTGGGCCTGGGCCTGGGCCATCACCTTTTCGCCGAGCTCCTCGATCGCCTCCTCGTGTTCGGCGATCTCGCCGCCCCAGAGCCCGGGGGGCGCGTAGCCGAAGACGACGACGACCTTGTCGCCGAGCGTGCCGGCAAGGTCGAGCGCCGCGGACAGCGCCGCGTCGCCGCAGGCCGAGCCGTCGTATCCGACCACGATCTGGCTCATCACTCGGCCACTCCGGTCGGGCCGGGAGCCTCGACTTCGCCTTCGAGGAAGCCGGCGGGGACGACCTCGGGCTTGCGCTTGAAGAAGGCCGGCACCTTTTTCCACTGGACCCACATCAGGACGACGCCGAGCAGGAGGAAGAAGACGGCGATCACCAGCGGCGGTCCGATTCCGAACCAGGAGTTGCCCGATTCGGAGTTGGCCGGGTCCGCGAGTTCGATCCCGTTCTTGATCAGCAGGTAGAAGAGGATCAGCCCGCCGACGGTGGGGCCGACGCCGATGAAGAAGAAGTTCTTGACGCTGCGGGTCAGCTCGCGCCGGTAGTAGATCGTGCAGGCGAAGCCGGTGATGCCGATGTAGAAGGCGATCATCAGGCCGAGCGCCGCGAGCGAGTCGAAGAGGATGTCTTCGCTGACGATCGTCAGGCCGACGTACCAGAGGATCGAGAGCCCGCCCATGATGATCGTCGAGACGTGCGGGGTCAGGAAGCGGGGGTGGATCTTGCCGAGGCTCTGCGGCATCGCGTGCGCCCGCGCCATCGAGAGCGTCGTCCGCGCGGTGGGCAGGATCGTCGTCTGGGTCGAGGCCGCGGCCGAGCTGAGCACGGCGATGATCAGGATCTTGTCCAGCGGCGAGCCGAAGACTTCGCTGCCGAGCGTGCTGAGCACGTCTTCCTGGTTGGCGACCAGGTTGTGGACGCCGGCGTAGGACTGGGCGGCGACGGCGACGACGATGTAGATCCCCAGCAGGATCACGGTGCTGATCACCGTCGCCTTGCCGGGCGCCTCGCCCGGGTCCTCGGTCTCCTCGTTGACGGTCGCGGTCGTGTCCCAGCCCCAGTAGATGAAGACGGCTAACAGCATCCCCGCCGAGATCTCGCTGGGAGTGAGCGAGAAGGGGTTGATCCAGGAGAGGCTGGGGTGGATCGAGGTCGAGGGGGCGCTGCCCGAGTAGACCTTGATCAGAGCGACGATCGAGAACAGCGCCAGGGTGAAGATCTCGGCCGCCAGCAGGCCGACCTGGGTCTTTGCCGAGAGCTCGATCCCGATCACCACGATCGCGGTCATGATCAGGATCCAGATCACTCCGACGGCGGTGACCGCGACGGTCGATTCGGCGAGCGTGTTGAGGTCGAAGAGCTCGAAGCTGTAGAGGCCGGCGATCTGGGCCAGGTTGGCCATCACGATGATGTCGGCGACGACGATCGCCCAGCCGGCGAGCCAGCCGAGCTGCGGGCCCATCGCCTTGGTCACCCAGGAGAAGCTGGTGCCGCAGTCCGGGTCGGCTTTGTTCATGTAGTAGTAGCCGCCGGCGACGAGGAACATCGGGATGAAGCTGACCAGCAGGATCGCCGGCGACTGCAGGGCGACCGCGGCGGCGACAAAGCCGAGGGTCGCGGCCAGGCTGTATCCCGGGGCGGTGGACGCGACGCCTATGACGACGCTGGAGACGAAGCCGATCGCGTTCTTCTTCAGCCCCTTGTCTTCGACCCCCGAGGGACGCGGCGCGGCGGCGTCCGGGGCGGGAACTGCGGCGCTCTCCAAAGGATCCGTCTCCTCTCTTGGCTCAACCGTCGAGCCGCTGGTCTTTCCCGCCGACCGTATGCCCCCACGAACCACGACGCAAGTGGCGGATGTCCCAAAAGCACAGTTGGCACTTGTACCTTGTGTATAAGCGCGCTGCCCGCGCTTGACCCAATGACCACTTGCACCTGTGCCATCCTGGGTCTAGCTTTGTCCAAATCGTCGTAGTACGAGAGGAGAGCGAATGGCCACCGCGTCGCAGGCCCCGGCAGGAACCGAACTTCAGGAGTTGGCCCGGCAGCACCTCTGGATGCATTTCTCGCGTATGGGCGGCTACGACGCCGAGCACGAGATCCCGATCATCACCCGGGCCGAGGGCTGCTACGTCTACGACGAGCGCGGCAACCGTTATCTGGACGGTCTGTCCGGTCTCTTCTGCGTCAACGCCGGCCACGGCCGCGCCGAGTACGGCGAAGCCGCCGCCCGCCAGATCGAAGAGCTCGATTTCTACACGCTGTGGAGCTACGCCCACCCGCGGGCGATCGAACTGGCGGCGCGGATCGCCTCGCTGGCGCCCGCCGACCTCAACCGCGTCTTCTTCACCTCCGGCGGCTCGGAGGCGGTCGAGTCGGCGCTGAAGCTCTCCCGCAACTACCACCGGATGCACGGCAAAGGGCAGAAGTTCAAGACGATCGCCCGCGAGGTCGCCTACCACGGCACCTCGCTCGGGGCGCTCTCGGCGACCGGTATCACCGAGCTGCGCCAGCAGTTCGAGCCCCTCGCCCCCGGCGGCTGCCACGTCCCCAACACCAACGTCTACCGCTGGCCCGACGACCGCGACCCGGTCTGGGCCTCCCACGCGATCGAGGAGCGGATCGTCTTCGAGGGCCCCGACACGGTCGCCGCGGTGATCCTTGAGCCGGTCCAGAACGCGGGCGGCTGCTTCGTGCCCCCCGACGGCTACTTCCAGCGGGTGCGAGAGATCTGCGACAAGTACGACGTGCTGATGATCTCCGACGAGGTGATCTGCGCCTGGGGACGCCTCGGCCATTACTTCGGCTGCGATCGCTTCGGCTACGTGCCGGACATCATCACCGTCGCCAAGGGGCTGACCTCCGCCTACGCGCCGATGGGAGCGGTGATCGCCTCCGACAAGGTCGCCGCCCCGTTCATGGAGGGCGACGCCTCCTTCGCCCACGGCTTCACCTTCGCCGGTCACCCGATCTCCTCGGCGATCGCGATGGCCAACCTCGACGTCTTCGAGCGCGAGGACCTCTGCGGCCACGTGTTGGCCAAGGAAGACGAGTTCCGCCAGATGCTGGACAGCCTGCGCGAGCTGCCGATCGTCGGCGACGTGCGCGGTGCCGGCTACTTCCACGCGGTCGAGCTGGTCAAAGACAAGGACACCAAGGAAAGCTTCAACGACGAGGAGTCCGAGCAGCTGCTGCGCGGCTTCCTCTCCGGCGAGCTCTACAGGCGAGGGCTGATCTGCCGCGCCGACGACCGCGGCGACCCGGTCGTGCAGCTGGCGCCGCCGCTGATCGCCGACACCGAGCAGTTCGAAGAGATCCACGACGTGCTCAGCAGCGTGCTCGCCGAGGCCTGGGACCGAGTCGTCCATTAGGGACGCGGGGAGCGCGAGTTGCTGACCGTCCAGAGCCTGCTCGACGAACTCGACCTCGAACTCGCGGCCGGCGCCAAGGCGGCCGCGGCGCCGGTGCGCTGGGTCCACATCTCCGAGCTGCAGGACCCGACGCCCTGGCTCTCGGGCGGCGAGCTGATGCTGACCACCGGGATCCCGCTCGACACCGCCGCCAAGCAGCGCTCGTTCGTCGGCATTCTCGCCGACTGCAACCTCGCCGGGCTCGGCTTCGGCACCGGCTTCAGCCACGACGAGCTGCCCAAGGCGCTGATCGAGGAGGCCGAGAAACGCGACTTCCCGCTCTTCGAGGTGCCCTACTCGACGCCGTTCATCGCGATCACCGAGAAGGCCTTCGCCAAGCTGGTCAACGAGCAGTACGAGGTCCTGCAGCGCGGGATCGCGGTCCAGCGCCGGCTCGAGCGGTTGGTTCTCGAGGAGCGCGGGCTGGAGGAAATAGCGGCGACGATCGCCTCCGCGGTCGGCGGCACGGTCGCCATCCTCGACGGCCGCGGCGAGCGCCTCGCCGGCCGCGGCTTCCGCCGCCAGCTCTCGGCCGACGCGATCGGCGGCATCCGCAAGGAGGCGCTCGGGCACGCCGTCGACGGCCATCCCTTCGTCCCCTCCCATCCCTCGATCGCCGGCCGCGCCCTGGCCCACCCGGTGATCTCGCCCGGCGGCGGGCCGCCGCAGGCGTGGGTGGTGATCGTCCGCGACTCGGGCGGGCTCGGCGACTTCGAGCGGCTGATCCTGCAGCAGGC
>JACDGU010000112.1 GCA_013821475.1 Solirubrobacterales bacterium
GGTTCACGACTGCCGCACACGGACCGCGGCTAGGCTGCGCGGCCATGTCTTTGATCGAGCTTCAGAGTCACTCGACCGTCTCCGACGGTCAGCTGCCACCGGCCGGGGTCGTCGAGGAAGCCGCGACGGCGGGGGTGACGACGCTGGCGCTGACCGACCACGACGCGGTTGCCGGGGTCCCGGAGGCAGCTACTGCGGCGGAGCGGCTGGGGGTCGAGCTGGTGCCGGCGATCGAGATGTCTTGCGTCCACGAGTACGCGGAAGACCTGCATATCTGCGGTTATTGGGTCGACCTCGAGCAGATCGCGCCGGCCTGTGAGCGGGCGCAACTGGAGCGGCGTGAGCGGGCCGGGGAGATCGTCGAGAACCTGCGCCGCGAGGGCTTCGACCTCACTCTCGAGGACGCGATCCGCGAGGCCGGCGCCGCCGACTCGATCGGCCGCCCCCACATCGCCCGCGCCGCCGGTGCGAGCGGCGACCTCGGCCCCTTCTTCGAGGAGTACCTGGTGCCCGGCGCCAAGGCCTTCGTCCCCCGCCGCTGGCCGAGCGCCGAGCAGGCGATCGAGCTGATCCGCGACGCGGGCGGCGCCGCCGTCATCGCCCACCCCTACTGGGACATCTCCGCCCCCGGCGAGGTAGAGGACCTGATCCGCTCGCTGCGCCCCGACGGCGTCGAGACCTTCTACCCGCCCCACACCAGGGAGCAGACCGCGCACCTGCTGGCGCTCTGCGAGGAGCTGGGGATGGTCCCCACCGCCTCCTCGGACTTCCACGGCCCGACCCACAAGACCTTCGCCAAGTTCGGCGACTACGACACCTACGGCCTGGGCGAGCCGCGGGTGCCGGCCAGGCCCTAGCCCAGCAGCCCGAGGATCTCCCGCACCGCGGACTCGAGGTCCGGGTCGGTCGTCAGCTCCGGGCTCTCCGGGGCCTCATACGGGCTGCCGACGCCGGTCAGGTCCTTGATCTCGCCGGCGCGCGCCTTCGCGTAGAGGCCCTTCGGGTCGCGGCGTTCGCACTCCTCCAGCGGGGTGTCGACGAAGACCTCGTAGAAGGGGATGCCGGCCTCCTCGTGGGCGGCGCGGACGCGGTCGCGGGCGTCCTTGAAGGGGCTGACCAGGGAGACGATCGAGACCGTGCCGGCGTCGGCCAGCAGCTTCGCGACCTCGCCGACCCGGCGCACGTTCTCGGCCCGGTCGGCCTCGCTGAAGCCGAGGCCGGCGTTGAGGCCGTGGCGGAGGTTGTCGCCGTCGAGCATGTAGGTGGAGCGGCCGCTGCTGACCAGGGTGTGCTCGACCGCGGTCGCGATCGTCGACTTGCCCGAGCCGGAGAGGCCGGTCATCCAGATCGTCGCGCCGCTCGTCCCCAGCGCCTTCCAGCGTTCCTCGCGGGAGAGGTGGCTGGGATGGAAGGTGACGTTGTCGGCGACGACGACCTCGGTCGTCGCGACCGTCGCTTCGCCAGCGGCGCCGATGATCATCCCGGCGGCGACGGTGAGGTCGGTGGCGGGGTCGACGAGGATGAAGCTGCCGGTGGTCCGGTTGAGCCGGTACTCGTCGAAGAAGAGCGGCGAGGTGGCGTGGATCGCGACCCGGCCGATGTCGTTGACCTCGAGCGTCTCGACGCCGAGCTCGCGGTGCAGGGTGTCGACGTCGAGCCGGTAGCGCAGGGTCTCGACTTCGGCGGTCATCCAGCGGGTCGTGTGCTTCAGCTGGTAGGCGACGCCGGTGCGCAGCGAGGAGGTCTCGTCGAACCAGCAGAGCGTCGCCTCGAAGCTGCGGTTGGCAGTCGGCTGGTTCGTCGGCCGACAGATCATGTCGCCGCGGGAGACGTCGAGCTCGTCGTCGAGCAGCATCGTCACCGCCATCGGCGGGAAGGCCTGGGCGACGGCGCCGTTGGGGGTGTCGATGCGGCTGATCGTCGAGGTCTTGCGCGAGGGCAGGACCATCACCTCGTCCCCCTGCTTGAAGATGCCGCCGACGACCGAGCCGGCGTAGCCGCGGTAGTCGGGGTGCTCGGCCGACATCGGCCGGATCACGGTCTGCACCGGCAGGCGGTTGTCGAGCAGGTTGCGGTCGGAGGCGATGTGGACGTCCTCGAGCTGGCCGAGCAGCGGCTGGCCCTCGAACCAGGGCATGTTGGTCGAGCGCTCGACGACGTTATCGCCCCCCAGGGCCGAGATCGGGACGAAGCCGAGGTCGGTGATCTCGAGCTTGGCGGCGAAGGAGGTGAACTCCTCGCGGATCTCGTCGTAAACGTCCTCGTCGTAGTCGACGAGGTCCATTTTGTTGACGCAGAGGATCAGGTGGGGAACCCGCAGCAGCGAGGAGAGCAGCGCGTGGCGGCGGGTCTGTTCGAGCACGCCTTTGCGGGCGTCGACCAGCAGCAGCGCCAGGTTGGCGGTCGAGGCGCCGGTGACCATGTTGCGCGTGTACTGGATGTGGCCGGGGGTGTCGGCGATCACGAACTTGCGCCGCGGCGTCGCGAAGTAGCGGTGGGCGACGTCGATCGTGATCCCCTGCTCGCGCTCGGCCCGCAGGCCGTCGGTCAGCAGCGCCAGGTCGGTCTGCTCGTCGCCGCGCGCGAGCGAGGTCTTCTCGATCGCCGAGAGCTGGTCCTCGAAGATCGATTTGGTGTCGTGCAGGAGCCGCCCGATCAGGGTCGACTTGCCGTCGTCGACCGAGCCGGCGGTGGCGATCCGCAGCAAGGAGCTCACTAGAAGTAACCCTCTTTCTTGCGGTCCTCCATCGCCGCTTCGGAGAAGCGGTCGTCGCCGCGGGTGGCGCCGCGCTCGGTGATCCGCGAGGCCGCGGTCTCGGCGATCACCGCCTCGTAGTCGGTGGCGTTGGAGGAGACGGCACCGGTCGCGGTGGCGTCGCCGACGGTCCGGTAGCGGACCATCTCGCGTTTCACCTCGGCGCCCTCGGGCAACGGGAAGAACTCGTTGACCGCCATCAGCAGCCCCTCGACCTCGACCACGTCGCGCTCGTGGGCGAAGTAGATCGGCGGCAGGTCGACCTGCTCGCGGGCCAGGTAGCGCCAGACGTCGAGCTCGGTCCAGTCGGAGATCGGGAAGACGCGGATGTGCTCGCCCTTGCGGTGGCGGCCGTTGTACAGGCGCCAGAGCTCGGGGCGCTGGTTCTTCGGGTCCCACTGGCCGAAGCGATCGCGGAAGGAGAGCACCCGCTCCTTCGCCCGCGCCTTGTCCTCGTCGCGCCGACCGCCGCCGAAGACGGCGTCGTAGCCGCCGTCCTGGATCCCTTTCAGCAGCGCCACGGTCTGGTGGCGGTTACGGCTTTCCAGCTGGTGGGCGACCTTGATCTGGCCGCTGTCGATCAGCTCCTGCACCGAGGCGACTTCGAGCCGGACCCCGTAGGCGTCGACCTGACTGTCGCGGAACTCGATCACCTCGGGGAAGTTGTGCCCGGTGTCGATGTGCATGATCGGGAACGGGATCGGCGCCGGGTAAAAGGCCTTGCGCGCCAGGTGCAGCATCAGGACCGAGTCCTTGCCGCCCGAGAACAGCATCACCGGGTGTTCGAATTCGGCCGCGACTTCGCGGATGATGTTGATCGACTCCGCTTCGAGCGTGTCGAGGTCCGAGAGCTCGACGGCAGCGGGGCGCACTTTGGTCTCCTCCATCGCCATCAGTCTCGAGTCCTACCGGCTCTTCTCGGCAACCGCCCGGGCGCCGACGCTCCAGGAGGTCGGTCCCGAAGCGCTAGTTGATCCCACACTCGGTCTTGGCCACGCCCGCCCAGCGGCCATCGCGCGGAGAGCCGCCCGGGCCGACCGGCTGGGTGCAGTGCGTACAGCCGATCGAGGGGTAGCCGCGATCGTGGAGGGGGTTGTAGGGAAGGTGGTGCTCACTGATGTAGTTCCAGACGTCGTTCTCGGACCAGTCGGCAAGCGGATTCAGCTTCCAGAGGTTGAATTTCTTGTCCCAGCCGAGCTTCGGCGTGCCGGCCCGCGTGCTGGAGTCTCCGCGCCGGACGCCGGCGACCCAGCACTCTACGGAAGAGAGCGCCCGCCGCATCGGCTCGACCTTGCGCAGGCCGCAGCAGGAGTCGGGGTCGCGCTTCCAGAGCTCGTCGCCGTACTCGGCGGCCTGCTCCTCGATCGTCAGGTTGTGGAAGCGGTCGAACTCGATCCCGAGCGTCTCCGCGAGCTGGTCGCGGGTCTCGTAGGTCTCCGGGAAGAGGACGTCGGTGTCGAGGTAGAAGAAGCGCGCATCGGGGTTGATCACGCTCGCCATGTGGGCGGTCACCGAGCTCGTTTTCTGGAACGAGCAGGCGATGTAGTGATCGGATCCGAAGTGCTCGAACATCCACTCCAGGGTCTCCTGGGCGGTCCGGTCCTCGAGTTCGTCGGCGACCGTCTCATGGTCGGTGATTGTCGGCACGGTTCCGGAAAGGGTGATCGGCGGCGGCTTCATCAGATCGCGCACTCGCCCTCGCCGCGCTCGACTTTGTAGGGGCTGGAGCGGTTCCAGTCGATGAACTGCTGCATCGTCTCGAGGCTGAACTCGGCCGGCAGGGTCAGGTCCTTGACCTCCGCTTCGAAGGTCTCGGCCCCGGTCCGCTCGGCGAAGGCGTTGAACTCCTCGCCCTCGTTGCGCTGCGCCTCGTAGAGGCGGATCCAGCGCTCGACGGCCTCCGGCGCGCGTTTGGCCGGCAGCCGCGATTTGAGCCGCTTGCCGAAGATCACCTCGCCGCCCTCGAAGTTGCCGCCGATGTGCGGGATGTAGGCGGGCATCTGGCGCTCGCCGATTTTCAGCGAGGCGCCGTAGAAGCCGATGTTGGAGATGTGGTGCTGGCTGCAGCCGTTCGGGCAGCCGCTCATTTTGATGTGAATCCGCTTGGTCAGCTCGTCGCTGATCTGCATCGAGTCGACCCGCTCCTTGATCGCCCGGTTGAGGCCCATCGAGCTGGTGATCCCGAGTTTGCAGCTGTCGGTGCCGGGGCAGCTGACGACGTCGGTGATCTCGCGGGCGCCGGCCTCGCCGAGGCCGAGCTCCTTGAGCTGCTGCCAGACGTCGTAGAGCGCCTCGTCGCGGACCCAGCGCAGGACGAAGTTCTGCTGCACGGTGCTGCGGGCATAGCCGCCGCTGTACTCGCGCATTATTGCCGCCAACCCTCGGAACTGCTCGGGGCTGAGGTCGCCGCGGGTGATCTTCACCTCGATCGCGGAGAAGCCCTCCTGGCGCTGAGCCTGGACGTTGCCGTCGAGGAAGCGCTGGAACTCGGAGCCGTCGCCGTTGGGAGAGGCGTGCTGGGGCGGAATGGGACGCGCGCTGTCTGCCTCGTCGTCGTCGAAGCGCAGGCGCTCGACGTCGAAGTCGCGCTCGTCCACCCAGTCGCCTTCGAGCTCCTCGTCGACCAGCTGGCGGAAGGCATCGATCCCGATCTTGTCGACCAGCACCTTGATCCGGGCCCGGGCGCGGTTGACGCGCAGCCAGTCCTGGCGGTCGAAGATCCGCAGCGCCGCCTCGGTCACCCGCAGGTAGTCGCCGTTGTCGGCCTCGACGAAGTCGTAGAGCGTCGGCGCGACGCGGGCCATGATCGAGGTGCCGCCGCCGACCCGGATCTCGAAGCCCTTGACCCCGTCCCTTTCGCGGGAGATGAAGCCGATGTCGTGGATCCCGGTGATCGCCCGGTCCTCCTCGGAGCCGCTGAAGGCGGTCTTGATCTTGCGCGGCATCAGCTGCGTCGTCGGGTGACGCACGAAGTAGCGGACGTAGGCGCCGGCGTAGGGCGTCGGGTCGAAGATCTCGTCGCGGGCGACGCCGGCCCAGGGGTCGCCGGTGACGTTGCGGACGGTGTTGCCGCAGCCCTCGCGGGAGGAGAGGTCAACCCGGGAGATCTCGCGGATCAGCGACTCCATGTCGCGCAGCGGCACGTGGTGGATCTGGATGTTCTGGCGGGTGGTGACGTGGCCCTTGTTCAGTGGCGCGTACTCCTCCACCACCGTGGCGAAGGCGTCCATCTGGTCCGGGGTGACGCCGCCAAACGGAAGCTTGACGCGGACCATCTGCACGTCGGGCTGGCGCTGGCCGTAGACGCCCTGCTTGAGGCGGAAGCCGATGAACTCGTTTTCCGGCAGCCGCTGGGCGAGAAACTCCTCGGCTTCGTTGTCGAAGTCGTCGAACTCGCGCTCGATGATCGGGATCACGCTGCCGGGGACGTTCTCGTACGACTCAGGGTTCTCGAGCGTGCCGAGTCGGCCCTTGCCGCGCTGCTCCTTGTTCTCCGCTACCACGACCTCCATGGAGAGAAAATAGCAAAACCTGACCGGGATTCGGGTATTTATCCCTACGGGGTCCGTTTCCGTGCTTGGAGAATGGCCGCTGCCTCGCCCGACTCGGCGACGTAGCCGCCCTCCGGCTCGAGCTGGAGACCGGCCTCCGACCAGCCGACGATCCCCTCGCTGAGCTTGTGCGCGTCGTAGCCGGCGTCGGCGAGGGCGGTGGTGGCCATCGTCGAGCGGTTGCCGCCACGGCAGTAGAGGACCACCGGCCGCTCTTTGTCAATCTCGCCCGCGCGCTCGGCCAACTCGGCGAGCGGCAGGTGGGTGGCGCCCGCGATCCGCCCCACCTCCCACTCGTGGTCGGTGCGCGTGTCGATCAGCTGGGCGCCGTCCTCGATCAGCTGCTGGGCCTGCTCGCGCGAGACCTCGTTCCCCGCCTCCGCCATCAGTCGATGTCCGTTCCCTCGATCAGGAACGCGACCCGGACGTGGGCGCGGTACTCGTCGAGGTTCTCGCCGCGGATCCCGGTCGAGACGATGTCGACGGCGCGGATGTTGCGCAACGAGCCCTGCGCCTGGCTCAGCGCCTGCTTCGCAGCGTCGTCGGTGGACGTTTTCGAGCTACCGACCAGCTCGATGATTTTCACGACTGCCATCTTGCTCCTCCTTTTGAATCCTGGATGGTCTGCTTCGCGCCCACCCCTTCGAGCAGCGCCGCGCGCTGCCATGGGCTGACCGTCTCCGGGGCGTCCCCGGCGACGGCTCCGACCTCCGCCTCAAACCGCGCGAGCGCCGCGGCGATGGCCGCCGCCTGGTCTCCGCTCGCGGTCTTCACTGCCACCAGGCAAGCCTAGTTCACCTCGCGTCGGGCTCGTTTCCCCGACGCTCCAGTACCCGAATGGTCTCCAATAGTGCGTATTGACAGGGATATCTCAGTAGTCAAGGATCCTCCGCCTACCAGTCATCGACACGGGAGACGTCATGCCACACAAGATCAAGGGATACGGGTGGGTTCCGGACCTGCCGGACGGCCGCGACCTGCTCTACGGAGCGCCGGTCGTCGCGCTGGGAGAACTCCCCTCGAAAGTCGACCTGCGCTCGCAGTGCCCGCCGGTCTACGACCAGGGGCAGTTGGGCAGCTGCACCGCCAACGCCATCGGCGCGGCACTCGAGTTCGACCAGATGCACCAGAAGCGCCAAGTCTTCACCCCGTCGCGTCTCTTCATCTATTACAACGAGCGCGCGATGGAGGGGACGGTGGCGTCCGACAGCGGCGCCCAGATCCGCGACGGCGTCAAGTGCGTCGCCAAGCAGGGCTCCTGCCGAGAGGAAAAATGGCCCTACGAGATCGAAGCCTTCGCCCGCAAACCACCGGCGGCGTGCTACGCCGAGGGCCAGAAAAACCAGGCGATCCAGTACCTGCGGGTGGGCCAGTCCCTGAGCCAGATGAAGGGATGCCTGGCGGAGGGCTTCCCGTTCGTCTTCGGGTTCACCGTCTATGAAAGCTTCGAGAGTGCCGCGGTCGCCAAAAACGGTCACGCCGGGATGCCGAAAGCGAAAGAGTCGGTGCTCGGCGGCCACGCCGTTCTCGCCGTCGGCTATGACGAGAAAAACCAGTGGTTCATCGTCCGCAACTCCTGGGGTGAGAAATGGGGGATGAACGGCTACTTCACCCTCCCCTACCCCTACCTCCTGCAGTCGAGCCTCTCGGCCGACTTCTGGACGATCCGCCAAGTCGAGAGCGAAGCGAGCTCCGCGACCCGCAAAGGCAAAAGGGCGTCGGCCAAAAAACGCTGACCCGGCGTCACGTCCCCGGCCGCGGCGGCGTTCAGCCGTTGAGGCCGGGGACGGGGGTGCCGTGTTTGACCGTGGCGCATTTGAACGGCGGCGGGTCGAAGGGGTCGGTCAGCGCCCGGCCCGACGATCTGCCCGTCGCCGGATGTTTTTTGGCCGGCAGGGTGCCGCGGCCGCACTGGATCGAGAAGTCGCGGACGCCGTCGCGGGCGTCGATCGTGTCGTCGCCGCCGTTGCCGTAGAAGCGGTCCTGCCCCGGCTGCCCGAGCATGCTGTTGGCGCGGGCGTTGCCGATCAGGACGTCGTCGTCGAAGGAGCCCTCCATGTCCTCGTCGCTGGTCGCGAGGTGGACTTTGTGGCAGCCCTTGACGACGTCGATCCAGGCCGCGTGCCGGGGGAAGGAGACGATCAGCAGGCCGGGGTGCGCCGCGGTCTCGGCGAAGGAGGCGTCGTCGCGGCCGGGACCGCCGACGAGAGCGCCACCGGCGCAGCCGCCGCCGGCGGCGAGCAGGTCCCCGCCGGCGCCGCCGTAGAGGTAGGT
>JACDGU010000113.1 GCA_013821475.1 Solirubrobacterales bacterium
GCCTGGCGCGCCGTCGCGCCGGCCGACCGCGGGGCGCTGCTGCATGGCCTCGCCGATGCGCTCGCCGAGCGACTCGAGGAGCTGGCGGTGCTCGAGGCGCGCAATGCGGGCAAGCCGATCGGCGACGCCCGCGGCGAGATCGGGATGGTGGTCGAAACCTTCCGCTACTACGCCGGCGCGCCCGAGCGCCTGCTCGGGCAGACGATCCCGGTCGCCAACGGTGTCGACATCACCTTCCGCGAGCCACTCGGCGTCGTCGGCCTGATCGTGCCCTGGAACTTCCCGCTGACGATCGCCGCCTGGAAGGTCGCACCCGCACTCGCCGCCGGCAACTGCGTCGTCCTGAAGCCGGCCGAGCTGACGCCGCTGAGCGCGATCGAGCTGGAGCGGATCGCGCTCGAGGCGGGGCTGCCGGAGGGCGTCCTCAACGTCGTTGCCGGGCCTGGCAGCGTCTGCGGCGCCCGCCTGGTCGAGCATCCCGACGTCGCCAAGATCGCCTTCACCGGCTCGACCGAGGTCGGCCGGGGGATCGCCGCCGGCGCCGCCCAGACGATCAAGCGGGTGACGCTGGAGCTGGGGGGCAAGTCGGCCAACATCGTCTTCGCCGACGCCGACATCGAGGCCGCCGCCGCCGCGGCGCCCGGCGCGGTCTTCGCCAACGCCGGCCAGGACTGCTGCGCTCGCTCGCGGATCCTGGTCGAGCGCTCGGCGGTCGACGACTTCCTCGCGGCGCTGACGCCGCACGTCGAAGGCATCCGGGTCGGCGACCCGCTCGAGGAGTCGACCGAGATGGGGCCGCTGATCTCCGCCGGCCAGCGCTCGAGCGTCGCCGGGTACGTCCCCGACGACGCCCCGGTGGCGATCCGCGGCACCGCCCCGGACGGCCCCGGCTACTGGTTCGCGCCGACCGTGCTGGCGCCGGTCGCCAACTCCGAGCGGGCGGCGCGGGAGGAGATCTTCGGCCCGGTCGCCTGCGTCATCCCCTTCGCCGGCGAGGCCGAGGCAATCGCCCTCGCCAACGAGACGATCTACGGCCTCTCGGGCTCGATCTGGACCCGCGACGGGGGCCGCGCGCTACGCGTCGCCCGCGCCGTCGAGGCCGGCGTGCTCTCGATCAACTCCAACACCTCGGTGCGCGTCTCGACCCCGTTCGGCGGCTTCAAGCAGTCCGGCGTCGGCCGCGAGCTCGGACCCGATGCGCTCGAGCACTACACCGACGTCAAGAACGTCTACTACGCGACCGGGGAGGGCTAGATCTGATGGCGGGACGACTCGAGGGCAAGGTCTGCGTCATCACCGGCACCGCGAGTGGGATCGGCGCCGAGTCGGCGCGGCTGTTCGCCGCCGAGGGGGCGCGGGTGATCGGGATCGACCTCGTCGCCGAGGGGGCCGAGGGCGAGCTGACGATCCAGGCCGACGTCTCCGACGAGGCCCAGGTCGCCGCCGCCTACGAGCGGATCGGCAAGGAGTTCCACGGCATCGACGTGCTGCTCAACAACGCCGGCATCAACCCCACCGACGACGTCTCCGTGCTCGATACCGAGCTCGAGGCCTGGCAGCGGGTCCAGGACGTCAACGTGCGCAGCGTTTTCCTCTGCTGCAAGCACGGCATCCCCCACCTGCTCGAGGGCGGTGGCGGCTCGGTGATCAACGTCGCCTCCTTTGTCGCGACGATGGGCGCCGCCGTCTCGCAGATCTCCTACACGGCCTCCAAGGGCGCGGTGCTCGCGCTCTCGCGTGAGCTCGGGGTCGAGTTCGCCGAACGCGGCGTCCGCGTCAACGCCCTCTGCCCGGGCCCGGTCAACACCCCGTTGCTCAAGGAGCTCTTCGCCAAGGATCCCGAACGCGCCTCCAAACGCCTCGTCCACATCCCGATGGGCCGCTTCGGCGAGCCGGAGGAGATCGCCAAGGCGGCGCTGTTCCTCGCCAGCGACGACTCCTCCTTCATCACCGCCACCACCTTCCTTGTCGACGGCGGCCTCTCCGGCGCCTACCTCACCCCGATCCAGGTCAATTAGTCTGAGCCCTCACCGCGACCTCCAGCCAGCGGCGGCAGAGGTCGCGCCCGAGCTGGTTGAAGGCGGCGATCTTGGCCTCCGTCTCGGCTCGCAACGCCACTGGATCGACGCCGATCCGGATCGCGTCCTCGTCGGAGCGGTAGTCCTCGACCCAGTGCAGGGCGTCGGCGGCGCTGACCTCGGGGTGGAACTGGAGCGCCCAGGCGCACTCGCCGATCCGGCAGGCCTGCAGGCTGACCTCGCTGCGGGCGAGCTCGATCGCGCCCGGAGGCAACGGGAACTCGTAGCTGTGCCACTGGAAGGCCTCGAAGCCCGGAGTCAGCGGTGCGAGCAGCGGGTCCGCGGCACCCGCGGCGCTGAGCTCCACCCGGTGCCAGCCGATCTCCGGACGGCAGGCGCGGCGCGGCGTCGCGCCCGCCGCCGCCGCGACCAACTGGCCGCCGAGGCAGAGGCCGAGCAGCGGCACCTGCCGCACCAGCAGCTCGGCCAGTAGCGACTTCTCCGTTGCCAGCCAACCGTGCGCGTCGCCCTGGTCGGGATGCGCGGCGCCGCCGAGGACGAGGACCGCGTCGTAGCCGAGCGGGTCGGCCGGGGCCGCGGCCTCCTCAGGGGCGAGCCAGACGTCGAGCTCGGCGCCGGCCGCGCGGACCGCCTCGCCGAAGACGCCGGGGCCGGCGTCGCGCTGCTGGACGATCGCCAGGACCCTCACCCGCCAAACGCTAGCGCGCCACCGTGGCGGCGAATGCGCGATCCTGGCGACACAGATGGCGGTCGTCCACCTCCTGCCCGCCCGGCGGTTGCAGGCCGGCCGTAGGATGGATGCGGTGCCCCTGGCTCGCCTCAGCCGCTGTCTGCTCGCCCTGCTCGCCCTCGCCCTGCTCGCCGCCCCGCTGGCCGGCGCCGCCAACGACGCAGGCGAACCCTTCTTCCCGCGTGCCGGCTCTCGTGCCTTCGACGTCGCCCACTACGAGGTCAGCCTCGCCTACCGGCCCGCCAAGCGCAGCCTCGAGGCGACGACCACGATCGAAGCCAAGGCCACGCGGGGGCTGAAGCGCTTCTCCCTCGACCTCGACGGACTCACTGTCACCCGGGTCACCGTCGACGGGGTGCGGGCCGCATTCGGCCGCGGCAGGGACAAGCTGAAGATCGTCCCGAAGACCCCGCCGGCGAAGGGCGAGCGCTTCACCGTCGTCGTCGACTACCATGGCCACCCGCGCCGCGTTGTCGACACCGACGGCAGCTCGGAGGGCTGGATCGTCACCCCCGACGGAGCCTTCGGCGTCGGCGAGCCGCAGGGCACCCCGGCCTGGATCCCCTGCAACAACGTCCTCTACGACAAGGCCCGTTTCAGCTTCCACCTCACCGTCCCCGCTCGCCTCAGCGGCGTCGCCAACGGTCGCCTCACCTCGGTCACCTCGCATGGCGGCCGCCGGACCTTCGAGTGGGTCGAGTCGCAGCCGATGGCCACCTACCTGGCGCTGGTCGACATCGGCGCCGGGCGGCTGACCGGGAGCACGATCGACGGCCTGCCTTCCTGGACGCTGATCGACCCGGCGCTGGCGAAGCGCTCGCGGAACGCGTTGGCGCAGCTGCCGGAGATCGTCCGCTTCGAGTCGAGCATCTACGGGCCCTACCCCTTCGACGCTGCCGGCTCGGTCGTCGACAACGCCCCCAAGCTCGGCTACGCGCTGGAGACCCAGACCCGGCCGATTTATGCCTTCGCCCCCGACCTGACGACGGTCGTCCACGAGACCGCGCACCAGTGGTTCGGCGACTCGGTCGGCCTCAGGCGCTGGCCGAACATCTGGCTCAACGAGGGCTTCGCGACCTGGACCGAGTGGTACTACGCGGAGCGCCACGGCGGCCGCAGTGCCCGTCAGATCTTCACCAAGCTCTACCGCGTCCCCGCCTCCGACACCGCCTTCTGGGAACCGCCCGCGGGGCATCCGGGCCAGAGCAAGAACCTCTTCACCACCTCGACCTACGTCCGCGGCGCGATGACCCTGGAGGCGCTGCGCCTGCAGATCGGGACCAAAAAGATGCTGAAGGTCCTGCGGCTCTGGGCGACCGACCAGCGCCACGCGACGGGCGACATCGACCAGTTCACCACCCTCGCCGAGGAAGTCTCCGGCCAGGACCTGAAGCCGCTGTTCCGGCGCTGGCTCGACAGCCGTGGCAAGCCCGCCCGGGCCTGACGGCCCGCTCAGCGGCCCGCCGCGCCACGGATGCTCACCGGAAGGCCTGGATCCCCGTCACGGCCGCGCCGATGACCAACGCGTGGACGTCGGCCGTGCCCTCGTAGGTGACCACCGACTCGAGGTTGTTCATGTGCCGGATCACCGGATACTCGAGCGTGACCCCGTTGGCGCCGAGCACCTGGCGGGCGGATCTGGCGACCTCGAGCGCGGCGTTGACGTTGCCGAGCTTGCCCATCGAGACGTGCTCGGGGCGCAGCGTCCCCTCGTCCTTCATCCGACCGAGGTGGAGCGCCAGCAGCGTCGCCCGGTTCACCTCGAGCGCCATCAAGGCGAGCTTCTGCTGCTGGATCTGGAAGGAGGCGATCGGCTTGTCGAACTGGATCCGGTCCTTGCTGTAGGCGAGGGCCGATTCGAAGCAGGCGCGGGCGGCGCCGGCGGCGCCCCAGACGATGCCGTAGCGGGCCTCGTTGAGGCAGGAGAGCGGTCCTTTCAGCGAGCTGACCTCAGGCAGCATGGCCTCGCCCGGCAATCGCACGTCGTCGAACAGCAGCTCCGAGGTGATCGAGGCTCGCAGCGACATCTTCTTGTGGATGTCCTGGGTGGTGAACCCCTTCGTGCCCTTGGGGACGAGGAAGCCCCTGACCCCGTCCTCGGTGTGGGCCCAGACGACGGCGACCTCGGCCGCCGAGCCGTTGGTGATCCACATCTTCTGGCCGTGCAGGATCCAGTCCGAGCCATCGCGCCGGGCCCTGGTGCGCATCGAGCCCGGGTCCGAGCCGGCGTCCGGCTCGGACAGCCCGAAGCAGCCGAGCGCCTCGCCGGCGGCCATCCGCGGCAGCCACTCCTGCTTCTGCTCCTCCGAGCCCCAGCGCCAGATCGCGAACATCGCCAGCGAGCCCTGGACCGAGACCAGGCTGCGGATGCCGCTGTCGCCGGCCTCGAGCTCCATGCAGGCGAGGCCGTAGGCGGTCGCCGAGGCGCCGGCGCAACCGTAGCCCTCGAGGTGCATGCCGAGGACGCCGAGCTTGCCCAGTTCGGATGCCAGCTCGAGCGGAGTCGTCGCCTGCTCGAACCAGTCGCCGACGTGGGGGGTGATCCGGTCGGCGACGAAGGCACGGACGGTGTCGCGGATGTCGCGCTCCTCGTCGGAGAGCAGGCGGTCGATCGCCAGGTAGTCGTGGGGGCGGATCGCTTCGGCCGGCGGTGCAGTGGACATGTCTCTTTCCTTACCTCTCGACCTTCGAGTATCTGCCAGGGTTGAACCATATGCCGTCCGCATTGGCAGCGTTGCGCATCCTCGACTTCTCGCGGGTCCTCGCCGGGCCGCTGGCGACGATGGTGCTCGGCGACCTCGGCGCCGAGGTGACGAAGGTCGAGCGCCCCGGTGGCGGCGACGAGACCCGCTCCTGGGGACCGCCCCACGACGAGCGCGGCCGGGCGACCTACTTCGAGGCGGTCAACCGCAACAAGTCGAGCATCGCGCTCGATCTCGCCGATCCCTCCGACCGCGGGCGCGCGCGGGAGCTGGCGCTCGCGGCGGACGTCCTCGTCGAGAACTTCCGGCCGGGGGTGATGGCGGGCTTCGACCTCGACCACGAGGCGTTGCGTGGCGGCAACCCGGGCCTCGTCTACTGCTCGATCACCGGCTTCGGGTCCGGCGAGCAGGGCGCCGCGCTGCCGGGCTACGACCTCCTGATCCAGGCGCTCGGCGGCCTGATGAGCGTCACCGGCGAGCCCGGCGGCCCGCCGCTGAAGGTCGGGGTGGCGCTGGTCGACGTCATCGCCGGCCTCTTCGCCGCAGTCGGGATCCTCGCCGCGCTCGAGCACCGCCACGACAGCGGCCGTGGCCAGCTGGTCGAGGTCGACCTGATGTCCTCGCTGCTGGCCGCCCTGGTCAACCAGGCCTCCGCCTACACGGTGGCCGGCGAGGTGCCCCAGCGGGCCGGAAACCGGCACCCGAGCATCGCCCCCTATGAGCTCTTCGACACCGCCGAGGGCGAGCTCGTCCTTGCGGTGGGCAACGATCGCCAGTTCGCCGAGCTCTGCGCCGCCGTCGGCCTCGACGAGCTCGCCGTGGACGAGCGCTTCGCGACCAACTCGGGGCGGGTCGAGAACCGCGAGGCTCTCACCGCGCGGCTCACCGCGGCGCTGACCATGCGCCCGGCGGCGGAGTGGTCCTCGCTGCTCGGCGCCCGCCGGGTTCCGGCCGGCGAGGTCAAGGACGTCGGCGCCGCCTTCCGCTTCGCCGCCGCGATCGGCCTCGACCCGATCGTCTCGATCCCGCGTGGCGACGGCTCCAGCGTCGAGCTCCCCCGCAACCCGATCCGGCTCTCGGAGACGCCGCCTAGCTACCGAGCGCCGCCACCACCACCTCCGGGACCGGCCGCGTCTCCCGCGTCGTCGCGTCGAAGTTGACGTACGAGATTGTCGCCTTCGCGGCGGGCCTGTCGCCGGGTCCGCGGATCGCGAAGTCGAGGGCGAAGCTCGAGTTGCCGATCCGCGCCGGCGTGACTTCGACCTCGATCACCTCGTCGAAGCGGGCCGGCTGCTGGTACTCGATCTCGAGCTTGCCGATCACCGGGTCGAAGCCGAGGTCGATCAGCTCCTCGTAGTCCCAGCCGAGCTCGCGGAAGTACTCGGTCATCGCGATGTCGGCGTACTCGAGGTAGCGCGAGAAGTAGACGTGGCGCTGCATGTCCGTCTCCTGGTAGCGCACCCGGATCTGGTGGACGAAGGCCGTCACTCGTCGATCAGGGCGCCGGCGCTGACGTTGACGGTCGCCGCGGTCATCGTCCGGGCGCGGTCGGAGGCGACGAAGGCGGCGACGTTGCCGACGTCCTCGAGCGTCGCCGCCCGCTTCAGCATCGTCGCCTCGACGATGCCATCGGCGATCCGCTCGCGACCCGGGAAGTCCTCGGCAACCGTCTCCAGGACCCCGCCCGTCTTCAGCGTGACGAAGCGGATGCCGTCGCGCCCGAGCTCGCTGGAGAGCTGGCGCCGCATCGCCTCGACGACGTGGAGGGCGACCTGGAAGCCGCCGATCGCGTAGTCGGGGACGGGGTCGCCGGAGCCGCCGAAGGCGAGGATCGTGCCCGAGCCCTGCCGCTTCATCTGCCGCGCCGCCGCCCGCGCCGTGTTGAAGGTCGAGCGCATCGCGATCAGCTGCCGGCCAGCTGTGCCGGCGGGTTGCTCGCCTCCGAGAGCGCGTTGCTCAGCGTGAGGTCGCCCTTCCACTCCGCGCTGCCTTTGCGAGCTGCCATCACCGCTCCTCTCGGCTGGGCGAGTTGCCCATGGATCCGTACCCGAGGTTTACCGCACCGGCCGCTCGGCCGGCGTGGGCCGTCAGGGTCAGCCCTGTGTCCGATCCCAAGCTTTTCGCTGAGCGGCAGCTGCCTCTGCGAGCGCTGCCAGCGGCGCACCGGCCTGCCGCGCTTCCCCGAGCGCCTCGACCTCAGCGCCCTGCCTCCGTCCCCCTGGGCCGGAGGCACTGGGCGATACTGGGGCGATGTTCGTCCTGCCGGCGGCGCTGCTCTCAGTCCCCGCCCACCTCGGTTATCTGGCCCTCGCGCTCCTCGTCGGCGCCGAGTCGACCGGCCTGCCGGTGCCGGGGGAGACGGCGCTGATCGCCTCCGGCCTGCTCGCCCACGACGGGCAGCTGAACATCTTCCTGGTGATCGCCGTCGCCGCCGGCGCCGCGATCGTCGGCGACAACCTCGGCTACCTGATCGGTCGCCAAGGGGGCCGGCGGCTGCTGGAAGCGCCGGGCCCGCTCGAACGCCACCGGCGGCTGATCATCAACAAAGGCGAGCCGTTCTTCGACCGCCATGGCCCGAAGGCCGTCTTCCTCGGCCGCTGGGTCGCCGGGCTGCGGATCGCCGCTGCCTGGCTCGCCGGGATCACCCACATGCGCTGGTCGACCTTCTTCTTCTGGAACGCGCTTGGCGGCCTCGCCTGGGCGACCTCGGTCGGGCTCGCCGCCTACTTCCTCGGCTCGGTGGTGAAGAAGATCCTCGAGGTCGGCGGCCTGGCGGCGGTCGTGATTCTGGTGGTCGCCGTGGTCGGCTTCTTCGGCTGGAGGGTCTGGAAGGCCCGCCGCGAGCTGGAGGAGGCGCCGGAGCCGAAGCCGCCGCTCGAGCCCTAGCGGCGGCCCCCGCTGGCCGACCCGCCAGCTCGAGGCCCTCGATGATCGCCAGCCCGGCCTCCGGCCCCTCCGCCTCAGCGACGGCGACCGCCCGGTTCAGCTCGACCACCGGCGAGCCGGTCAGCCGCGAGAGCTGGCCGTAGAGGGCGGCGATCTCAGCCCAGTCGTGCGGCGCCGCCGGCGGCGATTTTCTCCCCGTCCCAGAG
>JACDGU010000114.1 GCA_013821475.1 Solirubrobacterales bacterium
GCACTCAGCGCCCGCAGCGCGTCGGCGTCTCCCGCGCCCGACTCCGCCACCGCAGTGGCCGTCGCCTCGTCGCCGCTGCGGATCTGCAGCGCCAGCGAGCCCTGGCCGGCGGCGGGGACCATCGTCTCGCCGGCCAGCGCGAAGCCGATCTCGGCCTCGCGGCCCAGCCGGCGCAGGCCGGCGGCGGCGAGGACGATCGCGTCGAGGTCGCCGCTCTCGAGCTTGCGCAGGCGGGTATCGACGTTGCCGTGCAGCTCCTCGATCCGCAGGTCCGGACGCACGGCCAGCAGCTGCGCGCGGCGGCGCAGGCTGGCGGTTCCGACCCGGGCTCCCTCGGGCACGTCGGCGAGCGAGGATCCAACCCCGATCCAGGCGTCCGCCGGATCCTCGCGCGGGGGCACCGCGACGATCTCCAGCCCGTCGGGCATCTCGCCGGGAAGGTCCTTGGCCGAGTGGACGCCCACCTCCGCCTCGGCCGCCAGCAGCGCCCGCTCGACGCCGCGGACGAAGCGCGACTTGTCGCCCGGCTCGCCGTCGGAGGAAGCCTCGACCAACTCTGCTCCGCCGAGCATCTCAGCCACCATCCCGGCCTGGGTCAGGGCGAGCTTGCTGGCGCGAGTGGCAATTCGCAGCGCCACACAGCGCCTAGCTGGACTTGCGGTGAAGCTCGGTGACGTTGGCCCTGCCGTCGGCCTCGGGCACCGTCTCGACGTCGAGGCCGAACAGCTCGCGCAGGGCGCTGACGTACTCGTAGGCGTCGTCGTTGCCGGCCGCGCGGCGCATCCGCACCGTCGGCTCGTGCAGCAGTCGCGAGGCGATCGCCTTGGCCATCGCCCCCATCCGCTCGCGGTCGGCCTCGGTCAGGCCCTCCCAGCGGTTCTCGTTCTCGGCCATCACCCGGCGCACGACCTCGTCGCCGCGCTCGCGCAGGGCGGTGATCGTCGGCACCACTTCGAGCGCCGCGAGCCAGCGCTCGAAGCGGTCTAGCTCGGCCTCGATGATCAGCTCCGCCCGCCGCGACTCGGACTCGCGGCCGCTGGCGTTGCGTTCGACGATCTGCTGGACGTCGTCGATGTCGTGGACGCTGACCCCGGCGACCTCGCGGCAGGCCGGCTCGATGTCGCGGGGGACGGCGAGGTCGATCGCCAGCAGCGGCCGTCCCTGGCGCGTCTTCATCACCTGCTCGAGCCCGTCGCGCTCGACGATGTGGTGGGGGGAGTTGGTCGCCGAGACGACGATGTCGGCCGCCTCGAGCTGCTCCGGCAGGTCCTCGAAGCGGACGGCGCTGCCCTCGAAGCGCTGGGCGAGGCCGATCGCGCGGTCGTAGTGGCGGTTGGCGATAAAGACGGTATTGACGCCGCGGGCGACGAGGGCGCGGGCGACGAGCTCGGCGGTCTCGCCGGCCCCGACCATCAGTACCCGGCGCTCGGAGAGGTCGCCGAGCGCGCGGCGCGCGAGCTCGACCGCGACCGAGGGGATCGAGACCCCCTTCTCGCTGATCCCGGTCTCCTGCCGGGCCCGGCCGCCGGCGGCGAGGGCGCCGCGGAAGAGGCGGTTGAGGATCGGGCCGGTGCCGCCCTCGACCAGCGCCAGCTCGTAGGCGCGTTTGACCTGGCCCTGGATCTCGGCCTCGCCGAGGATCATCGAGTCGAGCCCCGCGGTGACCCGCAGCAGGTGGCGGGCGGCCTCGGTCGCGCGCAGCGAGTAGAGGTGGCCGAGCAGCTCGGTCGGGCGGATCTCGGCCTGGCGGGTGAGGACGCCGAGCGCGGTCGACTCGGCCTCGATCGGGTCGGACACGATCAGGTAGAGCTCGGTCCGGTTGCAGGTCGAGATCGCCGCCGCCTCGTGGATGTCGGGGGCGTCGGTCAGCTCGCGCAGGGCGCTGACGGCGCGGCCCTCGGTCAGCGAGAGCCGCTCGCGCAGGTCCAGCGGCGCGGTTTTGTGGGAGACGCCGAGGGTCAGCAGCTCAGACATCAGGCGCCGCCTCCTCCGCTCCCGTGAGAAGCCAGAGAATCAGATATGGATGGCTCCTCACTCCCGCGTCCGGGGGCGGCTTTCTCACCTTCGGCCCGGCCCTCGGCGAAGCTGGCCAAATCGCGCAGTTCCTTCTCGATCCGGCTCAGCTTCGAGGCCATGATCGCGACGTAGACGACCAGCAGGACGACGAAGACGATGTAGGCGCCGGCGACGTACTTGCCGCCTTCGCCCAGCGGCAGCGCCGGGGCGCTTGCCAGCAGCGCCAGCATCTAGCTGACCTCCGGCGCGACCCGCGAGGCCGGCGCGCCGGTCGGGGCGTCGAGGACCCGGCGCAGGCGCTTGACCTGACCGGAGGCGCTCTTCGCCGCCAGCTCGAACTTGACCAGCGTCGTCCAGAGCAGGGCGATCGCGGCGATGCAGCAGAGGAAGGTCAGCATCATCGAGCCCGGCAGGCCGCCATTGGCGGTGGCGAAGACGCGCGGGTGGACGAGGCTCTGCGCCATCCGCACGGCCATGAAGTTGAGCGGCACGAAGGCGCCGGCGGTGACGGCGAAGACCGAGGCGTAGCGCGCCTGCTGGTCGCGGTCCTCGATCGCGTAGCGGAAGGGGTAGTAGGTGCAGTAAAGGAGGAAGACGATCAGGAAGCTGACCAGGGTCGGCTCGTTCCAGACCCACCAGTGCCCCCACGAGGCCTTGGCCCAGATGCCGCCGGTGATCAGCACCGCGACGCCGAAGATCACCGAGATGTGGATCGAGACGTAGGAGTAGGCGTCCCACCTGCTGTTGCCGCTGCGCAGGTGGGCGATCGCGAAGACGCCGCCGATCACGAAGCCGACCAGCGAGACGATCGCCAGCGGCACGTGCAGGTAGAAGATCTTCTGGATGATGCCCTGGTCGGTTTCAATCGGCGCGTAGAAGAAGACCAGGGAGAGACCGATGGCGAGTAGCGCCACGGTGGCGATCGAAAGTGGTTTCAGTCCTTTGCCGTACATGCTCGGGGAGGCGGGGGAGCCGGCTTCCTGCGGCTCAGTCCTCGAGGAGGAAATCGAACACCGCGTAGCCGACCAAGCCGAAGATCAGATCGTATAGGCCGAGCACCATCAGCCAGGTCCCGAAGCGGTGATAACCGGGTCCGCCCAGCACCAGCAGGGGCTCGGTGGCGCCGGTGGCGGCGATCATCAGCGGCACCACCAGGGGCAGCAGGACGAGTGGCACCAGCAGGTCGCGGGCGCGCGAGTTGACCGCCATCGAGGAGATCAGGGTGCCGGTCGCGGCGAGCCCGAAGTCGGCCAGCAGCAGGACCGAGACCAGCGGCGCCAGCGCCGCGCCGGAGCCGAGGAAGAAGAGGGCGAAGATCGGCACCGCGATCAGCTCCAGCGCCAGCAGGTAGATCATCAGCGCCGCGACCTTGGCGCTGAAGAGGACGCTGCGGTCGATCGGCGCCAGCCGGATCGCATCGAAGCCGCCCTCCTCGCGCTCGGTGACGAAGAGCCGGTTGATGCCGAGCACTGCGGCGAACAGCAGCGTCGCCCAGAGCACGCCGGCGGCGAGGCTGCCGGAGAGGTGGGTGCGGTCGAGGCCGAAGCGGAAGATGACAAAGGTGGTGATCGAGAACAGCGCCATCGCAGGCAGCGACTGCAGCGTGCGCAGCTCCGAGCGCAGGTCCTTGCCGAGGATCGCCGCGAAGGCGGCGCGGGAGGGGGTCATCGCGAGGCCCCGGCATTGGCGAGGCGAGCCTGTTCGAGGTCGAGCTCGCCCGCGGCGCACTCGCGCACCGCGTGGCCGCCATGGCCGAGCAGGAGCGCCCGGTCGGCGTCGGGGAGCGCCCGCTCGGGGTCGTGGGTGACGACGACCCGGGCGCGGTCGTGGTCGGGGCCGATCAGGCCGCGGGCCAGCTCGCGGCCCTCGGCGTCGAGGTTGGAGTCGGGCTCGTCGAGCAGCAGCAGCTCGGGCTCGTGCAGGACGCAGCGGCAGACGGCGAGGCGCTGGCGCATCCCGGCCGAGAGCTCGGCGACGCGGCCGTCGCCGCGGGCCTCCATCCCGACGGCGGCAAGCAGCTGCTCGATCCTGGTCTCTGCGGCCTCGCCCTTGATCCCGTGCAGGCGGGCGTGGAAGCGGAGGTTCTCGCGGCCGCTGAGGTCGCGGTAGAGCAGCGGCTCGTGACCGAGGTAGCCGATCCGGCCGCGCAGCTTCCAGGCCTCGGCGGGGAGCGCGCAGCCGAGCACCAGTGCCTCCCCGCCGCTGGGTCGCAGCAGCGTCGCCAGGATTCGCAGCAGCGTCGTCTTGCCGGCCCCGTTGGGGCCGACGACGACCAGCGATTCGGTCGCCCCCAGGGTCAGCCCGACGCCGTCGAGCGCGGTCCGTTCACCGAAGTCGCGGCGCAGCCCCGCGAGGCGCAGGGCCGGCTCCGCGGCGGATATCTGCTCGGCCGGCCTCTCGGTTGCCATCCCGGGGGATTGTGAAGGTCCGGCGCCACGCGGGCAGAACTCCCAGGAGGCTGAGCGCCGCCTGGCGCCGATGCCGCCAAACCCACTTGAGGAGGAATCGATGAGGAATCTCACCCGCAGCGCCCTCGCCGCACTCGCCCTGGCCGCCCTCGCGCTCGCGATCGTCGCCGGGAGCGCAGCCGCGACGCGGACGATCAGCGTCCCCGCGGAGGTGACGATCAAGAGCCAGAGCCTCAAGTTCAGCGGCAAGGTCAGCACCGCCGCGGTCTACGAACCGTGTCGGCAGCACCGCCTGATCACCCTCTTCAAAGTCGTCGGCGGCGGCCCCGACCAGGCCGTGGGTCACACCACGACCAGCAACAAAGGCGCCTGGACGATCACCCCGCAGGGCTCGGCCGGGATCAGCCTGGCCAGTTTCTACGCCAAGGTAGAAGCGGTCAGTGAAGGCACCGCGGGGACGATCTACCTCTGTAAGGCCGGCCGCTCGAAGACGATCAAACCGACCTCCTAGGAGGGTCCCTCCTAGGCAGCCGAGCGACGCTTGCGCAGCGTGCGCCGGCCCACCTGGAGGAGTGGGCCGGCGCCTTCGCGCAGCGCCCTGGTGCGGGTCTCGCCTTTGCCGTAGAGGATCTTCGCCGAGGCCTTGACCGCCTCGCCGAGGGTGCGGTCGTAGGGGTGCCACCAGAAGTCGCGGGTCAGCCCCGGCTCCCAGGCGTTCATCTTGATGTTGACGCACTCATAGAAGCCGAATTTGGAGTGCGAGCGGCCGACGCCGGAGTCCTTGACGCCGCCCCAGGCGCACTGGCAGGCGCCGTGGCTGAAGGAGTGGTCGTTGATCCAGACCATCCCCGACTCGAGCCGGCGGGCGATCCGCTCGCCGCGCTGGCGATCCTTGGTCCAGACCGAGGCGCCGAGGCCGAACTGGGAGTCGTTGGCGAGCTCGATCGCCTCCTGCTCGGACTCGACCACGACGATCGGCAGCACCGGACCGAAGATCTCCTCGCGCATGATCCGCATCTGGTGGGTGACGCCGCTGAGCACGGTGGGGGCGATGAACCTGCCGGGCAGGCCGGCGACCTCGGTCGGGCCGCCGCAGAGCTTGGTGGCGCCGGCGGCGACCGCGTCCTCGATCAGCTCGGCGACGATCTCGTACTGGCCGTCGGAGGTCATCGGGCCGATTTCGGTCTCCCACTCGAGCGGGTCGCCGAGCCGCATCCGCCCGGCCTCGCGGGCGACGCCGGCGACGAAGCGCTCGGCGACCTCGCGGACGACGTAGACCCGCTCGATCCCCGAGCAGGTCTGGCCGGCGTTTGCGAAGCCGCCCCAGACCGCGCCGGAGACGGCGTTGTCGAGGTCGGTGTCGGCGCAGACGATCATCGGGTCCTTGCCGCCGAGCTCGAGCACGCTGCCCTTCAGCTGCTTGGCGCAGACCTCACCGACGGTGCGGCCGACCTCGACCGAGCCGGTGAAGAAGACCTTGGCGACGCTCGAGCGGGCCAGCGCGTCGCCGACCGCGCCGCCGCCGTGGACGACGCGGAGCAGGCCCTCGGGCAGGCCGCCCTTCTCGAACACGGCGCGGATCCGCTCGCCCAGCAGCGGCGTCAGGCTGGCCGGCTTGAGGACGACGCCGTTGCCGGCCATCAGCGCGATCGCGACCTCGCCGAAGGGGATCGACCAGGGGTAGTTCCAGGGCGCGATGACGCCGACCACGCCGATCGGCTCGTAGGAGAAGTGCCCGCTCTTGGAGAGGGTGAAGGCCTGGGTCATCTTCACCTTCTCGTCGGCGAGGATCTTCGGCCCCGCCTTGGCGCACCAGTGCAGCGCGTCGACGGTCGGCAGCAGCTCCATCGTGTAGGCCTCGGTGCGCGGCTTGCCCTGCTCGCGGACCAGCAGCTCGGCGACCTCGTCGATGTCGTCGAGCAGGGCCTCGGCGGCGCGCAGCATGTACTCGGCGCGGACCTTGGTCGGGAGCTCGGCCCAGGCGGGCTGGATCCGGGCGACGTCGTCGACCACCCCCTGTACTTCGTCCGGCGTGATCGTCGGCACGGTTCCGACGAGCTCACCCGTCGCCGGGTTGAACGACTCCAGGGTGGATAGGGACGTGGTTGACTGCGTAGCGCTCTCCATCGGTCGATTGTACGAGGGGTAAGTAAGGGAGGGACCAGGGGGAGGTCTCCCCGTCACTAACTGCGGGGAGGTTCCGGGGAGACCTCCCCCTGGTCCCTCATACTCAGCCGTCGTGGACGAGCAGCTATTCGATACCAGCGAAAGCCAGGGTTCAGGGTCCTCCAGGCCGCCTGCCGGGGTGCCGTTGGCGGTCCGGATGCGGCCGCGGAATCTGGATGAGTTGATCGGGCAGGAGCACATTCTTGGGGCGGGGTCGGCGCTGCGGAGCGCGATTGAAGCTGGGAAACCCCATAGCGCGATTCTCTATGGGCCTCCTGGTGCTGGGAAGACCACGCTTGCTCGAATTGCGGCGGCTGGGGCGAAGGGGGCTTTTGAGGAGGAGTCGGCTGTCAATGCGGGGAAAGCGGAGATTCGGGGGGTGGTCGAGCGGGCTCGGGAGCGGAGCAAGGGGACGGGGCGGCAGACGGTGCTCTTCCTCGACGAGATCCATCGGTTCAACAAGGCGCAGCAGGACGCGCTGCTGCCGGCGGTGGAGGAGGGGCTGCTGACCTTGATCGGGGCGACTACGGAGAACCCCTACTTCGAGGTGAATTCGGCGCTGTTGTCGCGGGCGCAGGTGTACGAGCTGAAGCCGCTGGAGACTGGACAGACCGAAGAGTTGCTGCGCCGCGCCCTCGGCGACCCTGAGCGTGGGATCGCCGATCCGCCGCCGGTCGAGGACGCGGCACTGGAGATGCTCGCCGAGCGCAGCGGCGGCGACGCGCGGGTCGCGTTGTCGGGGCTCGAGCGCGCGGTCGAGCGGGCGCAGGGGAAGGCGATCGACGTCGCCGCGATCGAGGACGCGCTGCAGCGCAAGGCGCTCGACTACGACCGCCAGGGCGATCGCCACTACGACTTCGTCTCGGCCTGGATCAAGGCGACGCGCGGCTCCGACGTCGACGCCTCCCTCTACTACCTGGCGGTGATGCTCGAGGGCGGCGAGGACCCGCGCTTCATCGCCCGGCGGATGGTGATCCTCGCCTCTGAGGACATCGGCAACGCCGACCCGCAGGCGCTGCTGGTCGCCGACGCGGCGGCGCGGGCGGTCGACCGGGTCGGGCTGCCCGAGTGCGCGCTCAACCTCGCCCAGGCGACCGTCCACCTGGCTCTGGCGCCGAAGTCGAACGCCTCCTACAAGGCGCTGGCCGAGGCCCGGGCCGAGGTCCGCGCCAACGGCGCCCGGACCCCCCCCGACTACCTGCGCGACGCCCACTACCCCGGAGCCGAGAAACTCGGCCGCGGCAACGGCTACCGCTACGCGCACGACGAGCCCGGCGGCGTCAGCGACCAGCAGCTCCTTCCCGAGGGTCTGGAGGGCCGTCGTTTCTACACCCCGACCGAGCGCGGCTTCGAGGCCGAGCTGGGTCGCCGGCTGACCGCCCTACGGCAGAGAATCAACGGGTACTGAGGCAGCGCAACTTCGTATTGGACACGGTGTTTCAGTGGTCGGCTGTCCAAGCTAGAGCCAGGGAGAGCCGACACACCGGCCGGAGGCCTGGACTGGGGGTCTCCGGCCCGGACTTACACAGGGGGGAGAGGGCGCTGAGGTGGGACTGCCTCAGCGCCCTCCGCGTTTCCCGGGACGTGTCTGAGTTTTGGGGCGCATAGGACCCCGTTAACTCAGACACGTCATGGCCTAATGTGAGGACATGGCCTCTACGGACTCCCAGCGCCTGCGGCTCGGCGGCATGGCGCTCCGCAACGGGCTGCTGATCCACGGGCCGACCCACTGGTCCGCCGCGGTCCGCGACTCGGCCGGGGAGATCCAGGTCGCCTCCGCCCGCAAGCCCGAGCTGGCGCCGAAGCTCCTGGCCAAAGCTCCCGGGCTGCGCGGGCCGCTGAAACTGGCCGAGGCGATGGCGGTGCTGCCGCTGGCCCGGCGGCGCCTGCCGGCGGCTCGGCTCCCCTTCGAGGACTGGCGGGTCGTCGCCGCAGTTG
>JACDGU010000115.1 GCA_013821475.1 Solirubrobacterales bacterium
CCACCCGACTCCCTGCGCCCGGCCCTTCCGAGGCCGACCCGCCGACTAGGTCCGGAAGCGGGCGCGGTCAGCCGAGTGCCCGCGCCCGCGTGTGGTCCCGAGCTTGCCGTCGAGTGCTTCCTGCCAGCGCTTGGTGGGGATTTTGGTTGAGACCGACGCCTCCGCCGGGTCCCCGTTGCTGCTTTTGGTCGGCGGGCGTTCTCTTGTACTCAGACGACTACCGAGCTGGTAACTACCAGCTCAGCGTCGAGTTTACCGGCGATGAGGAGGGCGGCGATCGCTGCGTTATGCCTCTCCGGGTTCGCCATTGCGCGGGAAGTGTACCGCGCCCCGGCGCGAGGCTTAGGATCGGTTGCGTGGACGGCGATCTCGGCAAAGGATCCGCGTGAGCGGCGTCACCCGCATCGGCCACATCGCCCTGCGGGTTCGCGACCTCGACGCCGCGGTCGAATTCCAGTCCGACGTCCTCGGCCTGGTTGAAAGCGAGCGCCGCGGGCGGGTCGCCTTCCTCACCTGCAACGAGCGCCACCACGAGCTGATCCTGATCGAGTCCGGCCGCCGCGGCTACGACCACATCGGCCTCGAGGTCGCCGACCCGGCGGCGCTGGAGGAGACGCTCCGCGCCGCTGCGCTCGCCGGCGCCGAGCCGATCGGCCCGGTATACGACGGCGAGCCCGGGATCGACCGGGCGGCCCTCTTGGGCGGCCCCGGTGGCCACGTCTACAAGCTCTTCTGCGGGATGGCGAGCGTCACTGCACCGCCGGTGGGCGACCGACCGCGCCGCTTCGAGCACGCCTCGGTCAAGGCGCGCAAGCTCGGCCCGACCGAGCGCTTCCTCCACGACGGCCTCGGTTTCGCCTTCTCCGACCGCATGGGGCGGACCGCGAGCTGGTGGCACTGCGACGCCGACCACCACGGCATGGCGCTGATCTTCGGTCCCCGCCACGAGCTCTCCCACTACGCCTGGTCGCTGCCCGACCTCAACGCGATCGGCCGCGTCGCCGACCGGCTCGCGGCCCGCGGGCAGAAGCTGCTCTGGGGACCGAGCCGGCACGGGCCGGGCCACAACCTCTTCGCCTACTTCCTCGACGCCGACGGGGTGATGGTCGAGTGCTGCGCCGACCTGGCGGCGATGCCGCCGCACGGCGATTACGAAGCGAAAAGGTGGCCGGGAGGGTTCGGCGCGATCAACCGCTGGGGCAGCCCGCCGCCGCCGCGCTTCCTCCTCGCCGGCTCGCCGATCGCCCACTCGAGCCCGGAGTGGGAGCGATGAAGCTGCGCCGGACCGCCGCGGGCCTGATCGCCGAGGCCGAGGACGGCCGCTGGTTCGCGCTGCCCGGGAGGACCGACCTGGTCGAGTTCCTCGCCGGCGGTGAGGAGGTGCGGCAAGCGGCGGTGGCCGAGATCGCGACCTCGGCCTCCGATCCGTCCGCCACCGCCGTCGACCCCGGCGCGGCGATCCTGCCCTTCCGGCCGCGCTCGATCCGCGCCTTCATGCTCTGGGAGTCGCACTACGTCGCCTCGGCCCGGATGCTGGTCAAGCGCTTCTTCCCGCCGCCGGCGGCAAAGGCCGTCGCCGGCTTCGAGCGGGTGACCGGGAGGACCTTCCCCAAGTTGAAGCCGAACAAGCGCTTCTACGAGACGCCCTCCTTCTACGTCGCCAACCACACGGCGCTGCTCGCCGACGGCGAGGAGATGTGGTGGCCGAGCCATACCGAGTTCCTCGACTTCGAGCTCGAGCTCGCCTTTGTTCTCGCCAAGCCGCTGGCCGACGCCGGCCCCGAGGAGGCCGCCGCCGCGGTCGGCGGCTGGTTCGTGCTCAACGACTGGAGTGCCCGCGACGTCCAGGCCGAGGACCTGCGCGAGAGCCCGTTCGGGCCGGTGGTGAAGTCGAAGACCTTCGCCAACTCGATCGGCCCGGACGTGATCACCGCCGACGAGCTGCCCGAGTGGCAGGCGGCGACCGGGCGCGTCCGGGTCGACGGCGAGGTCTGGTGCGAGGGCAGCACCGCCGGCGCCGTCCACGACGTCGGCGCGATGCTCGCCTACGCCTCGGCCGGCGAGCGGCTCGAGCCGGGCGACGTGATCTCGACCGGGACGATGCCCGGCTGCTGCGGCCTCGAGCTCGACCGCTGGATCCGTGTCGGCCAGACGGTCGAGCTCGAGATCGACGGGATCGGCAAGCTCGCCAACCGGATCGACGTCGACGCGGTGCCGCGCTGATGGCGCCGACCGCGCTGCGGCCCTCGCGCCCGGCCGCCCGCGATGCGCCGGAACTCGACATCGACCTCTACGCCGACGCGGCAATCGAGGATTCCGCCCCCGCATTCGCCCAGATCCGCGACGCCGGGCCAGCGGTCTGGATGCCAGGGCACCGGCTCTGGGCGATCGGGCGCTTCAACGAGGTCCGCGACGCCCTGCGCGACGACGAGCTCTTCGCCAGCGGCCACGGTGTCGCCGCCAACCCGCTGACCAACCTCGCCGCCCGCGGCACGACGCTGTTCAGTGACGGCGAGCCGCATGTGACCCGGCGCCGAGTGCTGATGCGCTCGCTCGGCGCCAAGGCGCTGGGGCCGATCGCCGATCGCCTCGACGCCGAGGCCGAGGCGATCGTCGCCGGGCTGCTCGGCCGCGGCAGGTTCGACGCCGCGCGCGATTTCTCCAGTGGCCTGCCGATGCGGGTCGTCGCCGACCTCGTCGGCGTGCGGGTATCGGGCGAGCGCCTGCTGGGCTGGGGCTCCAGCTCCTTCGACGCGCTCGGGCCGCTCAACCGGCGCGGTCTGCGCGCCGCCGCCGGCGGTCTCGGGATGATCGCCTACTCGCAGCGGCTGAGCCGCTCGCGGGTGGTGCCGGGAAGCTGGGCGGAGAGCGTCTTCGAAGCCGCCGAGCGGGGCGAGATCAGCAAGCGCGAAGCGCGCTCGATGGTGATCGACTTCGTCGCCCCCAGCCTCGACACGACGATCCTCGCCAGCACCCAGATGCTCTGGCTGCTGGGGGAGAACCCCGCCGCCTGGCAGCGCCTGCGCGAGGACCCGGCGCTGATCCCGGCGGCGGTGGTCGAGAGCGTGCGCCTCGGCTCGCCGATCCGCGGCTTCACCCGCCGTCTCGGCCGCGACGCCGAGTTCGGCGGAGTGCGGATGCGCGCCGGCGAGCGCGCCGCGTTGCTCTTCGGCGCCGCCAATCTCGACGAGCGCCGCTACCCCGACCCCGAGTGCTTCGACCTCGACCGCCCACCCGGCGGCAACCTCGGCTGGGGGTTCGGGCCGCATACCTGCGTCGGCATCCACCTCGCCAAGCTGGAGATGGCGGCGCTGCTGCGGGCCCTCCTCGCCCAGGTGGAGACGATCGAGATCGCCGGCCCACCGGTCCGGATCCGCAACAACACGCTGCAGGGGATCGGCTCGCTGCCGGCGAGATTGAGGTGACCTGGAGCCCGCGGTGGCGAGGCCCTCAGCTCAGCCGTTCCTCGGTGGCCGCGTCCGCCTCGCCCTTGTAGTAGCGCTCCAGCACCGGCGCGGCCCGAGCATGGGGTGCTCGAAGTAGGCCCGCGCTTCGGTCAGGGAGGCGAGCGCGCGGCCTGCGCTATCGGGCTGCGGCCGAGTCCGGCGATCTGGGGGAGCACCGCGAGTTTGTCCGGCTGGGGCAGCAGGCGGGTTTCGAACCATCGCTCCAACGGCGGGTAGTACGCGACCAGTCGCGCCGGCGTCCCGGTTCTCGCCGCCCCTTCGAAGCCGTCTCCGGGAACCCGGTCCAGATGTGGCTGCCCAGCAGCTCGCCATGTGGACGCCCGAGCATCTGTGCCGCCGGCTCGTTCAGGTAGCGGATCCGCCACTCGCCGTCAACGACCGCGATCCCGTCGGTGGTGACTCGTGCCGAACATCACGAACGCTCGGGTAAATGGTACTCCGGCTCCACTGCTCGTTATCGACAGTTGCGAGCAAGGCTCAATACCTCGGCCGTACCCAGAGCGAAAAGATCAAGCTTGCGGGTGACCTGTCGAAGGGAAGAGTGCGTAGTTCGCCGTGAAGCGAACCGGCGCCCGCACCGATGACCCACACAATCGCCACCCACTTCGATCCCGGCCTCGTCCTCCTCTCCGTTGGCGTCGCGATCGTCGCCGCCTACGCCGCGCTCGACCTCGTCCAGCGCTCCGGTCCTTACAAGGGGGCCCGCTGGCGGGCCTGGATTGCCGCCGCCGGCTTCACGATGGGGTTGGGGATCTGGTCGATGCACTTCATCGGCATGCTCTCGCTGCGGATGGGGATGCCCGTCTCCTACAACGGCCCGCTGCTGATCCTCTCGCTGCTGGCCGCGATGCTCGGTGCCGGCGGCGCGCTGGCGGTTGTCGCCCGGCGACAGGTCACCACCCGTGGCCTGCTCTCGGCGGCGGGCTTCATGGGCCTGGCGATCGCGGTCATGCATTACCTGGGGATGGCGAGCATCGAAATGGAGGCGCGGATCCAGTGGAACCTCGCCCTCATCGCTCTCTCGCTGGCGATCGGTCTCGGGGCCTCGCTGTTCGCGCTTTGGCTGGTTATGCGGATCCGCAGCAGCGACTCCCAGCTCGGGGTGGGCAGGCGCCTGCTTGCCGCCGGCGTCCTCGGAATCGGCACTGCCGGCCTCCACTACACGGGGATGGCGGCGGCGACCTTCGAGCCCTCGATGTCCAGCATGGTCGCCCACGGCAGCCTCGGCTCCGGCTCGCTGGTCGTCCTGCTCGGCTTCGGCGTGGCGGTGACCCTCGCCGTTCTGATCGGCGGCTCGGCGGTCGACCAGCGCCGCGCCGCCCTCGCCATGGACCTCGCCCTGGTCTCGCGGCTGGCGCGCGACCTCGGCCACAACGCCGACGCCCGACGGCGCACCTGCGAGGCGATTCGCGAGCTTGCCCGCGCTGACCTGGTCGCCCTGATCGAGACTGGGCCGGACCGGCAGCTGAGCGTGACCGCCGCCGACGGCGCCGAGACCGGTCTCGGGCCGGCGCTGGTCGACCGGCCTGAGGTTCGCGCCGCCGCCGGGGAGGTCTCGCGGGTCTTCGTCCCCGACCTCGGCCGAGGAGAGATCCTCGGCGCCCCGGGCGGCTCCGCCCTGTTCGAGACCGTCTCCCTCGATGGCCGGCCGGTCGGGGTCGTCGCGGTCCTCTGGGGCCGGCGCCAGCGGCGGCTGCCGGACCGGACTGAGTCGCTGCTCGGGATGCTGACCGCCGAGGCTGCGGTGGCGATCGATCGCGAGGACCTGCTGGCCCGCCTCGACTTCATGGCCCGCCGCGACGAGCTGACCGGGCTGGTCAACCGGCGGGTGCTGCGCGAGGAGCTCGATCGCGAGGTCGCGATAGCGGGCGAGGCGCGACCGCTCTCGATCGCGATGGTCGACATCGACGACTTCAAGGGCTATAACGACAACCACGGCCACCAGGCCGGCGATCGGCTCCTGCGCGCCGCCGCAGCGGGCTGGGAGGACGCCGTCCGCGAAGGCGACACGATCGCCCGCTATGGCGGCGACGAGTTCCTCATCATCCTGCCCGACTGCACCCCTGGCCTGGCGCTGCAGATCGCCGAGCGGCTGCGCCTCGCCGTCCCCGCCGGTGCCACCTGCTCGGCGGGTCTCGCCAGCTGGAAAGCCGGGCAGTCCGCCTCGCTGCTGATCGGCGCGGCCGACGAATGCCTCTATCGCGCCAAGCAGGGCGGCAGGGACCGCGTCTGCGCCGGTCCAGCGGCGCCGGCGGTCGGCGGGTAATCGGACCGGCACTCTGAAACACTCTGTTTTCAGAATAGCTGACTATAATAATCTTTGTTGAACAAAGCCCTGACCGGCGGGGTTTACCGCGGCGGCGGGGATCCAGTCATCAGATAGGGGAATGGGAGAGATGAAGATCTATAGACGCATGCTGATCGCCGGCCTGGCGGTCGCCGTCGTCGGCCTGGCGGTTTCGGCCTCGGCCTCGGCCGCGGTCTGGAAAGAAGGCTCGACCAAGGTCAGCAAACTGGTCACCCTCGGGCTGACCGGCGCCGAAGTGTTCGAACCGACCGAAGGCAACGGGATGTCGTGCGAAACGCACCTGACGATGACCACCGAAGGCGGCAGCACCGGCAAAGTCACCAAAGTCGAACCGAAAACCTGCACCGGCTTCGGCACCTACGCGAAATGCACCGTGGTTGTCGCGGAACCGAAAACGCTTCCCTGGACGGTCACCGTCAACGCCACCGATCTCTCGATCGCCAACTGGCGGGTGCGGCGGACCTTCAAATCCGGCTGCACCAGCACCGAACTCGACAAAACGATCACCAGCATGACAGTGCCGCTGATCGAACCCAGCGCGATCACGACGATGGAACTCTCGGGCCTGAACGGCACCTACAAGGTCTACGGCTCGTTCAACGTCGACTCGCCCAACTCGGGCAAATACGGCATCGGCTGAGCCGCCCGGCCGATCGGCCGCGGCGAGGGCGTTAGCTTGGCGAGATCGCCGAGCGACCGCCCTCCGATACCGCTCCCGCCGGGGGGCGCTACGTCCCCGCCGCGGGGCTGCGCGGCCTGACCCGCCTCTACGACCCGATCGTCGCGCTGACGATGCGCGAGCGGTTGTTCCGGGGGCGGCTGGCCGAGCAGGTCCTGGCCGGCCTGCCGGCGGCGGCCCGGATCGCCGACGTCGGTGCCGGTACCGGCACCCTGGCGATCGCCCTCGCCGCCGCCGCGCCCGGCGCCGAGGTGATCGCGGTCGACGGCGACGAGGAGGTACTCGCGATCGCTTGCGCCAAGCCCGGCGCCGGACAGGTCGATTGGCGGCAGGGATTGGCGGCCGAGCTGCCGCTCGAGGACGGCGGCTGCGACCGCGTCGTGCTCTCGCTGGTGCTCCACCACCTCGACCCCGAGGGCAAGCGCGCGGCTCTGGCGGAGTGCCGCCGGGTGCTGCGGCCGGGGGGTCGCCTCCACATCGCCGACTGGGGCAAGCCCCAGGATCCGCTGATGCGCGGCGCGCTCTTCGCCCTGGCGCTGCTCGACGGCTTCGACGGCATCCGCGACCACGCTGCCGGCCGCCTGCCCGGCTTCGTCGAAGCTGCCGGTTTCGAGCCGGTCGAGCTGCACGACCGGCTGCGGACCGCGGCCGGGCCGCTGGAGCTGCTCAGTGCGGTCCGCGGCTGAGCCATCGGGTCGACCGTGATCGAGTTCAAGCGCAGCTTCATGGCCTACCGCCGCGGCGCCCCGCAGGCCCGGTCGGGCTTGCCCGAGCGGTCGAGGAGTGGTGCGGCTAATGGACTTCTCGCTGCCGGACGAGGTCGAGGAGATCCGCGCCGCAATTCGCGCCCTCTGCGCCGACTTCCCCGGTGACTACTGGCGGGCGCCTGAGCCCCGACCGCTACCCGACCGAGTTCGTCGCGGCGCTGACCGAGCACGGCTGGCTGGCGGCGCTGATCCCCGAGCGCTACGGCGGCTCGGGGCTGGGGATCGGGGCGGCGAGCGCGATCCTCGAGGAGGTCTGTGCCAGCGGCTGCAACGCCGGCGCCTGCCACGCCCAGATGTACACGATGGGGACGATCCTGCGGCACGGCAGCGACGAGCAGAAGGCCGAGTACCTGCCGCGGATCGCGGCCGGCGAGCTGCGCCTGCAGGCCTTCGCCGTGACCGAGCCCGACGCCGGCTCGGACCCGACCCGGATCAAGACCAGGGCGCGCCAGGTCGAGGGCGGCTGGGTCGTCGACGGCCAGAAGATCTGGACCTCGCGCGCCGAGCACTCCGATCTGATGGTCCTGCTTGCCCGCACCACTCCGGCGGACGAGGTCGAAAAGCGCACCGACGGCCTCTCGGTCTTCCTCGTCGACCTCCGCGACCGCGGCTCGCAGCTGACGATCAAGCCGATCGCGACGATGATGAACCACGCCCCCACCGAGGTCTTCTTCGACGGCCTCGAGCTGCCGGCGGCGGCGCTGATCGGCGAGCGCGGCAGGGGCTTTCGCTAGATCCTCGACGGGATGAACGCGGAGCGGATCCTGATCGCCGCCGAGTGCATCGGCGACGGCCGCTTCTTCGTCGACCGAGCCAGCGCCTACGCCCTCCGAGCGCGAGGTCTTCGGCCGCCAGATCGGCGCCAACCAGGGCGTCCAGTTCCCGCTCGCCCAGGCCCACATGGCGATCGAGGCGGTGAACCTGATGCGCTGGAAGGCGGCCTGGCTCTACGACGGCGAGCAGCCCTGCGGCGCCGAGGCGAACATCGCCAAGTACCTCGCCTCCCGAGGCCTCGTGGCAGGCGGCGAATGCGGCGATCGACGCCCACGGCGGCTACGGCTTCGCCGCCGAGTACGACATCGAGCGCAAGTTTCGCGAGACCCGCCTCTACAAGACGGCGCCGGTCAACAACAACCTGGTCCAGGCCTTCGTCGGCCAGCACCTGTTGGGGCTGCCGCGGTCTTACTAACAGGTGGCTAAAGGAGCCGTCCTAGGCCGCCGCTGCGCCATCCGGACTTCGGCAGGTAGGTCCGGCTGGCGCAGCGG
>JACDGU010000006.1 GCA_013821475.1 Solirubrobacterales bacterium
GACCAGCTGGCGTGGCGCGAATCCGCGCGCCGGCGCCAGGCCGGTCTGCGCCGTCGCCTGCGCGGCGCTGGCGAGCATGGCCGCGAGCACGGCAAGGGGGGCGAGGATCGTGAGGAGTCGTCTCATGTGGGTCCGGAATGCGCTCGGCCCCCTGCAAGGCGAACGCTTCAATCGGCAAACACCGCGGTGCCGGTGAAGTTGTAGAGGGACATACTCCCGGATCGATGAACGGAGACGCTGCCGAATACCGGGAGGCGATGGGCCTTGCGCTCGAGCAGGCGCGCCTGGCCAAGATCCACGGCGACGTCCCGATCGGCGCCGCGATCCTCCGCGACGGCGAGCCGCTGGCGCTGGCCGGCAACGAGCGCGAGCTGCGCCGCGACCCGACCGCCCACGCCGAGATCCTTGCGATCCGCGCCGCAGCCGAGGCCCTTGGTGGCTGGCGGCTACCGGGCACCACCCTCTACGTCACCCTCGAGCCCTGCGCGATGTGCGCCGGGGCGATCGTCCTCGCCCGCATCCCGACCGTCGTCATCGGCGCCCCCGACCCCAAGGCGGGCGCCGCCGGCAGCGTCCTCGACGTCCTCGCCGAGCCGGCGCTCAACCACCGGCCCGAGGTGATCGCGGGCGTCATGGCGGAGGAGAGCGCGGCGTTGCTGCGCGCCTTCTTCGCCGCCCGCCGCGGCTGAGAGTCAATACCCTTTCCGGGCACCCCGGAGAGGTGTCCGAGTGGCTTAAGGAGCGCGATTGGAAATCGCGTGGGCGGGGTTAACCCGCCTCGAGGGTTCGAATCCCTCCCTCTCCGCTTCGTCAGGCCAGACTCAGCCACCGCGAGAACTCCTCAAGCGCCTCGGGGTTGACGTAGTAGTAGGCCCACAGCCCGGGGCGCTCGGAGCCGACGATGCCGGCGTCCTTGAGTTTCTTCAGGTGATGGGAGACGGTCGGCTGCGAGAGGTCGAAGAGCGGGACCAGCTCGCAGACGCAGACCTTGCCGGCGTGCTTGCGCAGCACATCGACCAGTTGCAGCCGGACCGGATCGCCGAGCGCCTTGGCGATCTTCGCCATCCGCTGCGCCTGCTGGCGCTCGACGTCGGGGTAGACAACCGGCTCGCAGCAGGGCTCGCCGGGAAGCCGCTTGGTCTTGGGTTCGAGCTCCAGATCGACGTTCATCAATCTACATATATCTATTGAAATCGGCCTTGTCAATGCTTAGCATGGCAGCCGTTAGATGACGCGAGTGGCAATCAACGGTTTCGGGCGCATGGGCCGCCTGGCGATGCGTGCCGCCTGGGGCTGGCCGGAGTTCGAGTTCGTCCACGTCAACGAGGTAGCCGGCGATGCCAGAGCCGCCGCGCACCTGCTGACGTTCGACTCGGTACACGGTCGCTGGTCTCACCCCGCCGAGGGTGGGGAGGAGACGCTGAGCGTCGATGGTTCCGAGATCGCCTATTCGGATCGGGCAACGCCGTCCGAGGTGGATTGGGCGGGGAGCGGAGTCGAGGTCGTCCTCGAGTGCAGCGGCCGCTTCCGCACCCTGGAGTCGCTGGCTCCCTACTTCGAGCAGGGCGTGCGCAAGGTGATCGTCGCCGCCCCGGTCAAAGAGGAGGGGGCGATGAACGTGGTGCTCGGGGTAAATGACGACCCGGCCGAGCTCGCTCGCCACGACATCCTCACCGCCGCCTCCTGCACGACCAACTGCCTGGCGCCCGTGGTCAAGGTGATTCACGAGGGCATCGGCATCCGCCACGGTCAGGTCACGACGCTGCACGACATGACCAACACCCAAGTCGTCGTCGACGCTCCACATAAGGATCTACGCCGGGCGCGCGCCGCGAGCCAGTCGCTGATCCCGACCAGCACCGGCTCGGCGAGCGCGATCGGCCTGATCTTCCCGGAGCTACAGGGTCGCCTCAACGGCCTCGCGGTTCGGGTGCCGATGCTGAACGCCTCGCTCACCGACTGCGTCTTTGAGGTCGAGCGTGCCACCGATACCGCGGAGGTGAACGGCCTGCTTGAGGCCGCCGCCGCGGGGCCACTGGCCGGGATCCTCGGCTACGAGACCCGGCCGTTGGTCTCGGTCGACTACCGCGACGATCCCCGCTCGGGCGTCGTCGACGCGCTCTCGACGATGGTCGTCAACGAGACCCAGGTGAAGGTCCTCGCCTGGTACGACAACGAGTGGGGCTACGCGAACCGGCTGGTCGAGCTGGCGCGTCTGGTCGCAGCTCCCGAGGCGAGCTGAGGAAGCCGATGGCCCCTACCGCGACCACCACTGTCGAGCGCCGCGGTGACCTTCGCAACTACTTCCTCGTCACCGGCGCCTACTGGGTCGAGACGCTCGCCGACGGGGCGACGCGAATGCTCGTCCTCTTCTACTTCTACGAACTCGGCTACTCGGCCTTCGCGATCGCCTCGCTGTTCGTCTTCTACGAGATCTTCGGCATCCTCACCAACCTCGTCGGCGGCTGGCTGGCGGCCCGCTTCGGCCTGCGAACGACCCTCTACCTGGGTCTCGGCACCCAGGTCCTGGCGCTGGCGATGGTCGGTTTCGCCCCCGAGGCCTGGCTCGTCGTCCCCTACCTGATGGTCTCGCAGTCCTTCTCCGGGATCGCCAAGGACCTGACCAAGATGAGCTCCAAGAGCGCGGTCAAGCTGGTCCTGCCCGAGGGCGATCAGACCTCCCTCTACCGCTGGGTCGCGCTGCTGACCGGCTCCAAGAACGCGCTCAAGGGCGTCGGCTTCTTTCTCGGCGCGGCGATGCTGACGGTGGTCGGGTTCCAGACCTCGATGCTGATCCTCGCCGGCTTCGTGCTGGCGACCCTGGCCGTCGTCTCGGTGCTGATGCGCGGCCACCTCGGTCGCCCCGACGCCGGCGCCAGGTTCAAGCAGATGTTCTCCAACAACCGTGCCGTCAACGTCCTGGCGGCGGCGCGGATCTTCCTCTTCGCCTCGCGCGACGTCTGGTTCGTCGTCGGCCTGCCCGTCTACCTCGAGACCGTCCTCGGCTGGAGCTTCCTCGCGACCGGCGGCTTCCTGGCGATCTGGGTGATTGGCTACGGAGCCGTGCAGGCGGCGGCGCCGCGCTTCGTCCGCCGTCGCGGCGCCGAGGGGGCGGGGGAGCCGGACGGCAGGACGGCAACCTGGCTCGCCTTCGTCCTGGCCCTGTTCCCGGCCGCGATCGCCGTCGGCTTGGCGGTGGACCTCGATCCGACGAACGTGATCGTCGGAGGGCTGATCGCCTTCGGCGTCGTCTTCGCGCTCAACTCCGCCGTCCACTCCTACCTGATCCTCGCCTACGCCGACAACGACCGGGCGGCGATGAGCGTCGGCTTCTATTACATGGCCAACGCCGCCGGCCGCCTCACCGGCACCGTCCTCTCTGGGCTGCTCTACGAGTGGGGCGGGCTCGAAGCCTGCCTCTGGGCCTCCGTTGCCTGCGTCCTCACCGCCGCGATGCTCTCATTGCTGCTGCCGCGCCCCGATCCGCTCCGTAGCAAGGCCATCGCTAGGATTCCGGCAGCCTGAGCCCTGGAGTGAATGCCGGAGCGGTTGACGGGGCGGTCTCGAAAACTAACTTCCAGCCGAATCGCGCCGCAGCGCCGACGCGAACGTAGGCTGCGTGGGTGTCGACTTTGGGCGTCATCCTGGTGTCGGTCGCCGCTGTGGTTGCGGCCTACGCTGCCCTGGTCCTCCTCCTGCTGGCATTCGGGCGACCCAGCCAAGCGCGCCTACTCGCGCGTTTCATCCCTGACTGTGTCGTCCTTCTCCGTCGCCTGATCGCCGATCCTCGCGTTTCCCGTTCTCGAAAAGGTGCGTTGCTGCTTTCCCTCGCCTATCTGGCGTCGCCGCTTGACCTGATCCCCGATTTCATCCCGATCCTCGGCCTACTTGATGATGCGATTGTCGTCGCGCTTGTGCTGCGCTTCGTGCTCCGGGCCGGAGGCCCGGAGCTACTCGATGAACTCTGGCCAGGGCCGACGCAGAGTCGGGACATCGTCAAGAGACTTGCATTCGGTGGCCCGGTCCAAGGCCGTGCTAATTGATGCACGGTCGCAGCCTGCCCTAGGAGCCGGCCGCGACTGCAGGGCGATCCTCCGCCGTCCGCCCGGAGGATTTGACCGCGCCGCCGCGCCCGAATAGAGCGACCAGCGCAGGAATCAACAGGGTCCGGGCGATCAACGTGTCCAGCAGCAGCCCGATGAACAGGGCGAAACCGATCTCGCGGAAGCTCTGGATCGGGATCAACATCACCGCGGCGAAGGAGAGCGCGAGGATGAAACCGGCGACGGTGATCGCCCGCCCAGCGCTCGCGCCTGCGCTTCGGATCGCCGGCTTCAGGTCGGCGCGGTCGGCCTCGTCCCAGATCCGCTTGACCAGGAAGACGTTGTAGTCAGCGCCCAGGGCGAGCAACAGGATCGAGCTGGCGACCGGCACGATGAAGGCGAGCTCGCCATAGCCGAGCAGGTCCTGGAAGACGTAGACGGTGATCCCGAGGGCGGCGGCTACGACCAGGATGCTGACCCCGACCAGATAGAGTGGCGCGCTCCAACTGCGCAGCAGCACCCAGAGCAGCAACAGCAGGATCGCGATCGCCGCCGGGGCGACTCGCTCAAAGGCGCTCCAGGTGTCTTCGGTCAATTCGGTCGCGATCGTCGTGTCGCCGGTCACTCCCACGCGCGCTTCCCCGAGCCCGCTGCGTCGGGCCAGTTCCGGCAGGTCGTCTTCGATGTTCGACAGGGTTTCCGATGCGTCTGCACCGTCGGGGTCGCCGTCGAGCACAAGGATGTAGCGAGCTGCATTTCCGTTCGGCGCGACCATCAGGCCGGGCTCGCTCGGAACCGGCTCGGCCGCCGGGCCGAGGACGCCGCTGACGCCTTCCTGTTCGGATAGCGCCGATTCCAGGGCGGCCAGCCGCGCCGTGCGTCCGGCGATCCCATCGCCTTCGAGCACCACCATCGTCGGCCCCAGCACCCCCGGCCCCAGCCCCGTGGCGGCGATGTCGTAGCCCTGGTGGGCCTGGTTAGTCGGCGGCAGGCCGCGCATCACCGGGTTCCCGAGAGCCAACTGGCTCAACCCGGTCGCGGCGGCGCCGAGGACGACCAGACAGAGGATCGTCGTGAGAGCCGGGAAGCGGACGGCGGTGCCGATCAACCGGGCGCGGGCACCCGACTCATCGTCCTCCTCGAGCCGTTCCGTCTCCTCCGCCTTCGGCTGGCGGGGCCAGAGAAGCACCCGTCCGAAGATCGCCAGCCCGGCCGGGACCAGGGTCAGCGCGACCGCGGCGGCGGCGATCACGGCGATCGCCATCGCCGGCCCGAAGGAGGCCAGCAGATGGACGCCGGAAATCAGCAGCGTCAGCGTTGCCCCGGCGATCATCAGCGCCGCCGTGAGAATCACCGGCAGCAGCTCTGTGGTCACCGCGGTGACCGCGGCCAGCGGCTCGACCCCGGCGCGCAGGCGTTGGCGGTAGCCGGAGACGAAGAAGACGAGGTAGTCCGTGAGAACGCCAAAGAGAAGGCCGACGATCACCGGCTCGACCTCGCTCGAGAACGCGAGGCCGAACTGCTGGCCAACCCAGCCGAGCACGCGATCGACGATGAGGTAGGCGATGCCGACGGTCGCGAGGGCGAGCAGCGGCACCCCCAGCGATCCAAAGTAGAAGGCGAGGATGCCGACCACGAGCAAGACGGTCGCCACCTCGACCCAGAGGATGTGGCTCATCGCCACGCTCGTTTCGGCCCTGGTCGCCGGCAGCGCCCCGGTCACCTTCACGGCTTCGGCGCCGGTCGCGCCCCGCAACCCCGAGGCGAAGTCCTCGGCGGCCTGCTGCTGTTCGGATTCGCTCAGCGACGGCCGGATGTAGAGGTAGACGAGGAGCGTCGTTGCGGTCTCGTGGGCGGCAAGCAGCCCCGGCGTGTCGAGCAGCGGCACCGCGCGGATCGCCCCATTGCCTTCTTTCTGGTCGGTGGCGGCGATGTAGCGGGTCGCTGCGGCGAGCGCCGGAGCGGAGAAGCCCTGCGGCCGGCGCGCGACCACCATCGTGCGGCTGAGCAGCGGCAGCCCGAAGGTCTTGATCGCATTCCTTTCGACTTCGATCGCCCGCGAGGAGTGCGGCAGCAGGCTGCCGACGTCGGCGTTTTCAGATTCGAAAGCCGAGGGCAGATGCATCGTCGCCAGGACTGCCGCGGCGATCCACGCCGGCACGATCAGGAAGCGCAGCCAGACAATCGCGCGGGCGATGGCGTACGACAGCGAGCGCCCGGGGGGATCGCCCTGCTCAGCCGCGCTGCCCAGCTCTCTACTCATCGATCAGTCGGAACGCACCAGTCCAGCGAAGGTCAACTGCTTACTCCTCTAGAGGACCCGGCGGAAGAGGTATATCGCGAGCAGGATCAGGATGATGACGATGAGGATTCCGACGATGGTCAAGACGAGCTCCTTGATTCGGTTTATGGGTACGGCCGTTCAAAATGGCGACTTGGAGCGGGCCTTCTTGCCGGCTGAGTGGCTCTTATCGGCCGCCCTCTGAGAGGTTCCGAACGATTTCGCGAGCAATCGGCCGACCGGTCCAGGAGCCTTGGAGCCGGCCCTGGCGCCGGTGGATAGGCCCTTGTCGGCTCCGCGGCGGACGTGGTCCGAGAGTCTCGGCAAGAGGAAGCCGAGGATTGCCAGGACGATGCAGAGGACGATCACGCCGGCGATCAGCACGACCTCGTCTCCGGTTCTCTGTCGCTGCCCTGGTTCTTCACGGTGATCTTTCCTCTCCTATCGCTGAAGTGTCCGGCCTGCGGTCGGTTCGCGAAGCTCGGGAGCTCAGAGAGCCGAGCGACGCGTTCCCAACCTCCCACAACTGGATCGGTTTTCCTACCTTGCTGCCCTAACGGAAGCAACAGCGGTTTGTCAGGCGCTACTTGTCCTTTCTTGCCGTGGGCGTCGGACTTTTCCGGCTTCGTCGCCTTTTCGGGCTTTTCCTGCTTTGCGGACCCGTCGGCCTTGGGCGGCTTTACCGGCTTCTGGGACTTGGCCGGATGGGTCGGGTGAGTGGGATGAGTCGGGTGGAACGGTTGTTCAGCCGCGGGTTGGTCTTCAGATCGGCCGGTCGGCGGCTCGACAGCCGACTTGCCCGGAGACGGGGAGACGGTTGCATCGACGCTCTTGCTGACGACCGGCTCTTCTGGCGCAGATTCGGTCCGCTGGACCGCGGCGCCGTCGGAGGGCACCGCGGTCGCGGCGCGAGCCCGCCCAACTGGCCGATGGCGCTCTACGCCGATCGAACCGTGGCCCGGTGAGGGCACGCCCGCATCGCCGCGATCCGCCGCCGATGCGTTGGCCGCGCCCAAGGACGGCAGAGCCCCATCCCCCGACTGAGAATGGTCGCCGGTAACGCCATCGGACCGCCTCGCCGGCGCGGGCTGGTCATGGCTGAAGTGGATCAGACCACCCTTATCGGCGGCTCCTACTCCGATGGCGGCGACAACGCCTACCGCCACGGCTCCCTTCAGGAGCGTCGCCGTGCCGATCGATTTGGCGGTGGTGGCGCCGATCAGGCCGCCGAAACCGCCGCTGGTCCCGACGACACCCGTTGCCCCCGCCGCTCCCACCCCGGCGCCGGCGTCGATAAGACCATGCAGGATGGCCGCAGCCGCGACGGCGGGCAGCGGTGAGATCGCCGCCAGATCGTGGCGCCGCGAGTCCATTTCCCCGGCAAACTGTTGGCATTCATCGCAGCCGCGGAGATGGGCGCGAAGGTCGCGACGCCGCCAAACGCGCCGATCGCCGTCGGAGAGCGCCTTGGTGACCGCGGTGCAGGTCATGTCACGTCCGGCAGCCATCTCGCGCAGACCCAAGCGCGCCTCGTAAAGCGTCTGCCGTGCAACCGCCGGCGTCGTCGCCAGCGCCAGTGCGATCTCGTCGAAGTCCAGTCCGCCTGCCTCTCGCATCACCAGCGCCCCCCGCTGGCGCTCCGGCAGCACGCCGAGATCGGCGATCAGCTGGCGCAAGCGCTGGCGGGTCTCCACCTGCTCGGTGACCCCCGCCCCCTCGGCGGCGACCTCGCCGTCGTCGAGCGAGTCGTATTCGCGGCGACGGCGAAGCTGGTCGATCGACTCGTTGTGTGCGATCCGATATAGCCAGGGCTTCAGCGCGATCTCTCGTTTCTCCCCCGGCAGCCCGCGCAGGACCTTGACCATCGTCTCCTGCAGGGCGTCCTCCGCGTCTTGGGGGTTGCCCAGGATCGAGAGGCAATAGCGGTACAGAGGCTGGTGGTAGGTGTGGAAGATCCTGGCCAGGGCGCGCGCGTCGCCGCGACCCCTCTCGCGAGCGAGAGTGTCGTCGACGGCCTCCGGGCTCACTTCTGCCTCGTCTCATAGACCTGCATCCCGTCAGTAATGTGCCCACTTCGCGCCCATCGCAACCATCGACTGGTGGATGCGGTCGCGGGGGTTGTTGGGCGCGGCTGGCGAGGTCCGACCCAACCGAGCAAACGCAGTTGCGCATGTCGCCCTTCATCGCTCGCAATTCATCTCGCTCCTCTCCAAAGGCGCCCACTCGTCCGGCCGGCCTTCGACCTTGCGTCGTCTCTTTGCAGGAACGGGAATGACGGCGTTCCATCAGGCCCTACCTCGCCCACTGGAGGGCTGGGCGAACGTGGCGGCGAGCGGTGGAGTTGGCCCTGACGAAAGGCCACCACGCCCGTTTAGTAAGAGATGACGAACCAACGGACCCAGGGCCGCGAGGGCACTCCGATGAGGTTCGGAGAGGAGCGGCAGGCCAGATGGTCAGAGTTCCGCTGATCGTGCAGCGAAGCCGGTTGACTGTGACCCTCATCGGCCGACGCTAGCCTGCAAGCATGGCTGGGTCCCTCGAACAGATCGACCGCGCCGCCGGGCTCAGCATCGACGCGGCCGTCCGTGCCAAGCATCGGCGGCGCCTGCGCCGAGTCGGTCACCGGGCGCAGCTGGAACCGCCGGACGACGGTTGCCTCTGGGCGGCAGCCGAGCCGCCGCCGCGTCTCGGCTGCAAGCTCGAGATCCTGATCGACGGCGCCGAGGCGCTGCCGCGGATCTCGCAGGCGCTCGACGGCGCCCGCACCGAAGTCAACATCGCCGGCTGGCACATCACCCCCGACTTCGGCCTCGAGCGCGACGAGGGCGCGCGAAGGCTCCGCGACCATCTGGCCGACCTGGCCGAGCGGGTCACCGTGCGGGTGCTGCTCTGGGCCGGCGCGCCGCTGCCTGTCTTCTCGCCGCGGCGCTCGCAGATGCGCCAGGTCCGCGATGAACTCACGCGGGGCACGAAGGTCCGGTGCGCGCTCGACTCGCACGAGCGACCGATGCACTGTCACCACGAGAAGCTGGTGATCGTCGACGGCGAGATCGCCTTCGTCGGCGGCATCGACCTGACCTCCCTCGGCGGCGATCGCTTCGACTCCGGCGACCATCCAGCCCGCGGGAGGATCGGCTGGCACGACGCCTCGAGCCGCCTCGAAGGACCGGCGGTCGCCGACGTCGCCGACCATTTCGCCTCGCGCTGGCGGGAGGTGACGGGGGAGCGGCTCGCCTCGACCTGGCCGCCGCCCCCGGCCGGCGACCACGAGGTGCAGGTGATCCGCACCGTGCCGGAGAAGATCTATGACTTCCTTCCCCAGGGGGACTTCAGGATCCTCGAGAGCTACCAGCGCGCGCTGCGCTCGGCCCGCTCGCTGGTCTACCTCGAGAACCAATTCCTCTGGGCGCCGCAGGTCGTTGAGATCCTCCTCGACAAGCTCCGCAATCCGCCCTCCGACCGATTTCGCCTGGTGATCCTGCTGCCGGCGAAGCCCAACAACGGCGCCGACGACACGCGCGGACAGCTGGCCCAGCTTGCCGAGGCCGACGATGGAGGCGGGCGGTTCCTGGCGGCGACGCTCTCCAGCCGGACCGGGCATCTGGCCGGCCCGCTCTACGTGCACGCCAAGATCGGCATCGTCGATGATCGCTGGTTGACCGTCGGCTCGGCGAACCTGAACGAGCACTCGCTCTTCAACGACAGCGAGATGAACGTCGTCTGCTGCGACCCGGCGCTCGCCCGCGAGACCCGGCTGCGCCTCTGGAGCGAGCACCTCGAGCGGGCGGCCGACGACCTCGCGGGGGACCCGACCCAGATCGTCGACGAGCTCTGGAAGCCGATCGCCCGCGAGCAGCTCGAGCGCCGCGAGTGCGGCGAACCGGCGACCCACCGGCTGCTCGAGCTCCGTGGGGTCTCCCGGCGCTCCGCGGCGCTGCTCGGTCCCCTGCAGGGTTTCGTCGTCGACGGGTAGGAGACTGCGTCGATGGGCCTGATGCGCCGTACCGGCAACGAGTTGCGAGCGGTCGCCCGGGCAGCGACGCCGACCCACCGTCGCTACCGCGATCACCTCACGGTCATCGTCGTCGCCACGATCGGCGTCGATCTCGTCTGCACCGTCCTCGCCTACTTCCTCGAGCGCCATGCCGCCGGCACCGAGATCCACACCCTCGGCAGCGCCTTCTTCTGGGTCAGCAGCCAATTGCTCACCGTGTCCTCCTCGATCAAGGACCCGATCTCCTTCGGGGGCCGCGCGCTCGACATCTTCATGGAGGCCTACGCGATCACGGTGATCGCCGCCCTGGCCGGCGCCACGGGGGCCTTTATCCAAAAGCGTGGTCTGGAGCTCGATGCTGAGGCTGGGTGATGCCCGGGCGCCATCGCTCGTCGAAGGCAGGCCGAGCCGGTTGGCAACGGCGACTAGTAGTGGTGCATCAAGCAACGTTTCGAACTTGCGTGACAGGCGCGTTCGGAAATACTGAGATGCGCTCACGGCACTCAGATCTTTACCGTGCAAGATGTCAATCGTTCACCCGTGATTCACCGTCCCGAGCAGGGGACCCGCTGAGCGGCGACGAACGTGATGCCGAACCGCAATGAGACCCGATCACGTCAGCTTCTGGGAATGGCATCGGGGCAAGTTCATTGTCCTAGGTGTCGTCGTAGCCGGTGTCGCCCTCGGCTTCGCGGTTTGGAAGGCCCTGAGGGGAACCGAGACCGTTAACCCAAAACCGTTCAATGCGACTGCCGCCAAGATTCGTCGCACTGAAGCGAAGCTAGAGAAGAAGCGAGAACGCTCCCTTCCCGTCCAGACGCTGCTGCCTCCAGCGTCGGAAGGCAACAACGGCACTCCGCATCCAAAGACATCGCACACTGGCGGTGCCGTCCTGTCTTCTCATGCAACTTCTGCCTTCGAGGCTCTAGAAAGCGAACTCTCGGCACAGATCGGTGTGTCGGTTGCCCCACTAGGCTCCGGTGAACCCGAGCAGATCGGCGGCCTCGAAACCGGCCATGCCTGGAGCAGCTTCAAGGTGCCGATCGTGGTGACCGCACTGCGGGAACAGGGCTCCCTCAGCGAAAGCCAGAAATCAGAGGCAAACGCCGCGATCACCGCCTCCGACAACGAAGCCGCCGCCGCCCTCTTCTCCAGTCTCGGGAGTAGCGCCAGCGCCGCCGTGGAAAACACCCTCGCCGCCTCCGGCTATCCGACCCAGGTCGCCACCGCACCGCCGCCGCCCGGTGCCGTTTCGAGCTGGGGTCAGACCGATTGGCCGCTGTCGAGTTCAGTTGGCTTCTATCGAGCCCTCGCCTGCGAAGCGCTCGAAATCAGCCCGGCCGACACCGCCTACGTGATCGGTCTCATGGAAAGCGTGATTTCAGAACAGCAGTGGGGCCTCGGCGAAGCCGGCATCGATGGCCAAGTTGCGATCAAGGCTGGTTGGGGGCCGGACGGAAGTGAAAGCGGCCCCTACCTCGTTCGGCAGGCGGGCATCTTGCGATCCAACGACGGGACTACAGGGGCAGTGGTGACCATTGCCGCCCAGGACGATTCGGGGTCATTCGATGCCGGTGTCCAAGACCTCGACGCCGTCGCCGCCTGGGTGAAGGAGAACGTGAGCCTGACTGCGGGATCCTGCGCCGGATGAGCTTCGGCGACCAAAAGCCCCTCCAAATAGGGTCGTATATGCGTTGAGATTTGCAGCGAAAGCTCAAGTCCCATGCCAAATCGACCAATTAACTTCACTTTTAGGTACTCAGAGACTCCTCGGGCAACATAGGCTGGCGCCGATCGTATTCGGAACTGGGGGAGTACGCGTGTTCAGATGGATCGGTTTTCGTAACGGGAAGCGCTCGATCGGCGTCATGGTCATGGTCCTAGCCGCGCTCGGGGCGGGCGCCTGCCTGTCGGGGTGCGGCGGTGGGGGCGGCGCGAGCCAAGAAGAAATCGCCAAGGCCCAACACCGCGGCGCCCTGCACCGGGCCGAACAGGAAAGGTTGCGGAAACTGGAACGGGAACTCAAAGAAGACCATCGGACCGCAAAGACGAAGGCCGTTGTGGTCGTTCCGAATACCGAATCCGCGACCGAAACGAGTCCCGGCCCCTCGGGCACCGACTGCGGCAACAACCTGGTTGCCGGACCTGAAACCTCTTGCGGGTTCGCAGAAAACGTTCGGACCGCCTACGAAGATGAAATTGGAGTTGGGAGTGGGTCGCTTCAGGCGTATAGCCCAGCCAACGAAACTGTCTACAACATGTTCTGCACCGCGGGATCTCCCCACGAATGCAGCGGGGCGATCACGGCGACGGTCTATTTCCCGTAGGTCTCGGAGCGTGCTCGCTTCGAATCCGCTGTCACCGACGATGAGGCAAGGAGATTGAACGAACGATTGACCTTTTTTACTGGATGGCTGATAAACCTTTGCGACTCGAGGCTGTCAATCGTTCGGAGGTCTACAACCGTGAATAAGATGCTTATGTCGTTCGCCATTCTGCTGACCGTGCTCTTGGGAACGGCGACACCCGCCTCTGCCTTCGAAGGCGGCGGCCGCACCCCGAGCGAAGCCGTCGATTGCCTGGGGCCAGCACTACGTGGGCCGGCTCAATAATCACCGGGAAGATGCGAACTACGAACCGGCCTCCAATGAAGGGAAGGAGGTGGCGCTTTGGCGGCTGCCTCCGGTCGGCTCTCACGACCAGATCGTCGTCAACTGGCACGGGCTGCCATTCACCCGCCAGTCGGGATTTCCTGTCTGCATGATGCTCGCCCAGGGAGTTAACGACTTCAACTGGGGAACCGTTTTCCACGGCGGCAGCTGCTCCAGCCCGAGTGGCTATGAGCTGTCGGGTAGCGGCACTGCGGCGACGCCGATCACGATTCAGAACACCGACGCGTCGGGCAACACCTATCTCGAGTTCTGGGCGTACGCTAATCGTACGCCGACCTCGGGGGAACAGGAAACCTTTCCCTACGACTTCAGCGTCGAAGCCCCTCGTCACTACCTGAACCTGACGATCTCGCCGTTCTCCGAAGTCGCCGCGAATGGCATCGTCCACGCCTCGGTCACCGGTGCTACTGGTCTGCCGGCACCGGACGGCCTCGTCTACGGCCTCACGGTGCGATGGCACGAAGGTGGCATCGCGACCTATACCGCCGCCAGCGTTGGTGGCCAGATCGTCTTCCGGCTGGCTTTGCCGGAAAGCGCCTTGAAGAAGAGCGCCGGCTTCATCGTCCCGGGGCCCAGATGCCGAATACCAAGCGGTCGAAAGCCCCGTGGTTCGGGCGAGGGTTACGGCCCCTGTCCTGCCACGACCATCCCTGGCCTGCAAAAAGGGGACAGCCCACTTTCGCACCCTGTCCCGCCAGCACCACCGCCTGCAGGCGCACTCCCACCGTGCGCGAGGGATACGCAGGGCAACGCTGGTACGTCGCGCTCGCCAGGTCGCCGCCGAACTCCGCAGCGCTCGTTCCAAGGCAGCCTCGGTATGCGCCTAAGGCTCTTGTTGTCGCCTCAACGAGGCGCGCCCCCGAGGTAGAAGCCTGAACGATGCGTTGGTGGCAGCTCTGCTCGCGACCTTCGTAGTGTTTCCGGCGAGCGCTGCGGCCGCGATTGATCCCCGATGACCGTCGGGAACGAATCCGTATTGACATGGCCAACGCCGGCGGCCGCCCCACCGGCCCCGTCCCCTCCCGGCTGCTCTACGACTGGGGCGGGCTCGGAGCCTGCCTCTGGGTCTCCGTTGCCTGCGTGCTCGCCGCCGCAATGCTCTTACTGCTGTTGCCGCTCCGATCCGCTCCGCAGCAACGCCACCGCTAGGATCCGGCTGCCTGACCCCTGGAGGGGTGCCGGAGCGGTTGAACGGGGCAGTCTCGAAAACTGTTGGCGTCGCAAGGCGCTCGTGGGTTCGAATCCCACCCCCTCCGCTCTTTGAGCCGTGACTCCTGATGCCATGCGGGATGCGGCGTCTTTTCTGTCTGATAGCGGATTTGGCTGCGGGAACAGGGGCCAGAATCGCCTCGTCGGGACATATTTAATTCCCCCGGTATTCCCCTGAGAGGGCTACGCGGCATCCCAATCTTTTGTCCGCGATGCCGGTCAGACGGTGCCGTGCTTAATCGTCTCATCGCCATTCGACTGATCCAGCTTTCGGCTACGAACAAGGCTGGCCACCTGGCTTGACACGCTGGCATCAGGAGTCAAGGTCGCCTCGCAGATCACATGCGTCACAAGACCCCGCCTATCAGGAGGGGGCCGCTCCTATCGCCCTGAGCCGCTATACCCACACGCTGGCCGGCGGGTTGGAGCGCGCCCGCGACCAGCTCGACAAGTTCCTGGCCGAGCGCGCTCGTGAGGATGCGGCTACCGTGCCCGACCGTGAGCCCCGACTACATCCGCATTCTCGATCACGCCCTCGGGATTAGGTTGTCGGTGGAGTTCACGAGTGAGGGCCGAGAGATCACCGACTACGCCGTGGTCCTGCTGCTTGGGAGGGGAGAGGCGACCGAGACGATTCGCGTCTATGACGGAGCCCACGGCCACAACGAGATGCACCGATACACCCCGAGCGGGGGGAAGCAGCCGGGGACGCCGTTTCACAGCGGTACCCTGGGAGAAGGAATGCGCGCTGCAATCGACGAGATCAAGCGCGGCTACCGCGAGATGATTGAAGGATGGGACCGACAATGAGCGCCGAAATCAATAGCTCGCCCGCCGCCAAGGTGATGGACGAAGCGATCGACCTCGCTATCGAGGGTCGCTCGCCTTATCCCGAAAAGGCAGCATTCATCGACGCCGACACGCCCCAGGCGGGCCACGAGATTCAGCGCGCGGCCGATGAAGGTCGCTCGGTCGTCCTCGTCGCCGCCGATGGAAGCGCGCGCGTCCTGCGGCCCGAACTCACGACGAGCTAAGTTTCGCCGAGCCGAGGGTCGGGAGACAGTCCTCATGAGAGGGCTGGTTCCAATTTCATTCCCCCTGGCATTCCCCCGAGATTTCGGCCAGCGAGGGCGCTCGTGGGTTCGAATCCCACCCCTCCGCTCTCGGCCTTTGGGCGTGAGTCGGGCTTGGCGTGCCCTTGGGTTGGGACGCTGCCTCGTCGCTAGCTCGGCCCGGGCGGCGGCGGGTCCTCGGGCTTGCTCGCACGCCGGACGTCGGGCGGGGGTGAGAACGGGGCGTCGCGCGGAGTGCTGAGGGCGTAGGCGCCGAAGCCGACGACGGTCGCGAGGAAGCCGAGCAGGCCGAAGACGACGACGTTGCTGACGGCGAAGGCGATGAAGGCGGCGACGGCCACGATCGCGGCGGCGCCGACGGTCGCGTGGGGGGGCTTCACGGCGCCGCCGGGCTCGTCGCCCAGACCGCGATCGGGGGCGGCACCAGCAGCAGCGCCAGGGTCGCGATCTCGGCGATCGCGTCGGCTGTGCCGAAGCCGGCGAGGTGGCCGGCGTGGAAGATCAGGTGGATGCCGGCGGCCAGCAGCCAGGCGACGCTGAGGGCGCGAACCAGGACGCGGTCGAGCGTCCACGCCGCCCAGGCAAAGAGGATCGCGAAGCCGAGGTAGAAGCTGCCGACGTCGGTGACGAGGTGCTCGTTGTAGGGGGGCAGCAGCTCGACCCAGTGGGTGACGAAGGGGAAGTCGGCGTAGAAGGTGTGCGGCACCAGCGCCGCGGTCAGGCCGATCGTGACGGTGGAGAAGAAAAGGAATCCAAGCGCGAGGCGGGCGCTCAGTGGCGACCTCATGGCCGGGGACTGTAGCTCAGGGAGCTTCGACGGAAAGCTCTTCGGCCGCCGCCTCGTGGCCCTCGTAGGGCAGCACGACGAAGTACATCAGCGAGGGGAGGAGGGACCCGAAGTCGTCGTGCTCGCCCTTGCACAGGCGCGCGTAGAGGAGCGATTCGACGCCGCCGATGATGCCGGTCGCGGTCGTCATCGAGAAGGCCGGCGCCGCGGGGAGGAGCTCGCGGACCTGGGCGTCGAGGCAGGTGGCGAAGTGGTCGAGCAGTTCGACCCGACGCATCACCGCGTCGGCGCTGCCCGCTCGCGCCTCGACGATCATCGCCCGAGCGGTATCGGGCTCGGCAGCGGCGAACTCGAGCAGCGCCACGAGCGAGAAACGCAGTCGGTCGCGCCAGACCTCACCGCCCGGCAGCGCCGCCGCCTCGAGCTTGTCCCGCAGTCTCTGCGCACTGGTGTCGAAGGCCGCCAGGAAGCAGTCCTCTTTGTTGCTGAAGTGCTCGTAGAAGGTCGGTCGCGAAACTCCGGCGCGATCGATCACGTCCTGGACGTTGGTGCCGCGGTAGCCAAGCTCCGAGGCCGCTTTCAGCATCGCCACGATCAGGCGCTGGCGCTGCACCGCGCGGACGAGGTCCGGCGGCAGCTTGCGTGCTCCAGACGGGAAGCAGCCGTCGCCGCCGGCGAGGAGCTCGACCACCGCATCGATCTGGTCCTTGGGCCAGCTGTCGCCGATGGCCGCAACTAGGATCTCTTGGCTCAGTTGGATTCGGTCGGGGGGCAACTAGAAACTCACTAGTTTCTATTAGAAACGAGTTAAGTTTCTTCACGGTACCAGACCAGATGACAGTTTGGATATGTTTTTGAATGCCGCGGGTATTCTTCCCGGCATGCTCCCACGCCACCTTTGGGAGCTCAGATGAAGCCATCCCGGCCGGAGCTCTCACGCGAGTTCGTAGCGGCTCACAAGCGGCGCCGGATGATGGACGCGATGTCCGAGTTGAGTGCCGAGCAAGGCTATGAGGCGACCAAGATCGCCGACATCGTGCGCCGCGCGGGAGTGGCGCGCAAAACGCTCTACGACAACTTCGACGGCAAGGAAGCCCTCTTCCTGGCGACCTTCGATGCCTTGCTGGTCGAAGTCAAGGAGACGCTCGAGGCTGGCTGCCGGTCGGCCGACGACCTCTGGGCCAAGCGGGTCGAGAACGGCCTCGAAGCTCTGCTCGAATTCCTCGCGCAGCGGCCGGCGCTGGCGCGGCTGGGCATGGTCGAGGTGCTGTCGGCCACGCCCGCGGCATCGGCCCGTTACAACGCCGCGATCCAGGAGTTCGTCGAGCTGCTGCGTCGCAGCACCCCCGAGAACCCGAGCCTGCCGGGCACGATCGAGGAGGCCCTGGTCGGAGGCGTCGCCTGGATCCTCCACCAGCAGATCCGCGCCGGTAAAACGGCTCAGGCTGTCGAGTTGCTGCCCGAACTGTCGGAGTTCGTGCTTTCTCCGTACCACGGTGTAGCCGAACTCGGTGCACAACCGCGAGGCGAAAGTGACAGTACGGTGGCAGACTCCAATACCTGAATGGACCGACTACCCCGTGGACGCCATGGCCTTTCCCCCGAGTTCGTCGCCCGAAATCAGCGCGAAAGACTGATCGCCGGGCTGACCGAAGTGTTGTACGAGGTGGGTTATCAGAAGACCACTGTGTCATTGATCGGCCAGCGGGCCTCGGTCTCCAAGAGTGACTTCTACAAGCACTTCGGGAGTAAGGATGAGTGCTTCTTCGCCGCCTACGAAGCGGCGATCGAACGGATCAGGGAACAGGTCCAGCTCGCCTGCCGCCGCGAGGCGAAGGGGTCGTGGCCGGCGCGGGTCCGCAACGGGATCGCCTCGCTGCTGAGCACGCTTGCCGCCGACCCGGCCATTGCCAGCATCTCCCTGGTCGAAGGCCTGCGTGTCGGCCGCGGCGTCTACGACTGCTACCAGGCGGCGGTCGACGGCTTCGTCGCCTCGCTGCGCGACGGCGCCCCGGATGCGCCCGGCGGGGGAGGAATGCCCGCGGCCACCGACGAAGCCGTGATCGGCGGCATCGCCTCGCTGCTCGGGCGACGCGTGCTGGCGGGCGAGGCGGAGAGGATCGAACAGCTGCTCCCCGAGGTGCTCGAATTCGCGCTGACGCCCTACCTCGGCACCATCGAGGCGCGGCGAATAATCTCTGCTGGATGATCGAGCCGCAAAGCGCGGGCGCGCCGACGCTCGGGACGCCGCAGGTCGGGTCGCCCACCGGCGTCTTTCCCTCACAGGCCCTCGGCCAGGCGATCGATCGCGGCTGGGTCAGCTCCGGCGACTATCGGATCAAACCCGAGGCGATCCAGCCGGCGAGCATCGACCTGCGCCTCGGCGACTTCGCCTGGGCGCTGCGCTGCTCCTTCCTGCCCGACGTCGACTCGACGGTGGAGGAAAAGGTCGACGGCCTCGCCTTTCAGAAAATCGACCTCCGCGACGGCGCCGTGCTCGAGCGCGACCGGCCCTACCTGGTGCCGCTGATCGAGGAGCTGGCGCTGCCCGACGACGTCCGCGCCAAGGCCAACCCGAAGAGCTCGACCGGCCGCCTCGACGTCTTCACCCGCGTCATCACCGACCGCCACCACCGCTTCGACGACGTCCGCGCCGGCTATCGCGGCAAGCTCTACCTCGAGGTCGTCCCGCGCTCGTTCGCGATCCAGGTCAAGACCGGGCTCTCGCTCAACCAGCTGCGGCTGGCCCGCGGTGAGGTGCGCCTCGACGACGAGCAGATCCGCGGCCTGCAGGATGAGTCGCCGTTGCTCTACCTGGGCTCCGAGGCGCTTGTCCAGTCCGAGCTCGACGTTGCCGACGGTCTCTTCCTCAGCCTCGACCTCTCCGGTTCGGCCGACCGCACCGTCGGCTACCGGGCGAAGAAGAACAGCCTGCCGGTCGACCTCTCCCGGGTGCGTGCCTACCGCTGGACGGACTTCTGGGACCCGGTCTTCCCGGAGGCCGGGGGCCGGGTCGTGCTCGAGCCGGAAATCTTCTACCTGCTGCTCTCCGCCGAGGGCGTCTGCATCCCGCCGCGGATCGCCGCCGAGATGATGGCCTACGACCCGACCGCCGGCGAGCTGCGCACCCACTACGCCGGCTTCTTCGACCCCGGCTTCGGCTACGACCCGGAGGGCGCCCGCCCCGGCAGCCGCGCCGCGCTCGAGGTCCGCGCCCGCGACGTGCCGTTCATGGTCGAGCACCGTCAGCCGGTCTGCAAGCTCGGCCTGGAATGGATGGAGGCACCGGCGGAGCGGCTTTACGGCGCCGACCTCGGCTCCAACTACCAGGGCCAGGTGACGATGCTCAGCAAGCACTTCGAGGAGCAGACCGCGGGCGCCGCGGCGCCCTCAGGCGAGGCCTAGCCTAGCCAGGCGTCCCGTGGCGGACTAGGGTGGGCGGATGTCCGCCGACGCAAACCGCGCCACGATCGAGCGCTTCTACGCCGCCTTCGCCGCTGGCAACGGTTCGGCGATGACCGCCTGCTACGGCCCCGGCGCGCACTTTCGCGACCCCGCTTTCGGCGACCTCGAGGGCGAGGACATCGGCGCCATGTGGCGGATGCTGACCGGCCGCGCCAAGGACCTGAAGATCGAGCTGCACGAGCACGAGGCGGGGGAGGAGAGCGGCTCGGCCCACTGGATCGCCCGCTACACCTTCTCCACCGGACGCCCGGTGGTCAACGACATCCAGGCCAAGTTCCGTTTCGCCGGCGGCCTGATCGCCGACCACGTCGACGACTTCGACTTCCGCAAGTGGGCCAAGCAGGCGCTCGGCCCGAGCGGCAACCTGGTGGCGGTGCTGCCGCCGCTGCGCTCCAAAGCTCGGGCCAAAGCGCTCGCACAGCTCGCCGCGTACAAACGCGACGAGACCGGCTCCAGCCTCTAAGCACTCAATTCCCCACCCCGTGGTTCCTTTTGTACGCAGTGCGTGGAAAAGGAACCACGGGGCGTGCCAGCAGCCGCCCCAAGGATCGCGCGGTTCCTTTTGCACCCTCAGCGTATGAAAGGAACCGCGAGAGATCAGCCCGGATACTCCCGTCCTCCCAAGGAGGGGAATTCGTCACGTTTTGCCGCCGACATCTATGCGAACGTATGTTCGTATGAGGTGGGACGAACAGCGCGTCGAGAACGACCTGCGCCTGCCCGGTGTCGGCGACGGCACCGTGACCCGGACCTTCGACGCACCGGAGGCGATGGGGGTCAACTTCCACGAGGTCCGCGCCCGCTCGGCGCTCAACCACGTCCCCGGCGGCCAATACGGATTCGACTACACGATCAACCCGTACAGAGGCTGTACTCATGCCTGCGTTTTTTGCTTTGCTCGCCGCACCCACACCTACCTCGGCTTCGACGCCGGCCGCGACTTCGAGCGCGAGATCGTGGTCAAGGTCAACGTCCCGGAGCTGCTGCGGGCGGAGCTGGCGCGGCCGAGCTGGAAGCGCGACCTGGTGGCGCTGGGGACCAACACCGACCCCTACCAGTGGGTCGAGAGCCGCTACCGGATGATGCCGGAGATCCTCGCGGCCCTGGAGGCGGCGGAAACGCCGGTCTCGGTGCTGACCAAGTCGCCGCTGGCGATGCGCGATGTGAAGATCTACGAGCGGATGGCCAAGCGCCTGCCGGTCTCGGTCAACCTCTCGGTCCCGACCCTCGACGAGGACGCCTGGCGGGCGACCGAGCCGCACACGCCGAGCCCCAGCGCCCGGCTCGACGCGGTCGCCGAGCTGCGTCGCCGGGGGATCGACTCCGGCGTCCTGATCGCACCGCTGATGCCGGGGATCAACGACAGCCCCGAGCAGGTCCGCCCGATCGTCGAACGGGCGAAGAAGGCCGGCGCCACCTTCCTCGGCGGCGTCGCCCTCCATCTCCGCGGCGAGGTCAAGGACGTCTTCTTCGCCTGGCTCGAGGAAAAACGCCCCGACCTCCTCCCCCACTACGAGGCCCTCTACAGCGACCGCGCCTACATGCGCCCCGAGCAGCGCAAGCAAACCACCCGAGCTCTCAGAGGCTGGGGTCGAGCCGGCCTCCGAACCCGGGCCACCTCGTCTAGAGAGGGGGCTTTGCCGGTGCAGGCCCCCCCGGACCAGCAGCCCCTCTTCTGACTAGCCCCCTTCGTCCAGCTGCCCGAACTTGCACTCCGCCGGATCTTTGTCGTCCCGGAACGAGTGAAACCGCGCCCCGTGCCGGATCCGCCCTGACGCCGCGTGGTCATAGCCGACCTCGATCACCAGCTCCGGCCGCAACTCGACCCACTCGAGGTCGCGGCCGCCGGTCCAGCGGCTGGGCTCGGCGCTGCCGCTTTCGCCCGTCTCCAGCGGCGCCAGCATCGCCCGCATGCTGCGTTTGGCGGCGGCGCTGAAGCCGGAGATGTGGCCGACGCTGCGCAACGCCTCGCCGTCGTAGAGGCCGAGGATCAGCGAGCCGACGGTGTCCTCCTCTTTGCCTGGGCGCCAGCCCATCACCACGCAGTCGATCGTCCGCTCGCGCTTGACCTTGGCGAACCCCTTGCGTTTGCCCGGGATGTAGGGGGCGTCGAGCTGCTTCGCCATCACCCCCTCGATGCTGCCCAGCCACTCCTCCGCCTGGGCGGTGTCCGCGGTCAGCGGCGTCAGCTCGAGGCCGGCGATTGGCGCGATCGCCTCCAGCCGCGCCCGCCGCTCGGCCAGCGGCGCCTCGAGCAGGGATTCGTCGCCATCGGCGAGCAGGTCGAAGGCGATGTAGACGGCCGGGATCTCCTTCGAGAGTAGGTCGATCCGCGACTGGGCGGGGTGGATCCGTTCCTGCAGCGAGTCGAATTCGAGGTTGCCCTCGGCGTCGCGGATCACGAGCTCGCCGTCGAGCACCCAGCGCCCCGGCTCGAAGCTCAGCTCAGGGAAGTAGCGGGCCAGCGCTCTGCCGCCGCGCGACTGGATGTAGGCCTCCTGGCCGTCGACGAAGACGATCGCCCGGAAGCCGTCGAGCTTGGGCTCGTAGGCCCACTCCTCGCCGGCCGGCAGCCCTTTGCGGGTCAGCGCCAGCTGCGGCTTGATCGGTGGCGAGAGGGGGAGGTTCACCGACCGGGAGAGTACGCGTCAGCTGGTCGCGGTCGAGCCCTGGCGCCGGACTCGGCTCTCGCGCGGGTCCGGGATCGGCACGGCTGAGAGCAGTTTCTTCGTGTAGTCGTCCTGCGGGCGCTCGCAGACCTGGTCGGCGGACCCGTGCTCGACGATCTTGCCGTTATGCATCACCGCGATCTGGTCGGAGATGTGGCGCACCACGCCGATGTCGTGGGCGACGAAGAGATAGGTGAGGCCGAACTCGTCCTGGAGGTCGTCGAGCAGGTTGATGATCTGGGCCTGGATCGAGACGTCGAGAGCGGACACCGGCTCGTCGGCGATCACCAGTTTGGGTTGAAGGGCCAGCGCTCTCGCGATCCCGATCCGTTGCCGCTGACCGCCAGAGAACTCGTGCGGAAAGCGGTTGTAATGCTCGCTGGCGAGGCCGACCCGAACCAGCAGCTCCTGCACTCGCTTGCGCAGGTCCGAGCCGGAGGCGATGCCCTGCCGCTTCAAGGGGTCGCCGACGATCTGGCCGATCCGTTTGCGCGGATTGAGCGAGGCGTAGGGGTCCTGGAAGATCATCTGCATCTCCCGCCTCAACGGCCGCATCCTGCGTCGCGAGAGCCCGGCGATCTCCTGGCCCTCGAAGCGGATCGAGCCCGAGGTCGGCTTGATCAGCTGCAACACCGCCCGGCAGGCGGTCGACTTGCCGCTGCCGGACTCGCCGACCAGACCGAGCGTCTGACCGCGGGGGATCGAGAAGCTGATCCCGTCGACCGCTCGCACCTGATCCACCTCGCGGTCGATCAGGATCCCGCGCTTGATCGGGAAGTGCTTGACGAGGTCTTCGACCTCGAGCAGGTTCTCAGTTGTCATCAGGCCGGCGCCTCCAACCCGATCTGACCGCCGACCTGGCGCTTTTCGCGCTTTTGCTCCGAGCTCAGCCAGCAGCGGTCGCAGTGGCGCGGAGACTCGGCGGTCCGCTCCTCGAGCGCGGGCAGCTCTGTGCACTTGGCGAACTCGTGCGGACAGCGGGGTCGGAACGAGCAGCCGGTGGGCAGGTCGAGCAGCGAGGGTGGGGTGCCGCTGATCTGCGGCAGCCGCTTCGGCCGCGGGCGGTCGAGTCGGGTCAACGAGCCGAGCAGACCCCAGGTGTAAGGATGCTGGGGGTCGTAGAAGATCTCGTCGAGCGAGCCTTCCTCGACCACCCTTCCCGCGTACATCACCAGCACCCTGTCGGCGACTTCGGCCACCACCCCGAGGTCGTGCGTGATCAGGATCGTCGCCAGCTGTCGGTCGCGATTGAGCTGTCCCAACAGCTCGAGGATCTGCGCCTGGATCGTGACGTCGAGGGCCGTGGTCGGCTCGTCGGCGATCAGCAGCTCCGGTTCCAGCGCCAGCGCCATCGCAATCATCGCTCGCTGCCGCATCCCACCCGAGAACTCGTGCGGGTAATCGTCGACGCGGCGGGCGGCATCGGGGATGCCGACGGCTTCGAACAGCTCGACCGCTCGAGCGTGCATGTCCTGCTTGGAGAGATCGTCGCGGTGGGCCGCCATTGCCTCGCCGATCTGCTTGCTGAGCCGGTAGACCGGGTTGAAGGAGGTCATCGGATCCTGGAAGACCATGCCGATCCGGTCGCCGCGCAACCGCCGCAGCTCGGCATCGGGAGCCTCGACGAGCTCGACGCCGTCGAGCATCACCGAGCCCTCGATCCGCGCATTTTTCGAACGGGTCAAGCCCATGATCGTCTGCGCGGTGACGCTCTTTCCGGAGCCCGACTCGCCGACGATCGCCAGCACTTCCCCCGGCCGCACGTCGAAGTTGATCCCGTCGACGGCCTGCAGCAGGCCGCCTTCGGTGGCGAAGCCGACCCGCAGGTCACGGACGGAGAGGAGGGGCGCCGGGCTCACTGGGCCGAGGTCCCCAGCCTCACTCGCGGGTCGAGGTAGGCATAGGCGATGTCGACCAAGGCGTTGATGAAGACGACGAAGAAGGCGCCGTAGAGCGTGACGCCCATGATCGGCGGCAGTTCGAGTTTTGCGATCGATTCCGCCGCGTAGAGGCCGACGCCTTCGATGTTGAAGAGCGTTTCGGTGATGATCGCCGTGCCGGCCACGGTGGCGCCGAAGTCGAGGCCGAAGAGGGTGATGATCGGGATCAGCGAGTTACGCAGGACGTGGCGGAGCATCACCTGGCGCTCGCTCAGCCCCTTGGCGCGGGCGGTGCGGACGTAGTCCTCGTTCATCACGTCGAGCATGTTCGAGCGCAGGACGCGGCTGTAGAAGCCGATCGAGAGGATCGCCACCGTAAACCAGGGCAGAACCAGGTGGGTGAACCATTCCCACGGGTCTTCAGTCAACGGCACATAGAAGCCGTTGGGAAAGATCTTCAGTTTTTCCGCGAGGAAATAGATCAGCACGGGCGCCAGGAGAAAGACCGGGATCGAGATCCCGGCGATCGAGAGGCCGGTGAGGAATTTGTCGAGCTTGCCGCCGGCGCGGAGCGCCGAGTAGTAACCGAGCACCAGACCGAAGAAGAGCCAGATGATCGCAGCGCCGATGCTGAGCGAGAGGGTTGCCGGGATGCCTTCGACGATTCGTTCGTCGACCGGAACCCGGGGCGAGTACTGGATCAGTTCACCTGTGAAGACCTTCTTCATCATCGTCAGGTACTGCTGGGGCAGCGAGTCGTCGAAGCCCCATTCTTCTTCGATGCTCTTGACCAGGACCGGAGTGGCGTTCTTGCCTGCCAGCCGCTGCGCGGGCGGCGAGTTGGGGATGACGTTGAAGATCAGGAAGACGATCAGCGAGACGACGAAGAGGACGAAGACCATCCCCACCAGCCGCCTGACGATGAAGCGCGCCATCAGACTGCCGTTCCCTCTTTCTCGACCATGCCCGCGTGCGCCTCGAGCCGCACCTTCGCCCGCGGGTCGAGGGCGTCGCGCAGTCCGTCGCCGACGATGTTCAGGGAGAGCACGGTGAGCAGGATCATCACCCCGGGGATGATTGCCAGCAGCGGCTGCGTCGTCAGCAGTTCCTCGCCGATCGAGATCATCGTCCCCCAGGACGAGTTCGGCGGCTGAACGCCGGCACCGAGGAAGGAGAGAGCGGCCTCGAAGAGCATGTTGTTGGCGATGTTGAGCGCGAAGAAGACGATGATCGTCGAGGCCAGGTTGGGCAGGATCTCACCGAACATCACCCGTCCCGAGCCGGCGCCCTGGGCGATCGCCGCCTCGACGAACTCTTTCTGGCCGAGCGCCAGGACTTCGCCGCGGATCGGCCGCGCCACGTAGGGCACGGTGAAGATGCTGATCACCAGGATCGGCACCCAGATCGAGCCGCCGGATAATTCGAGCGGACCGATCTTCAGCCCGCCGACCGCGAGCGAGACTCCGAGGGCGATCCCGAACAGCAGCACGGGCAGGGACCAGAGCACGTCCAGGGTGCGGGCGATGATCGCGTCGACCCAGCCTTTGTAGTAGCCGGCGAGGAGGCCGAGGATGACCGCGGCGATCGTCGTGATCAGGCCCGAGACGATGCCGATGAACAGCGAGGTGCGCCCCCCGTACATCAGCCGCACCATCTCGTCGCGACCGAGCCGGCTGTCGGCGCCGAGGAAGAACTTGCCGCCGGCGCCGAACAGCTGCGGGCCGATCGGCTTGCCTTCGGGGGTGACGACTTCGCGGATTTCGCCGCCGACGTGGAGCTTCTCCAGCGTGTGGGTTTCGTTCGGCCCGGTGTGAGCGACGTGGGTCGCCCACACCGGCGCCGCGAGGACGAAGACGATGATCAGGATGAAGAGCCCCAGAAATGCCACCGCGACCCGGTTGCGGACGAACCGCTTATAGGCGAGGTACCAGGGGCCGCGATCGCTCGCCGAGACGCCCTCCGGAGCCGTCGGAAGAGCGCCGCCGGGAGCCCCGGCAGGTACGGCCGCCTCCGGCCGGGGATCGAAGGCCACGCGGTTTCCCTGGTCCGGACTTCCGGCCTATTCGTTGAGTTCGAAGCTGGTCAGGTATTGCCCGAACGTCGGGTTGAAGATCACGCTTTCGAGTGGGACCGCGGTGGACACGAAGGTGGACAGGGTTCGCGTGCCGTACGGGGCCCAGGCCGCCTGTTCCATGTACTTCTTGTCCATTTCCGAGTAGGCGGCTTCCTGTTCGGGGCCGAGGGTTTCCTGAGCGAGCTTGACGGTTTCACGGCTCAGTTCCGGATCGGCGAACTGGGAGAAGTTGCCGTTGTTGGTCGGCAGGATGCTTTCTTCGGCGAGCTCGGGCTGGAAGAAGTCGTTCGGGTGCGGATAGTCCTCGAACCAGTCGGACCACCCGGTATCCAGGTCGGGGGTCGAGAGGTTGCCGATCACCGTGAAGTAGTTGTCGGCGTTGATCTGTTTCAGCGTTGCGTTGAAGCCGAGTTCCTTGAGCACGCCCTCGTAGTATTCGCCGGCTTCGTTGTTCGGCGATTCGGTGTCGGTCCAGACGGTGATGTTCGTGTCCGAGGGGTTGGCTTCCGCGATCAGCGCTTTCGCTTTGGCCAGGCTGTGGGGGTACAGCTCGAATTTTTCGTAGCCCGGCATTCCCGGGGGCAGGATCTGCTGGGTGCCTTTGATCTGGCCCGAGTAGATCCGTTCCAGTGCCGCTGGATCGACCGCGTAGTTGACCGCCTGGCGGACTTTGACGTCGTTGAAGGGCGGCTTGGTCGAGTTCATCCAGAAGTAGTAGGTGCTGATCGTCGGCTCGACGCGGAACTGGGTGCCTTCGTACTTTTCTTTGACTTCAGGGTAGAGCGAGGCCGGAGGCGGATTCTGCATCCAGTCGTACTTGCCCTGCTCGATGTCGTTGACCTGCGTCTGCGGGTTGCGGATGATGGTGATCTTGGCGCCGTCGACATGGCCACTCGGGTATTCCGGCATCGCTTTCTGATTGGCCTTCGCCCAGTACGGATTGCGTTCGTATTCCCAGCCTCTGCCCGGTTGCGAGTTGATGATTTTGTAAGGGCCGGTGCCCGGGGGCGGGTTGGCGGAGAGGTCTTCGTCCGGGGTGCCCTTCGGCACGGGTGCCGCGAACATCAGGCCCAGCTCGTTGGTGAAGGTCCCGCGCGGGGCTTCGAGCGTGATCGAGATTTCTCCCGTCTTGTCGTTGGTCTTGATCCCGGGGATGCCGCCCTTTTTCGTCTTGGCGAAATTTTCGGCGCCGACGATGGTGGTGTAGAAGGGAGAGCCGCCGGAGTTGACCTTGAAGAGCCGTTCGATCGCGTAAGGGAAGTCGGAGGCTTCGACCGGTTTGCCGTCGGAGTATTTGAGGCCCGGTCGGAGGAAGAGGGTGTAGGTCTTGCCGCCGTTGGTGATCTTCGGCATTTCTTTGGCGAGGCCGGGGACGACTTCGCTGCCTTCGGTGCCTTCCGCGTGCTTATAGGTCAGAAGCGGGATGTAGACGTCGCCCATCGCCGTCCACCCTTCCTGGGTGTAGGAGAGCTGGGGGTCCATGTAGTCGGGGAACGACGCATAGGTGGCGTTGAGAATTCCGCCTTCCTTGCCTTCCCCGCCTTCGGAGCCACCGTTGTTGTCGCTGCCGCCCCCGCAGGCGACCAATCCAGTCGCCGAGACCGCTGCAAGGCCGATGATTGCGATGACTACGAAGAGCTTCCTCAACGGTGAACCTCCAGATCGGGCTGCGCGGGTGAGCCTCCTGGAACCAACTCCAGCACAATGTCGTTACCCCCGTCAAGGCGAGTTGAACCAACGCTCTCCGGGCGTTCAGACCATTTGGTCCCAAGCAGCGGCGCGGCGAGGGCCGCTATCGCGAAGACCCCCAGGCCCGCGAAGAGAAAGGTGGCCCGCGGGCTGGCGACGGTCGCGATCAGCCCGCCGACGGCGAAGCCGACTCCGGGCATCGCCGCCCCGATCGACTCGAGGACGCTCATCACCCGGGCCTGCATGCCCGGCACGGTCAGCTCCTGGACGGCGCTGATCGCCGAGACCCACTGGACGCCGTTCCCCGCCCCGCCGAGCACCGAGGCCGCGCAGGCCAGGGCCAGGGTCGGGGCCGCGGCGAGGCCGAGGTAGCCGGCACCCACGGCAAGCGTGCCGAACAGGAGCAGGTAGGCAAGCGGCGCTTTCCTGATCGCCGCGAAGAGGACGCTGCCGAGCACCATCCCGACCCCCCAGCTGGCCAGCATCAGGCCGTAGCCGGAGTCGCCGGCGCCGAGGGTTTCCTTCGCGTAGAAGACCTCGACCGGGATCACGGCGGCGAAGAAGACGAAGGCGATCCCCTGTGCGATCAGGAGCCGGCGCAGCACCACCTTCTCGCGGATGTAGGCGATGCCGGCGCGGACCTGGTCGCGCATCCGGCCCTCTTCGGGCTCGGCCCGGGGCATCGAGCCCGCGGTCAGCAGGATCCAGGCGATTGCGTAGAAGGAGGCCGCGTCGAGGAGCAGGGCCGTCTGCACGCTGAAGCCGGCGACGACGAGGCCGGCGAGGCCGGGGCCGACCGCGGCGCCGCCGGTGAAGGCGACGTTGAGCAGGGCGTCGCCGGCGCGCAGCTCGCCGACCGGCTCGAGCAGCGCCGCGACCACCGCCCGGGTCAGCGCCCGGCCGGTGAGGGCGAGGGCACCGTCGATCGTCGCCAGCACCATGACCCCGACGAGCGAGAAATTCGAGGCGAGCAGAGCCAGGCCGCCGAAGGCTGCGGCCTCGCCGCAGTAGATCACCGGTAGCACGAAGCGGGGTGGCGGACGCTCGGCGCGGGTGACGAGCAGGGGCGCCATCAGCGCCGGGAGGAAGCGGGTCCCGAGGAAGAGTCCGGCGGTTGCGAGGGCGCTGTCGGTGGCTTCGTAGACCAGCACCGAGAGGGCGATGATCCCCATCCAGTCGCCGAGCTCGTTGACCGCGTACGTCGTCGCGAGCCGCCTGAAGAGGGGCCGGTGGAGGGGATCGGTCAAGCGTCGCTTACGCATCTCTCTCCGCCCGGTCTACCGCATTCCTCTCTCTCCCGAAGAAACGCATTTCTGCACAAGTTCTCTTGCAGATGCACAACTTTCGGCGAACCTGTGCTACAAAGTTCTCAGCTAATTGGAAGTTCCCAGGATGCACTGCATGAGATTGCGGGCTTCAACTACCACGGAAGGGGAATCGAACATGGGCTACCGTCACTAGATCTTCCACAGCGGGCGACGTCGTATCGCCCGCAAAGACTTCTCAAAAGGCGCCCCTAACCGGGCGCCTTTTGTCTGTTCGGGAGCGGGCCGCATGGACCTTCCGGGATCGCCTCACAAGGCTCCCACCGGCTCTGCACGAGGTCAATGGGCCGCTGCACGAGACCAGCCATATGGCCAAGCAACCTTGAAGGGTCAAGAAGATCGCTGTAGCTTGAAACTAGGCATGGTGCCCAATTTGCAGGGCATTCAAGATCGGCGAAGAAGACCGCGTCGCTTGGGGTCTGCCGCTCGGGCCCGAGCCTCTCCCAGATACTCAGACTGAAATGAGCAGTAGCCGCCCAAGCAAGGCAGTGATCGGCGCCCAGATCGCCAGCCTTGCCGTGGTCGCCATCATTGCGGTCTGGCGTAGTCCCGCTGCCAACTGGAACCTGCCGCTGTTCGCGATTCTCCTGGGCTTCTCCGTGTTTGGGGACCTGACCGCAATCACGACCAGCTCCAAGGTCAAGATCTCGGGCAGTTTCCTCGCCCTGGTCCTGGCGATGGTCTTCCTCGGCGGTACGCCGGCGGCGGTGATCGGCGTCGTCACGATCATGACCGGTTGGCTGCGCTGGCGCGACGACTGGCACTATCTGCTCAACAACCTCTTCACCTATGCGACTTTCCCGCTGCTCACGGGACTCGCCTTCCACGCCGCGGTCGGCAATTCCATCGTCGACTCGGAGCCCGCCTTCTACGCCTGTGTCTTTGCGGTCTTCCTGGTTGCGCTGGCGATGAACTTCACGATGATCGCCTCCTACTCCTGTTATCTGGACCGCAGCTCGTTCTTGCTCAAAGTTCGCACGGCGCTGATCCCCTTGCTTCCCTCCGAGCTTGCGGCTGCGTTGATGGCGGTCGGGATCGCCTATCTCTACGTCCAGGTCGGGATCGCCGGGGTCGCCCTCTTCGGCATCGTCCTCGTCACCTTCCAGTATCTGCTCGGCGCCCTGCTGGTTTCCCAGCAGCGAGCCGAGGAGCTCGAGCTGCGCAGCAAGCAGCTGGCCAGCTTCCAGGTCGGGATGTTGAGCGCGATGCTCCGCACCCTCGACCTGCGCGACCAGATGACCGCCCGCCACTCCGCCGCGGTAGCCCGTTACTCGCGGGCGATCGCCCAGCGCGCCGGCTACTCGCGCCGCGAGGAGGAGCTCGTCCACATCGCCGCGCTGCTGCACGACATCGGCAAGTTCATCCTTCCCGACCGCATCCTCAAGGCCAACGTGCCGCTGACCGACGAGGACTGGATGCTGATCAAGCGCCACCCCCAGCAGGGCGCCCGCGTGGTCTCCTCGCTCGACGGCTACGGCCCGGTCGCTGAGATCATCCTCGCCCACCACGAGCGGATCGACGGCGAAGGCTATCCGCGCGGTCTGTCCGGTGACGACATTCCCGAGCTCTCGCGGATCATCTCCGTCGCCGACACCTACGACGTGATGACCGCCCGTGACTCCTACCGGACGCCGATGTCGAGCTATGACGCCATCGTCGAGCTCCGCCGGGTCGCCGGCAAACAGCTCGACTCCCGCTTCGTCGAGGTCTTCATCGAGCTGCTCGAGGGCAAAGACGTCTCCTTCCAGCACGGCGAGGCCGCCGACTTCGAGAAGGAGCTCGCGCTCGAATCGCGGATCGCCGAGACCGCCAGCCCGGACGGCGAGGCCAGCCGCTTCCAGGTCGCCGGCGTCAGCGTCTAAGTAACTCCCCGGGCGCGGGGAGGGAATCGGGTGGGACCCACCTGCGCGAACTGCGGGGAGGCTTGGCGGGTCCCACCCGACTCCCTCCGCATGTCAGCGGGTATAGGTTGGCGCGATGCGTGCGGTGACCTTTCAGAGCCCGGAGCAGGTTCGGGTCGAGGAGAAGGCGGAGCCGGAGTTGGTTGCCGGTGACGACACGATCGTCCAGGTCGAGGCGAGCGGCGTCTGCGGCTCCGACCTCCACATCTACCACGGCCGGGTTCCGGTCGAGGCCGGGTTCACGATCGGCCACGAGTTCGTCGGCACCGTGCTCGCCGCCGGCGAGGACGTCCAGCGGGTGGCGGTCGGCGACCGCGTCGTCGGCTGCTTCCACACCGCCTGCGCCACCTGCACCCCCTGCCTGCGCGGCGACTACCACCGCTGTGCCAACGGTCAGACCTTCGGCCACGGCTCCCACCTCGGCAACCTCCAGGGCGCCCAGGCCGAGCGGCTGCTGGTGCCGCGCTCGAACCTCACCCTGCGCCGGGTGCCGGACTCGGTCAGCTCCGACGTCGCCCTCTTCGCCGGCGACGTGATGGGGACCGGCTTCCACGCGATCGCCCACGGCGGCATGCGCACCGGCGACACCGTCGCCGTCCTCGGCCTCGGCCCGGTCGGTCTCTGCGCCGTCCAGTCCGCGCTCGCCGGCGGTGCGGTCGAGGTCTTCGCGATCGACACCGTGGCCGAGCGGCTGGCGATGGCCGCCTCCTTCGGCGCGACGCCGCTGCACCTGACCGAGCAGGACCCCAAACGCGAGGTCCGCGCCGCGACCGGGGGCGCCGGCGTCGACCTCGCCGTCGACGCGGTCGGCAACCCGGAGCCGTTGGCGCTGGCGATCAGCCTCGCCCGCGATGCCGGCACCGTCTCCGGGATCGGCGCCTACTCGGGCCGCGCCGAGATCCCGCTCGGCCTGGCCTGGCTCAAGGGCCTCGACCTGCGCCTCGGCGTCGCCAACGTGATCGCCCACGTCGACCGCGTGCTGGCGCTGCTGGAGGCCGGCACGCTCGACCCGGCGCCGATCGTCAGCAACCACATGTCGCTCGACGACGCGGCCGAGGCCTACGGGATCTTCGATCGCCGCGAAGCGCTGAAGATCGTCCTCACGCCGTAGGCGCGGGAAGGCGGTGGCGGCGGAAGGTCTCCTCGACCCAGACGTAGCCGGGCCGGTCGCGGATCCCGTCGCGGAAGGTTTCGAAGGCGGCGGGCGTCGGCTGATCGGCAGGGACCGGGCCGTTTTCGGGGGCGACGACGGGAAAGAAGAGCGCGGCCGCGGTGACGTCGGCCGCATCGCTGCCGGCGCCGAATCGCAGCGAGGTGTAGGCGCGCCCGTAGGCGCCGACCAGTCCCTTCGCCCGGTTCAGTGGCGCCGGCGCGGTCTGGACGGCGACCTCGGCGAACAGCTCGGGCTCGCGGATCAGGTCGTGGAAGACGGCCAGCCGCGAGTAGGGGCCGAGCTCCTCGTCGAAGAAGTCCTCGAGCGCGAGCGCGCGGCGGCGCTGCTCGGGGTCGGTTGGGTAGAGCGGACGCTCCGGGTAGTGCTGCTCGAGGGCGGCGATCACGGCACTCGAGTCGCTGACCGTGCGCCCTTCGATCTCCAGCAGCGGGAAGGTCTGGCAGGCGCCGCGGGTCAGCCAGAGGGCGATGGCGACGTGGTTGCCCGGCATCGGCGAGCGGCGGCGATGGTCGATCCGCTTGTGGTCGAGGGCCCAGCGCGCCTTCTCGCTGTAGTGCGAGATCTCCAGCTGCCAGAGGGTCGGCCGGGGGCCGCTCATCGCACCGCCATCTCCCGCGTGAAGCATAAGCGCGGTGGCACTCCTGGGCGAATCCGAGATCGATGACCCGCTGTGCTGTTTGACTAGAACAGTCATCCCCACTACTGTGTGATCAGATGACACAGAAGGACATCGCCGCCCGGGCTGAGCCCAATCCCTTCGCGATCGATCCCGGGGACGAGCTGCCGGTCGGGCTGCAGCTGACCTGGCGCCTGCGGGCGCTGATCGCCACCGGGCAGCTGGCGAGCGGCGAGCGGCTGCCGAGCCTGCGCCGGCTGGCGGAGTCGGCGGGGGTCAACCTGAACACCGTGCGGGCAGTCTACGAGGGCCTCGAGAAGAGCGGCCTGGTGGTCAGCCGGCAGGGGCAGGGGACCTTCGTCGCCGCCGGCATCGCGCCGGCGCCGGAGCTGGAGGAGATCGCCGCCGAGGCTCTGCGCCGGGCCATCGGCGCGGGGCTGGCACCTCGCGATCTGGCGATCGTCGCCTTGGCCTGCGCCAGCATCCCCGGCGAGCTCGGGGGCCCGGCGACGGCTGAGCTGCCGGTCGGCTTCCCCGATCCCGAGGAAGAGAGCGAGGCGATCGAGGTTCGCCAGGAGCTGCGGCGGCAGATCGGCCGCCTCGAGGCCGAGCTTGCCTCCTACGCCCGCGACCTGCCCGCCGACCTGCCGACCGCGCCGCGCCGCGCGGTTGCCCACGTCGCCGGTGTCCAGGAGCTCGAGCAGACCCGGGACACTCTGATCGCCCAACTCTCGGAGGCCCAGAAGGCCGCCGAGCGGCGGGCTAAGGGGGAAGCTCAGGTGCGGGTCCAACGCGAGCGCTCACGGAGTGCCCGCGCCGGCGAGAGCGGTGAGCGGTCTCGGGGCCCGCTCGGCAGGGCGATGAGCTGGTGGCGCTCGAAGCCCTGATCCGCAGGCTCGCCTCCACCTCCGGCCCGTTCGTCGAGGTGGGGAACATGATGATCCTCACTGCGCGGACGGTGCTCTCGGCGCTGCGACCGCCCTATCCCTACGGTGAGGAGCTCGTCGAGCAGTTCTATTTCGCGCTGAAGCTCTGCTGGTTCCCGCTGCTGATCTCGACCTTTGCCCTCAACCTCGGTGCGCCCGGGCTGCAGGCCGCCGGGCCGTTGCATGTCTTCGGCGCGCTCGACCGCCTCGGCGGCTTCTTCGTCCTCACCGCGATCCGCTGGATCGGCCCCCTGGTCACCGCGGTCGTGGTCAGCGGCGTCGCCGGCACCGCGATCACCGCCGACCTCGGCGCCCGCAAGATCCGCGAGGAGCTCGACGCCCTCCAGGTGCTCGGCGTCGACCCGGTCAAGAACCTGGTCGTGCCGCGCTTCCTGGCGCTGATGATCGTCACCGCCATGCTCGACGTCGTCGCGATCGTCTTCGGGCTCAGCGCCGGGATCGTCGCCGAGCTGATCTACCACCAGTCGCTCGGCGGCTTTTTCGCGACGCTGTTCGCCAACGCCTCCGCCACCGACATCTGGGGCTCGGTTCTGCTCTGCGCGATGTCCGGCGCGATCATCGCGGTGGTCTGCTGTTACAAGGGGATGTCGGCCTCCGGGGGCGCCGCCGGGGTGGGACGGGCCGTCAACCAGGCGGTCGTCATCTCGCTGGTCGGCGTCTTCGCCTTCAGCTACGTCTTCACCGCGCTCCTGCTCGCGACGCACCCGCAGCTGCAGACGATCCGTTGACCGGCTGGCTGGAAGTGCCGCGCGGCTGGCTCGACTCGTTCGGGGAGATCGCCCGCTTCGGCGCCAGGGTCGCCGGCCTCGTCTACTCGGGGCGCGCCCTGCGCTTCCTCGGCGAGGCGATCCGCCAGGCCGGCATCCTGATCCTCGGCTCGGCGCTGATCATCTGGGCCTTCGTCTTCATCCTCGGCCTCCAGTGCGGCCTGCAGGGCGCCTACTTCTTCCGCGCCCAGGGGGTGCCGAGCTACGCCGGCCTGTTCGCCGCCTTCTGCGACCTGCGCGAGGCGATGCCCTACGCCTTCGGCTACATCCTCTCGGCCAAGGTCGGCACCGGGATCGTCGCCGAGATCGGCGCGATGCGGATCTCCGAGGAGATCGACGCGCTGGAAGTGATGGGGGTGCCGCCGATCACCTTCCTCTGCGCCTCGCGGCTGCTGGCGGCCTGGATCGCGCTGCCCTTCATCTACCTGGTCGGGATCGGGGTGATGTACGGGGCCAGCTACCTGTCGGTGGTCAATCAGGTGGGGGACGTCTCCTCCGGCGGCTACACGCTGATCTTCTGGATGTTCCAGGACCCCACCGATCTGATCTTCAGCCTGGTCAAGGGGATGGCGATGGCGACGGTGATCGTGCTGGTCGGCTGCTACTACGGCTACACCGCCTCCGGCGGCCCGGTCGGTGTCGGCACGGCAACGGCGAAGTCAATGGTCTTCAACATCGTCGCCGTCCACATCCTCGGCATGCTCGGGACGGTCGTCTTCTGGGGTGCGAATCCGCGCTTGCCGATCGGCGGTTAGCGGCGGCTGCCCAGCAGCTCGTTGCACTGCCGTCTCGCGCCTGAAAGCATGAGAGCGGTGACGCTCCTGAGCGAATCCGAGATCGAGGCCGGACTGGCGCATGTCTCGGGCTGGGAGCTTGTAGGCAAGGCGATCGAGAAGAAGTTCGAGCGCGGCGATTTCCTCGGCGCCGTGAAGTTCGTCGACAGCTTGGTCGCGCCGGCCGAGGCGATGAACCACCACCCGGACCTCGCCGTCTCCTGGGACACGGTGACGGTGACGATCTCGAGTCACTCCGAGGGCGGCCTGACCGGCTCCGACTTCGAGCTGGCCGCGAAGATCGACGCGCTGTGAGGCTGTCGCTCGGCGCTGGCCTTTCCCTCGTGGGGGCGGTTGCCCTCGCCGTCCTGGTCGTCGGCTGCGGCGGCGGCTCGACCACGACCGTGATCGAACGCACCGTGACCGAAGCCGCACCGCCGACCAGCTCGACCGAAGGCACGCCGCCGGAAGGCTCGACCGCCGAAGGCGAATCGACGCCGCCGGCCGAAACGACGCGGCCGGGAGGCAGCGAAGCGCCGACCCGGTTCGTCCACCTGGCCGAATTCCGCAGCCCGTCGGGCAACATCGGCTGCATGATCTTCTCCGGCGGCGTCCGCTGCGACATCGTCAAGCGCAGCTGGTCGCCGCCGCCGCGGCCGGCGAGCTGCCCCTCGCAGGTGGACTTCGGCCAGGGCCTCGAGGTCGGTGGCGGCGGCCGTGGCACCTTCGTCTGTGCCGGCGACACCGTTCGCAACCCGAGCGCCGCCAAGCTCCCCTACGGGACCGAGACCAGCGCCGCGGGAATCAACTGCGTCAGCCGTGCCAGCGGCATCACCTGCACCAACGCCGGCGGCCACGGCTTCTTCATCAGCATCCAGGGCTACCGGATCCTCTAACCGCAGCAGCGGCTCTCAGGCGGCGAGGGCGTCGACCAGGGCCCGGCCGCAGCTTCGGTCCGGGTCCTTCTCCGGGTTGTAGCAACCCAGCGATACGCCGACCAGGGACGGCGCCGTGCTCAGCGGGCCGAGTACGGCGCCCAGCTCGTCCCAGTCGAGGCCGTCGGGCATCAGGTAGTCGGTCGCGGCAAAGACGGTGGGGTCGAGGACGTCGACGTCGAAGTGCAGCCAGAAGGGGCCACGCTCGCCGAGCGCGCTGGCGACCTCGGTCGCGGCGGCGCCCGGGCCCCTCGCTCGCAGATCCTCCAGTGAGCGCAGCATCGGTGCCGGGTCGAGCGCCTCCGGTTGGAGCATCCCGTACTCGAGCGTCTCCTCGCGGTCGCGGAAGCCGACCAGCGCCGCCCGGTCGGCGGCAACCGAGGCCCCGCCGGCGAGTTCGACCCAGATCTTGGGCCCGATCCCGAGCGCGACCGAGACCGGCATGTCGGCCGCCTCACCGGTCGGCGAGGTCACCCCGTCGTAGAGGTCGAGATGGCCGTCCAGGTGAACCAGGCCGATCGAGCCGAGGGCATCTCGCGCCCCGGCCAGCGCCCCCGGCAGCTCGGCGCAGCAGCCGCCGGCGAGGAAGGGGAGCTCTCCGGCCTCGATCCGCGCGGCGACGGACGAGCGGATCGTCGTCGTGGCCGTCAGGACGTCGGCGCTGCCGAGGATCCCGGTCTCGGCGTCGCGCTCCTCGCCGCGGATCCTGACTCCGAGGTCGCCGGCATCCTCGGCGCCGAGAGCGGTAGGCAGGCCCAGCTCCCGCAGCGCCTCCGGGCTGTGCTCGGTGCCACCGCTGCGCCCGACCGAGTCGATCGGGACGCCGATGAAGGTCGTCGCGCTCAAGGGCCGCGAGCATAGAGCCGCTGGCGCGACTGGCAAACTCGGCCTATGGCAAAGAAGAAGAACAAGCGCAAGGCCAAGCCGAAGGCGGTGGTGATCGACTACACCGACCCCGAGGGCAACATCCTCACCCTGCGGCAGTCGCTCAGCAACGCGACGATCGCGAAGATCGGCGAGCCGCCGAGCGGCGATGCCGCCTCGCTCGAGGACGCCTGGCGACGGCGCAACGAGGCGATGTTCGAGCGCCTTGTCGTCAGCTGGGAGATCGCCGGGCTGCCGCTCGACGACCAGAAGATGCTGCTCGGCCGCTACCGGATGGCCGACGCCGAGACGCAGAGCTGGGTGCGGCAGACGATCTCCGAGCACGTCCAGCGCCACATCCCCCGGCTCGCCGACTGAGGTCGAGAGCCCGCGCGCCGTGCCCGACGAGCTCAGAATCGACGCTCACCTGGCGATCCCGCTGGCCGAGATCGAGCTGCGAGCGAGCCGCTCCTCCGGACCCGGCGGCCAGCACGCCAACGTCACCGCCTCGCGGGTCGAAGCCGTCTTCGACGTCACCGCCTCGCGCGCGCTCGACGAGGCGCAGCGGGCGCGACTGCTGGAGCGGGTCGGGCCGACCGTGACCGCGGTCGCCCAGGACGCCCGCGGCCAGTCTCGCAATCGCGAGCTGGCGCTGGCACGGCTGGCCGGGAAGATCGCGACCGGCCTGCGGG
>JACDGU010000116.1 GCA_013821475.1 Solirubrobacterales bacterium
TTCCAGGGCCGCTGGAGCCTGACCGCGCCGCTCTTCGCGGGCGCCCCGGGGCCCGGCGCGAAGCTGCGCGCCCAGGCCGAGCTGATGATGGAGCGATACGGGATCGTCACCCGCGAGACGGTTCTCGCCGAGGGCGTCCCGGGGGGCTTCTCGACCCTCTACTCGGAGCTCGGCAACCTCGAGCTGCTCGGCACCGCCCGCCGCGGCTACTTCGTCGAGGGCCTCGGCGGCGCCCAGTTCGCACTGCCGGGCGCGGTCGAGCGCCTGCGCTCGCTGCCCGAAGAGGACGGCACCTACCTGCTGCTGGCGGCGACCGATCCGGCCAACCCCTACGGCGCCTCGCTGCCCTGGCCAAAACTCGAGGGCGGCCGCCGTCCCGGCCGCGCCCCCGGGGCCCACCTGCTGCTGCTCGACGGCGAGGCGATCGTCTTCGTCGAGCGCGGTGGCCGCGGCCTGCTGCGCCTCAAGCCCTTCGACGAGGCCCAGCTGCAGGCGGCGATGCAGGCCCTCGCCGACGCCGTCTCCGCCGGCCACCTGCCGAAACTGGCGATCGAGAAACTCGACGGCGAAGCGGTGATCGGCTCGGGCCACGAGGAGGCCCTGATCGGGGCCGGATTCAGCCGGGGTCCGCGGAAACTGACCGCCTCCGCTTAGGGGCTGGGTGGTGGGGGAGGTACCCGGTGCCCCTCCTCCTGCGCTGGGATTTTCGCCGGGAGCCCTGCTCCTCTCGCCGACCGGCCAATGCGAAAACCAGGGACGCCGCTTGGAGGAGGGGCACCGGGTACCTCCCTCTCGACCCCCTCCCAGCCTCGGCGAGAGCTTGTCCAATGTCCTGGGCTGGAGTAGGCCCAAGGTCATCAAAGATAAGAAGCTTCCTGTCGCTGGCAGTGGCTTGAGTGGAGAGGGTGGGTACCCACCCTCTTTCACACAGCCATTGTCATAATCGCCAGGGTGTCTGACCGGGAGCAGAGCGCAGTCGAGCTGTTGAGGAGCGTCACGCTGTTCGCCGATCTCGAGGAGGGCGAGCTCGAGCGCTTCTCCCACGTCGCCGTGCCGCGGACCTTCCCGGCCGGGACGCGTGTCTTCCACGAGGGCGACAACTCCGACGCCTGTTACATCGTCAAGGAGGGCAGCTTCCGGGTCACGAGGGAGCACTCCGACGGGCGCGCGATCACGCTGGCGACGCTCGGCCCCGGCGAGATCTTCGGCGAGCTGGCGATGCTCGACGGCGACCTGCGCTCGGCCAGCGCCGAGGCGGTCTCCGACGGCGAGCTGCTGGCGCTGCCGGCCGGCGACGTCCGCTCGCTGCTGGCCCGCCACCCCGAGATCGCGCTCAAGCTGGTCGCCGGCCTCGTCCGCCGGCTACGCGCCGCCAACGTCCGCATCTCGCGCCAGTCCTTCCAGACCGTCCCCAGCCGCGTCGCCGGGATCCTCGCCCAGCTCAGCCGTGAGGGCCAGGAAGGCGGCGGCGCCGACGAAGAGGTGACGATCCGGATGAACCAGACCGACCTCGCCCAGCTCGCCGGCACCTCGCGCGAGAGCGTCAGCCGCTTCCTCGCCGAGCTCGAGCGCGCCGGCGTCGTCCGCTCCGGCCGCGGCCGGGTCACTGTCCTCGACCCGCCGAAACTGCGCAACTACATCTACTGACGGCACCAGGGGTACTCAGCAGCCAGAGATTGCGACCGCCAGTCTCCCTATAAATCGACCGGTGAGCGAGTCGGGTTACCAGCGCTACAAGGTCCTCTGGCCGCTCGTGCCGGCGATGGCGATGGTGATGATCGACTTCACGATCGTCAGCATCTCGGCGACGGAGATCCAGAGCGACCTCCACCTCTCGGAGACCGCCGTCCAGTGGCTGGTCACCGCCTACGCGCTCTCGACCGCCGCCTTCGTCGCCCTCGGGGGCCGGCTCGGCGACATGCTCGGCCACAGGAAAATTGTCGTCAGCGGCGTCATCCTCTTCGCCGGCAGTTCGCTGATGTGCGGCCTGGTCCCCGACGCCGCCGGCCTCACCGTCGCCTGGCTGATCCTCTTCCGCGTCCTCCAGGGAGTCGGCGCCGGCCTCCTGATCCCCTCCGCCACTGTCCTGGTGCTCGACGCCTTCCCCGGCAACGAGCGCGGCAAAGGCCTGGCGATCTTCTTCATCGTCTCCGGCCTGTTCACGGCGATCGGGCCGGTCGCCGGCTCCTACCTGACCGAGTATTGGACCTGGCGGGCGATCTTCTGGATCAACGTCCCGGTCGCCCTGCTCTCGCTCTTCGAGTTCCGCTTCGCGAAGCTGAACGACGTCAAGAACCCGGCACCGCTCGACGACGGCGCCAAGAAACCGGTCTCGCTCGGCTTCCTGCTGGGGGCGATCGGGATGGTCGTCTGGGCCGGCAACCTCTCCGAACTCAGCCCCAGCGCGACGATGTGGGGGATGCTGATCACCGGCGCCGGCTTCGGGCTTGCCTTCTCGCCGCTCAACGCCGATGCCCTCAACCGCCTGCCCGACGAGATTCGCGGCCAGGGCTCTGGCGTGATCCAGACCTTCCGCAACTCCCTGTACGCCACCCCGCTCAGCAAGGTGCCCAGGTCCTTGGGAGCCGGCTGCGCTTCGTCGACTCCAGGGCCACGGTAGTCCGCGCCTGCCGATCGGCGCCGAGCAGACGATCTCCCAACCCTGGATCGTCGCCGCGGTCTGCCAGGCCCTGTCGCTGCGTGGCAGCGAGCGGGTCCTTGAGGTCGGCACCGGCTCCGGCTACTCCACCGCGATCCTCTCGCAGCTGGCGACCGAGGTGATCAGCATCGAGCGCCACCAGGCGCTGGCCGACGCAGCCCGTAAGACCCTGGACGCCCTCGGCGTCGCAAACGTCGAAATCCTCGTTGCCGACGGCAGCACCGGCCTGCCCACCCACGCCCCCTTCGACGCAATCGCCGTCCACGCCACCGCCCCATCCATCCCCAAGAGCCTCGCCGCCCAACTAACCGAAGCCGGCCGCCTGGTCCTCCCCCTGGCCACCAAGCCAGAAGAAACCCTGGTCCTCCTAACCCGCGACGCCGACACCCTCAAGCGCCAATCCCTAGGCCCCTGCCGCTTCGTCCCCCTACTCGGCACCGAAGGCTTCTAGAGCTACATCCCGCGGTTCCCTACACACGCATCCCGTGCAAAAGGAACCACGCGACGTAGAGCGCCGCAGAAGCTGAGCCGGGCCTTCGTGAGGAGGGTCCAGGTGGGACTCCAAACCTCCCCGCAGTTCGTGCAGGTGAGTCCCACCTGGACCCTCCCCGCGACCCCCTACTCAGCAGCTGATCGGGCTGGGGTCGTTCGGATCCACCTGCGCTTCGTCTTCCCCAGGACCGCAATCGATCTTCTTGTCGTGCTGCCCATCGATCGCATCGATGAAGTCGTTGCCACCTTTGCCGATCAGGGTGTCGGCGCCGAGGTGGCCGAGCAGGCTGTTGTCGCCGCCGTCGCCGATCAGGGTGTCGGGGCCGTCGGAGCCCTCGAGGCTCTCGTTGTCGCCAAGCACCTTGTCGGGGGTGGCGCAGCCGGGGGGGCCGCCGGTGCCGCCGAGGGTGACCGTGAGGTCGGCCTTGGAGCGGGCGTAGGAGACGGTGTCTTCGCCGGCGCCGCCGTCATAGGTATTGCCCTGGCAGACCGGGACGGCGTTGACCAGCAGGTCGTTGCCGGCGCCGCCCTTGAGCACGTCGGCCCCGGGGTCGGCATAGAGGACGTCGCTACCGCCGTTGCCTTCGAGGGTGTCGTTGCCGCTGTCGGGGCTGTTGTAGTTCTCGCCCGCTTCGAGGACGTCGTCGCCGCTGCCGCCGACCAGCGTGTCGCTGCCGGCGTTGCCGTTGATGCGGACGTGGGCGCTGGGCGGGACGCTGGGATCGACGACGATGTCGTCGGAGCCGTCGCCACCGGTGACCGTGACCAGGGTCGCGCTGCCGGCGCAGGTGACGACCGAGCCGTTTCCGGGCGGGTTGACGCAGCCGCCGCCGGCGTAGATCGGGCCGCTGTCGGAGACCGTCCAGGTGCCGCCGCTGACGGCGATCTGGATGTTGTCGGCAGCGGGGCCGCCCTGGATCACCAGGCTGGAGCCGGCGAGACCCTCGTTCAGGGCCACGTAGGCGGCGCCGGCGGGGGGAGCCTGTTCGGGGCCGCAGGAGGTTTCCACCGCGAAGCCGCTGCAGCTGTCGGTGCCGGGGCCGCCGAGGGCTTCGCCGCCACCGCCACCGCTCTCGAGGGTGTCGTTGCCGATGCCGCCGTCGAGCACGTTCGGTTCCGCGTCGCCGACGATCGTGTCGGCCTGGGGCGAGCCGACGACGTCCTCGAAGCCGCTCAGTTCGTCGTGGCCGTCGCCTTTGGCCGAGTTGGTGGCGAGGTCGACCGTGATGCTGCCGCGGGTGGCGGTTTCGTAGGAGACGATGTCGCCGCCGCCGCCGCCGCCGGAGAGGTTGTCGGTGCCGGCGTCGCCGCGGACGATGTCGCCATTGCCGGCGCCGCCTTCTACGTTGTCGGTGCCCGAGCCGCCGATCACTTCGTCGCTGCCGCCGCCGCCTTCGAGTTCGCTGTCGTCGCCGGCGCCGCCTTCGATCACGTCGTCTTCGGGACCGCCGTTGATTTCGTCGTTGCCCTTGTCGCCGAGAAGTTTGTCTTCTCCGGTGTCGCCTTCGAGCGTGTCGCTGCCCTGTTCGCCGTCCTCGTAGTCGTTGCCGGCGCCGCCTTCGAGCTTGTCGGGGCCCTTGGCGCCGATCAGGGCGTCGTCGCCGCTGCCGCCGTGCAGGCTGTCGGCACCCTTGGAGCCGGAGAGCTGGTCGTTGCCGGCGCCGCCGTCGAGCATGTCCGAGCCGGTTTCGCCGAGCAGCGTGTCGTCGCCACCTTCGCCGTATAGAGCGTCGAAGCCACGGCCGCCTTCGATCACGTCGTTGCCGGGGCCGCCGCAGATCGTGTCGTTGCCGTTGGGCCCGCCGCTGATGTGGTCGTTGCCGCCGCCGCCGTAGATGACGTCGCTGGCCGCTTTGCCGACGATCACATCGTTGCCGGGGGTGCCCATGATCGTGACCTTCTTGCCGCCGCAGGTCATCGCCGCCGCGCTGCCGGCGAGCGGCAACAGCAGCAGGCCCGCCGTGCAGAGCGCCAGCGCGCCGAGCAGGCGGGTGATCGAGCGGACGGGGCGGCGGTTGTCTTGGCTGAGAGGCACTGCCCCTCCATCGGCCGGTCAGCCAAGAACTCGAATCGGAATCGGACAGACGTCCAGAGCGCCTCTGAGCACGCCTGGGGGCCGCGACGCCCGGCGTCCGATACGCTCGCAGCGCAAATGGAGGGCGTCTATGTCTTGAACTTCTACTCGGCGGTCTTCATCGACCAGCTCAAGCGCGGTCGCAAGACGGCGACGATCCGGCTGGGCGACAAGAGCGGCAAGTACGAGCGCGGTCAGGTGGTCTGGATCACCGTCGGCCTCCGCCACAGCCCGCGCGAGAAGATCTTCACCGCGGTGATCGACGACGTCGAGGTGAAGCGCATCAGCGAGCTCTCGCGCCGCGACGTCGAACACGACAACCCCGAGTTCCGCCGCCTCGAGGAGGAGACCAAGTTCCTCGAGCAGATCTACAGCCGCACGATCGACGACGACGACATGGTCACCGTGATCCGCTTCTCCCAGATCGTCGAACCGCCGCGAGCGCACCTCGGCAACGGGGAGACCCCGCACCACAACTGATGGCTCGCTGGGCGAAAGCCGCCGGGCGATGAGCGAGTACGCGTTCCTCACCACCTGGCTGCTGGAGTCCCCGCGCCAGCCGATCTGGGACGCGATCTACGACCAGGCCGCCTGGCCGAGCTGGTGGCGCGGGGTGGAGGAGGCGCAGGAGCTGGTGCCCGGCGACGAGGACGGCGTCGGCACCGTCTCGCGCCTGGTCTGGAAGAGCCTGCTGCCCTACCGGGTCGAGTTCGAGGTGACGAGCACCCGGGTCGAGCACCCGGACCTGATGGAGGGCCACGCGGTCGGCGAGCTGGAAGGCGTCGGACGCTGGCGCTTCTACGAGCAGGGCGACGTCACCGCGGTCGTCTACGAGTGGAAGGTGACCACCACCGTGCCGTGGATGAACCGGCTGGCGCCGCTGCTGCGCCCCGCCTTCGAGTGGAACCACGACTGGGTGATGGCCCGCGGCGGCGAGGGAATCGCCGCCCTGCTCGGCTGCCGCCTGCTTGCGGCCGACTGAGCGACCTCGCTATCTTTACATCTGTTGGCACTCGCACCACTAGAGTGCCAAATGCCGTGAGGAGCTGGAAAGGGCTTCAGAACGGCGTTTTCCCTGACTTTTCACCAGTAAACACTTACCGACAACGGAGGTTCACGGATGAAGCTGAAGCCCCTCGGGGACCGGCTGATCGTCAAGGCGATCGAGGAGGAGGCGACGACCGCTAGCGGCATCGTCCTCCCCGACACCGCCAAGGAGAAGCCGCAGAAGGGCAAGGTCGTCGCAGTTGGCGACGGCGCCATCAACGAGGACGGCACCCGCCGCCCGCTCGACGTAGCCGAGGGCGACGAGGTCCTCTACTCCAAATACGGAGGCACCGAGGTCACCGTCGAGGGCGACGAACTGCTCGTCCTTCGCGAGTCGGACGTGCTGGCGAAGCTCAGCTAGCCGTTCCCATCGGACTTAAGAACCAAGGAGGATTGAATTCATGGCTCATAAGGAGCTGAAGTACGCAGAGGATGCGAGAGGGGCCCTGCAGGCCGGCGTCGATTCCGTCGCCAACGCCGTCAAGGTCACCCTCGGTCCCAAAGGCCGTTACGTCGTGCTCGACAAAAAGTTCGGCGCGCCGACGATCACCAACGACGGCGTCACCATCGCCCGCGAGGTCGAGGTCGAGGACGTCTTCGAGAACCAGGGCGCCCAGCTCGTCCGCGAGGTCGCCACGGCGACCAACGACGTGGCCGGAGACGGCACCACGACGGCGACCCTGCTGGCCCAGATCATCGTCCGCCAGGGGCTGAAGAACGTCGCCGCCGGCGCCAACCCGCTGGCCCTGCGCCGCGGCATCGAGAAGGCCGTCGACGCTGTCGTCGAGAACCTTCGCGAGAAGCAGTCCAAAGAGGTTGCGGGCAAGGACCAGATCGCCCGCGTGGCCGCCATCTCCGCCGGTGACGACGAGATCGGCAACGTGATTGCCGACGCGATCGAGAAAGTCGGCAAAGACGGCGTCGTCAACGTCGAGGAGGGCCAGACCTTCGGCATGGAGCTGGAGTTCACCGAGGGCATGCAGTTCGACAAGGGCTACATCTCGCCCTACATGGTCACCGATCAGGACCGTATGGAGGCCGTGCTCGAGGACCCCTACATCCTCATCGCCAACCAGAAAATCGGTTCCGTGCGGGACATCCTGCCGGTGCTGGAGCAGGTCATGCAGGGTGGCAAACCGTTGCTGATCGTGGCTGAGGACGTCGAGGGCGAGTGCCTGGCGACCCTGGTCGTGAACAAGCTGCGGGGCACCTTCACCGGTGTCGCCGTCAAAGCCCCCGGCTTCGGCGACCGCCGCAAGCGGATGCTCGAGGACATCGCCGTCCTCACCGGCGGCGAGGTGATCACCGAGGAGATGGGTCTCAAACTCGAGAACACCCAGCTCACTCAGCTCGGCAAGGCCCGCCGTGTCGTCGTCTCCAAGGACACGACCACGGTGATCGACGGCTCCGGTGGTGCCGACGACATCAAAGGCCGGATCAAGCAGATCAAACAGGAGATCGAGAACACCGACTCCGACTTCGATCGCGAGAAGCTCCAGGAGCGCCTCGCGAAGCTCGCCGGAGGTGTCGCCGTGGTCAAGGTAGGCGCCGCCACCGAGACCGAGATGAAGGAGAAAAAGCACCGCGTCGAGGACGCGCTGCAGGCGACCCGCGCCGCGCTCGAGGAGGGCGTCGTCCCGGGTGGCGGAGTGGCACTGCTGAACGCGCAGGCCTCGCTGGACCCGGACAAACTGACCAAGGACGCCGACGAGGTCACGGGCGCGCGGATCATCCACCGCTCGCTCGAGGAGCCGGTCCGCCAGATCGCCGAGAACTCCGGCCTGGAGGGCTCGGTCGTGGTCAACAAGGTCCGGGAGCTGAAGACCGGTGAAGGCCTCAACGCCGCCACCGGTGAGTACGGCGACCTGATCAAAGCCGGCGTCATCGACCCGACGATGGTCACCCGCTCGGCGCTGCAGAATGCGGCGTCGATCGCCAAGAACATCCTCGTCACCGAGGCGATCATCGCCGAGCCCGCCGAAGAAAACGGCGGCGGCGGTGGCATGCCCGGCGGTATGCCGGACATGGGCGGCATGATGTAAGCACCCTCTTCCGAGGGAGCTTCGAAAGGGCCCGGCTCACGCCGGGCCCTTTCTCTTTCTGCAGCGTTCCCAGCATTGACCTCGCTATAGCGAGG
>JACDGU010000007.1 GCA_013821475.1 Solirubrobacterales bacterium
GCCCCGGCCTGCTCGAGCCAGCGCTCGGGCTCGGGATCGCCCTCGCGGCCGAGCGCGAAGAGGTGGGTGGCGCCGGCGGCGTGATCGACGGCGACGACACGGTTGGCGAGCATCAGCGCCGCGTCGGGGAGGTCGGAGCTGTGGACGTTGGGCGAGCCGGTATCGGCCTTCAACTCGTAGCCGAGGTAGCCGACGTAGCCGCCGACGAAGCCCCGGGCGACGCCCGCCGGCGGCTCGATCGCCTGCTTGGCGAGCTCGCGGTCGAGCAGGTCGAAGATCGACCTGTGGACGACGCTCTCGACGCCGCCGCGGCGGACCGAGACCTCGCCGGCGTCGACGTCGTACTCGAGCAGACAGCTGTCGGCACCGGCGCTGGTGCCGAGGTAGGAGCACTGGGCGAGCCAGGTCGGCGCGTCGGCGCTGTCGAGCCAGAAGGAGTCCTCGGCGTCGGCGAAGAGCCGTTCGTAGAGCTGCTCGGTCGGCGCCTGCCCCTCCAGCGTTCGCATCCGCAAGCGCAGCTCCCCCCGCTGCGGAATCCCGGCCGACGGGACGATCTGTCGTTCCTGGGCCGACAGATCGGCCCGTCGGCCCGATCTTTGATCCATGTGGCCGTGGCGCTCGGCCATCGCGTAGAAGTTCTGGGCAATTCGCAGGCCGTGCTCGGTCGCCACCGACTCGGGGTGGAACTGGACGCCCCACATCGGCCTGGTCCGGTGCTCGACGCCCATCACCACACCGTCCTCGGCCCAGGCGGTCTCGTGACCTTCGGGCCCGATCGGGCTGGTGATCGCCAGCGAGTGGTAGCGAACGACGGAGAAGTCTTGGGGGATGCCCTCGAAGAGGCCCTGGTCGTCGTGGCGGATGCGGCTGAGGCGGCCGTGCATCGCCATCGGCGCGCTGCTGACCCCGCCCTCGAGCAGGTTGCCGATCCCCTGGTGGCCGAGGCAGATGCCGAGGACGGGGATCTCGCTGTAGCGGAGGATGTCGCGGCAGACGCCGAAGTCGTGCCAGCGTTCGGGCCGGCCCGGGCCCGGCGAGAGCACGATCGCATCGAAGTCCGAGCGTGAGAGCACCCGCCAGGAGACGGCGTCGTTATTGACCACGACCGGCTCCTCGCCGGAGGCCGCGGCCAGCAGGTGGAAGACGTTGTAGGTGTAGGAGTCGTGGTTGTCGACCAGCAGGGTTCTCATCAGGCCGCCTCCAGTCCGAGCCCGCGGACCCCCTGGTCGAGCACGGCCGCCACCACCCGCTCGACCTCGGGCGAGCGCTCCGCCTCGCTGTACCAACGGGCAAAGTGAGCGATATAGCGCGCCAACGGGACGACGTCGAGATTCTCGATCGAGCTGCGCAGATGGCGCCGATACATCTGCGCCTGGACGACGGCGAAGCGATAGTCGGGATCCTCGGCGAGCGGGCCCGCCGGCGAGCCGGCGCCGGCGCGGTGGGCCTGAGCCATGGCGACGTCCCAGCCGAGGCTCCCCTTGCCCTCGCGCAGCAGCTTCGCGGGCTCGAAGTCGACCCGCTTGGAGGTCGGCTGCAGGAGGAAGTAGCCGAGCGCGATCTGGGCCGGGATCCGCTCGGCGAGCGGGTGCCCGGCGCGGACCGCGGCCCGCCCGGGGTCGGCCTCGATCTCGCGCTCGAGCCACTCGGTGAGGTCGTCGATCAGCAGCGCCCCTTCCTTGCTCGAGGTGATCGTCTCGCGCTCGCGGGCGACCATCCCGTGGAAGACGTCAAAGGTCGGCGGGCCACCGCCCCTGGCGCTGCCATTGCCGTTGCCGTTGACGGCGCCGAGCGCGTCGATCAGCTGTCGCCGGCAGGTGACGTGGGTGAACCACTCGGTGCCGCAGACCTGCAGCGAGATCACGTCGTCGAGCTCCGGCGCCGCCGACCAGTAGGCGAGCGCCCGCATGTGCTGGGTCGGCAGCCCGTCGGAGCGGACCAGCGGCATCTCCTCCAGCTCCTCGCGTTCGGTCTCGTACATCACCATCTCGTCGCCGTAGCGGCGGGTCATCGTCCCCTCGCTGAGCCCGAGATTGGTCAGCTCTCGGACCTCGGGCAGGAAGTCGGACTCGAAGATCACCTTGTCGAAGGCGATCCCCAGGTGCGAGAGCGTCTTGCGCTGGCCGGCGATCACCCAGGAACGGGTCTTCGACCACAGTTCGAGCGCCTGCTGATCGCCGGCCATCACCCGCCGCATCAGCTCGTCGGCTTCGTCGTTGTAGAGCGAGGACTCGCGCGCGACCGAGTCCTCGGCGCCGTCATCCCCGCCGGCGCCGTTCGAGCGCCCGGACGTCACGTACTCGGCATAGCAGGCACCGACGAAGTGGTCGCTCTTCTCGCCGCCGTCGGGACCTGGCTGATCGCGGCCGCTGGCGACGACGCCGGCCATCGCCTCGCCCATGCTGCGGCCGAGGTCGCAGATCAAGCTGCGCTGCTCGACCCGCGCTCCTGCCTGAGTCAGCGCCGCCCCGATCGCGTTGCCGATCGCGAGGTTGCGGAGGTGGCCGATGTGGAGGGCCTTGGTCGTGTTGGCGCCCCAGAAGTAGACGGCGTAGCGCCTGCCGGCGGCAAGGTCGGTCAGAGAGCCAGCCATCCCCTCCCCCGTCTCGAGGGCGGCGCCGGTCTCCCCGATCCAGCCGCTCGCCAGCCGAACCCGCACCTGGTCGTCCGCGACCGCGATCCCCTCGACCAGCGGCTCGGCCCCGATCCGCTCGAGCGCCGCAACCGAGTCGGTGTCCTCGCGCCAGACGGGAACGCGGGGGACGAGCATCAGGTCGAAGCCGGGCTCGGGCCGGTAGGGCGCCCGCGCCGCCCAGTGGACCGCCCCGTCCTCGCGAACGGCGATCTCGTCGAATTTGTCGAACGGGTTCTCGCCCATAGCCCTTGCCGGTTTGCTTTCTTTGGGAGTGCACCGGCCGGGGCTCGAACCCGGATCTACGGCTTACAACGCCGTCCCTTTAACCGATTAAGGCACCGGTGCTGGCTATGAGCGTCGGCCAAGTCAGCGACTTTGACTGATCGAAGCGGCGCGAGCATAACACCTATCTTGATTTATACAAAGGATCCTGAGCAAAACGTCGGGATCTCGGGGAAGCCCCGGCGGGGAGGGGTTGCGTTCGGGGGGACACCCAACCCCTCCTCACGAGGACTTACCGAGCTTCCCAAGGTGAGCAGCTTCCCTGGGCGCACTCGCGGCTGATGTGCGGGAAAGCTTGCGAGGGACGGGAGCCGTTCCGCAACCTAGATCGAGATCGGAGACCTGGGCGAGGGTCGGGTGCCCCTCCGAACGTTTTGTGCCGCTGGCCAGACTGCCATCCTCGGACGGCCCTAAGCGATCCAGCCAGTCAGGCAAGTGAGGAGGGGCACCCGACCCTCGCCCAAGCCCGCCGATCTACGCCAAGCGCCGTTCGAACACGCAGTCGAGATGCCGCTCGTCCTCGTCACCAGGAACCGTCTTCTCCAGCTTCAGCTCCGCCGCGCGGCCCTCGAGCCGGATCGTCGCGACCTGGTTGTCGAAGAAGGGGCCGTCGCGCAGCCGCCAGCGCAGGCCGGGGTCGGCGGCGCCAGATGCCCGGGCGAGGCCGCGCATCGCGGCGGCGAACGGTCGCGAGAAGCCGACTTTGATCACCACCCGCTCGTGGCGGTCGAGCGGGTTGCGGTAGGGCGAGCAGACAGCCTGGTAGGCGGCGCTCTGCATCCCCACCTCGGGCCGGAAGCCCATCTCCGCCAGGTAGGCGTGGTGGACGTCGCCGGAGAGGATCACGATCGAGGCCGGCGCCCGACCGCGCTTGCCGGAGCCGACCTCCTCGAGCAGCCGCCGCATCCGCTGGAATGACTCCTCGAAGGAGGCCCAGTGGTCGAAGTCGACCGCACGGCGCAGCTTCTCCGCCCCGCGCGCCGCCAGGGCTCCCCAGGCGCCGGCGCCGGTGTGCTCGCCCCAGGCCTCGAGGTGATGGAAGCCTGGCGAGAGCAGGAACGGCACCGTGGTCGCGATCAGCAGGTGGTCGAAGTCGCCGCTTGCATGCTCGACGACCCACTCCCACTCCTCGTCGTCGACGATCGCCCGCCTGCCCTCCTCCAGCACCCGGCCGGCGCGCGAGTCCATGAAGATCACCCGGGTCCCGCCGAGGTCGCGGCAGAAGCTCCAGCGGGTTCCCGAGCCGGTCGATTCGATCTCGGCGGCGAACCCGCGCAGCTCGGCGGTGGCGTGGACGTTGCCGCGGACGCGGGCGTAGAGGTCTTCCTCGTCGAGCACCTCGGGCGAGAGGTTGCCGAGGTGCTGGTAGACCCAGTAGCTCATGATCCCCGCCGTCGCCCGGCGATGCCACCAGGACTTCTGGCGCATCTCGGCCAGCCAGGAGCGGGAGATGTTCCAGTCGTCGCTCATGTCGTGGTCGTCCCACTGCATCGAGATCGAGACGGTCGAGAACAGCCAGCGGATCAGCGGGTCGCTCCAGGACTCTTCGTAGAGCCAGGAGTACTCCTCGTAGTCGGTCACCTCCTCGCCGGGCGGCGTCGCCGTGCCGCGCCGTGCACGGATCCGCTCCCGGGTCCGGGGCGAGCCCTCGTCGACGTAGACCTGGTCGCCGAGCAGGAGGAGGAACTCGGGCCACTCCTCGTGCTCGCCGCGGACCATCTCGCTCGCCAGCACCCGCAGCGCGTCGTACTCCATGCCCTCTTCGTGGCGGTCCTTGCTGTGGACGTAGGGCTCCTCGTGGGGCAGCGCCACCCGGCAGGAGCCGAAGCAGACGTCGATCGGGGCCCCGCCGCCGAGGGTGCGGATCGCGCTCGGCGGCAGCTCCGAGCCCGGCTGGGGCCAGCGCCGCTCGCCGTCGAGCGCGACCTCGTACTCGTTGAAGCTGCCCGGCTCGAGTCCCTCGATCCGGACCAGCGCGTAGTGGTGCTCTTCGACCGTGAAGGTCGGCTCGCGGCGGCCGAGGATCTCGACCTCGCAGGGCGCGTCGGTCTCGACCCAGACGGTCGCCGCGGTCTCGCCGACGTAGCGCAGCAGCGGGCCGAGGACGAGCTTGGGCTTTGTCTCCTCCGGCACAGGACTTAGCTTCCCAGAAATCGGATCCGCAAATCGGCTCAGATCCGGCCGGCCTCGAGCAGGCGACTGAGGAAGCGCCTGGTCTCCGGCCGCTGCGGCTGCTCGAGCACCCGCTCGGGCGGGCCCGACTCGACGATCCGGCCCTCGTGCAGGAAGGCCACCTCGTCGGCGACCTCGCGGGCGAAGCTCATCTCGTGGGTGGCGATCACCATCGTCATCCCCTCCGCCTTGAGGTCGCGGACCGCCGCCAACACCTCGCCGACCAGCTCCGGGTCGAGGGCGCTGGTCACCTCGTCGAGCAGCAGCGCCCGCGGCCGCCCCGAGAAGGCCCGGGCGATCGCCACCCGCTGCTGCTGACCGCCGGAGAGGTTGTCGGGCCGGTCGTGCTCCCGGCCCTCGAGGCCGAAGCGGGCCAGCAGCACCCGGCCGCGCTCCTCCGCCTCAGCCTTGGAGAAGCCGTGGGCGCGTCTGTCGCCGAGGACGACGTTCTGCAGCGCCGTCAGGTGCGGGAAGAGGTTGTACGCCTGGAAGACGAGCCCCAGCCGGCGCCGGATCTCGACCGGCTTGACCGCGGGATCGGTGATCACCTCACCGTCGAGGAAGACGTCGCCGTCGTCGATCTCCTCGAGCAGGTCGATGCAGCGCAGCAGCGTCGACTTGCCCGAGCCCGAGGCGCCGATCAGCGCCACCGCCCGGTGCTCGTCGACGGTCATGTCGATCCCGCGCAGGACCTGGCGGGTGCCGAAGGCCTTGGTCACGCCGCGGACCTCGAGGACCGGAGCCGCGGCGCTCACCGCACCGCCCCCGCCCCACCCATCCGGTCGACGACGCGCGCCAGCGGCACGGTGACCGCCAGGTAGAGCAGCGCCGCGGCGATCAGCGGCGTGTAATTGAAGTTTTCGCCCTGGATGATCTGGGCGATCCGGTAGGCCTCGAGCGGGCCGATCGTCGAGATCAGCGCGACGTCCTTCTGCAGCGAGACGAAGTCGTTCAGCAGCGGCGCCGCCACCCGCCGCACCGCCTGCGGCAGGATCACGTGGCGCATCGCCTGCCCGTGGGTCAGACCGACGGCAAGCGCGGCGTCATGCTGACTGTGGTGGACGGAGTCGATTCCGGCCCGGTAGACCTCGGCCACGTAAGCGCTGTAGGAGAGGGTGAGCGCGATCCCGCCGAGGACCACCGGTTCGGTGGGCAGGCCGTTCAGCTGCAGGGCCGGCACTCCGAATCCGATCAGGTAGATCAGCAGGATCACCGGCACGCCGCGAAAGAGGTCGACCCAGACGGTTCCCAGCATGCGGATCGGAAATATCGCCGGCGCGCGGCTGGTTCGGATCAGGGCGATCGCCAGCCCGAGGATCAGCACCGCCACCTCGACGACCATGAAGATCTTGACGTCGAGCCAGAAGCCTTCGAGGACTTCCGGGAAGGCGTTCTTGAATTCGCTCCAGGAGAAGAAGGTTTCGCGCACCACCGGCCAGCCGGGGCTGGTCAAGATCCAGGCCGCGAGCCCGCCGAGGACGACGACGCTGGAGACGACCGCGATCGCCTGCCCGCGCCGGGCCTGGCGGCGCTTGGCAGCCTCCCGTTCGAGGCGACGATCGCTGATGAGCGCGGACTCGGCCAAGCAGCGGCTGATTCTGACCCCGGCCGGGGACGGTGCTGCGGACACGCGGAGCGCGGCCGCCGGTGCTCAGTGCAGTTCGGGTGCGCCGGCGGCCTGACTCATCCAGCGCTGGGTGATCTTCTCGATTTCTCCCGAGCTTTCGAGCTCTTCGATCGCCTGCGAGACGCAGCCGGTGAGCGAGGAGCCCTTACTCAGCAGGGCGCCCCATTCTTCGCCGGTGGCGCCGCCGAACTGGCCGACGACGGTCGCCGTCGTGACCTGGGCCGCGGTCAGGTACAGCGCCGTCGGCAGGTCGACGACGACGGCTTCGACCTGGCCGTTCTTCAGCGCGGTAACGACGTCGCCGGAGTTGTTGAAGACTTCCGGCCGGCTGCCCGGTTCGATTTCGTCTTCGACCGCGCTGAGGCTGGTGGTGTTGATCTGGACGCCGATCTTGGTGTCCACCAGATCCGCCAGCGAGGTCGCCTTGGCCGCGGCCGAGCTCTTCAGCGCCACCACCGCCTGATTGGCCTTGTAGTACGGCGCCGAGAAGTCGACCGCCTTTTCACGGACCGGGGTGATCGAGATCTCGTTGACGTCGAAGTCGAAATTCTTCGGGCCAGGCGCGTAGGAGGAGTCGAAGGGCTCGACCGTCCACTTCACCTGCGCCGGCTTGTAGCCGAGTTGCTTGCCGATCGCGAAGCCGACGGCGCTCTCGAAGCCTTCGCCGTTGGCCGGTTCGTCGTCTTCGAAGTAGGGCGGGTAGGCGGGTTTGTCGGTCGCGATCGTCAGCGTCCCCTTGCTCTGGGTCTGCATCTTGGCCGGCGTGCAGGAGGCGGCGCTCGCCGTGGTGGTGGCGCCTCTGGAGTCGCTCTTGCTGCTGCCGCAACCGGCGAGGGCGGCAAGCGCGAGGACGAGGATGGCGGGGGCGAGAAGCTTCTTCATGACGGTTCCCGGGCGCGGGAAGCGGCCATCCTAGTGACTTTGCGCCCAGGCGTCAGCGCAGCAGGCCGCCGAGGAAGTACTCGAGCGACTTGTTCAGCAGCTCGGCTCGCTCCCACTGCAGGAAATGCCCGGCGCCCTCGACGACGAAGGGGCCGACGAGCTCGGTGAATGCGACTTCGCACATCTGCGGGAAGCTGCGCCAGATCACGTGGTCGTCGGGGCCGTAGAGGGCCAACGTCGGCACCGCGCTGCGCTCGAAGAACCGTGGCGTCTCCGAGCGCTGCCGCTCGCCGAGGGCGCTGCCGTAGTTGCCCCAGCCGGCGAGCAGCTTTTCCGGGTCGACGAAGGGCTCGGCCATGAACTCGGCCGCGGCCCGGTCGAAGGCGCCCGGCGTCGCCCAGAAGCGGTGGCCGTAGAACTCGGCGACGTAGCGCAGCCGCTCCTCCTCGCTGTCGAGCTCGGCCAGCAGCCGGTCGGGTTCGCGGCCCTGGCGGCGGTAGTAGTCGGTCGCCATCCGCATGTCGGCCGAGGGTTTGGGATCGATCCCGGCCGCCTCGTACTCCTCAGACAGCAAGGGCATGATGCAGTTGAACAGCACCTGGCGCTCGACGAAGCCCTCGAAGCGCAGGCCGAGGTCCTGGATCACGCCGCCACCGAGGTCGCCGCCCGCGGCGGCGCAGCGCTCGTGGCCGAGCACGTCGCCGACCAGGGCGCGCATGTCGCGGGCGTGGGCAGCAACGTCGTAAAAGCCGTCGGCGGCGAGGCCGGAATCGGCGAAGCCGCGCAGGTCGGGGACGATCACCTCGAAGCCGGCGGCAGCCAGGGGCTCGATGTTGCGCCACCAGATCCGCTTCGTCTCCGGCCAGCCGTGGACCAGGAGCAGCGGGTAGCCGCCGATGCCCTCGCGGATGAAGGCGAGCTCGACCCCCCGCACTTCGGCGCGCTCGATCGCGAAGGCGTCGGGGGACAGCGGCTCGCTCATCCACGCCAGCCTACGCTGGCGGAGCTGACTGCACTGCGGTTGATCGAAGCTTGACCTCGTGCCAGGTAAGCAAGCGCCCGTTGGCCGGGTCGATCACCTTGAGGCGGATCGCGTGTAGCCCTTCACGGACGCTCAGGACCGGCACGTCGCGGAAGATCGGCATCTCGTCGTGGGCGCGCTGCAGGTTGTAGTTGGGAACCTTGGCGCTGAGGTGGTGGACGTGGTGGAGGCCGATGTTGCCGCTGAAGAACTGAAACAGCTTCGGCAGCTTCAGGTAGGAACTGCCGCGCAGCGCCGCGTCGGCGTAGTTCCAGTCCTCCGAGCTCTCCCAGTAGGCGTCCTCGAACTGATGCTGGACGTAGAACATCCAGACCCCCGCCGTGCCGGCGAGGATCGCGGTCGGCAGCTGCACCAGCAGCCAGGCGCCGGGGCCGACGAACCAGAAGATCGTGCCGATCACCAGTGCCAACGCCAGGTTGGTCAGCAGGATGCTGTTGCGGGTGCGAGCGCGTTGCGAGTTTGACCAGATCCGCGGGCCGATCATCAGCGACCAGATCGGACCGAGCCCGAACATCACAGCGGGGCTGCGGAAGAGCCGGTAGCCGAGGCGAGTCCGCCAGGGGCTGGAGGCGTACTCGTCGACGGTCAGGGTCGGCACGTCGCCGCCCCCGCGTCGGTCGAGATCACCTGAGGTGCCGTGATGGATGGCGTGGTTGTGGCGCCAGTTGGCGAACGGCTGGAAGACGAGGAAGGCGGCGAGGCGCCCGAGCCAGAGGTTGGCCCGCTTGCTCTCCGTGAACGACCCGTGGGCGCAGTCGTGGAAGACGATGAAGGTCCGCAGCAGAAAGCCGGCCGCAGGGATCGCCAGCGCCAGGGTCAGCCAGACCGAGACCGGGAGCAGGAAGTACATGCCGACGATCAAGCAGACGTAGGGCAGGACTGAGGTCGCCAGGTCGAACAGGGCGCGCGGCAGCGAGGAGCTCTCGTACCCACCGATCGCATCCCTCCAGGCGGATCGGGCGGGTCTCGGAGCGGATTCCGAAACCGGCGGAAGTGAATACGTCTGGGTGGCCACTCCCGACAATCTACGCACATTTGCTTAAAGCACGCCTGAGAGCGTCCCCCCGACTGGTGTAAGACGGCGTTCAGGCGCCGGTGGTGGGCAACCTGCTCGGCGACGGCGAGCACGGCGAGATCGTCCTCCGCGGCGCCGCGACGAGGGCGGCTTCTATTACCACCGTTACCGACGCCGAGCTGATCGCCCTCTGCAAGCCCAGCTCGGCAGAGTCAAGGCGCCGAAGTCGGTCGAGTTCCGCGAGCTGCCGCGCAGCACCGCCGGCAAGGTGCTCAAGCGCTCGCTGCGCGACGAGCACTGGGCCGGTCGCGAGCGGCGCGTCTGAGACTCAGTAGCCGGCCGGGTGACGGGCGACGTAGCCCGCGGTCGAGACCGTGTCGGGGTGCCAGCGCGGGCCGGTCCCGGTGGCGTCGCCGACGGTGTCCCAGCGCAGGCCGTCGATCACCGCGAAGGCGTGGCCGGCGTTGGCGTAGACGGTGATCCAGCGACCCTTGCCGGGGACACCCCAGTTCATCATTTCGCCGGAGTCCATCGGCACCGTGATCAGCCCGGCGCCGTGCAGCGCGAAGCTGACCGCCCCCGAGCAGTCGTAGCCGGGCATCCACCAGCGCGCGTGGCCACCGCCCCAGATGTAGGGCTTGGTGCGGATCAGGTTGGCGGCGGCGATACCCGCCTTGACCGGGGCCGGAGCCGTTTCCGGCGGCGCCGCGACGCCTAGGACCAGGCGGGCTTTGGCCACCGGCGTGCAGCTGACCGGGACGACGCCGGGGGGCGAGCATTCGGTCGAGGCCGGCGTCGGCGTCGTCGCCGTGGCAGGCGTGCCGTTGTCGGTCGCCGTCGGGGTCAGGCCGCCGCCGGCGCCCAGTGCCGTCGCCGGGAAGACCGTCGCCACCGAGACGACGAATAAGGCTATGAATTGGGCTCTTGCCCCACGCAGCAACCGCAAACCAGTCTCCTCTGTCGGCCTGCGGGGTTAGCTGTCGGGCTGGCGCTGAAGGAGCTTGCGCTCCCATCCTGATCGGATGGGTTCGCCCCAAAACCTTGGTTCCCCCGCTCCGGGGTTTTAGGCCCCCGGACTCGGCTTACCGGTCTTCAATTTCGGGGCAGTGTAACGAGACCCCGCGACGTCGGGGGAGTCTTAAGGCGTTTTTTAGAGAATCTCTGAGATGAGTCAGGATCGGAGACCCACCGCGCGCGCCCTCGCCCTCGTTGCCACGAGCGTCTGCCTGCTCGCGATCCTCGCGGCTCCGGCGACAGCCGCGCAGCGCGGTGATCGGCCACTCGGTGGACGGCCGAATCGCAACTTCCCCTACGCCTGGCAGCACCTCGGCGGTCTCGAATACTCCGGCCCGCACGCCCTCTCCGAGCCCGAGTCGCGAGCGGCGGTGGAGCTGATCCGTCGCGTCCGACCCGACCTCACGATCTGGTTCCACCAGCCCTTCGGCGTCGTCGACCGCTCCGGCGGCGACCCGTGGGTCGAGCGCAGCTTCGCGGGGCTCGTCGGGCTGCCGCTGGTGCGCCTCAGCCGCTACCCCGGCAGCGCCACCGGCTGGCAGGACCACACCCTGCCGGGCACCGCCTTCGTCGTCGAGCTCCCGAGCGCGGTGAGCGGCGGCCTGGTCCGGCGGACGAGCCGGGCGATCCTCACGCTCGCGGGCGAGCTGGGCAGCCCCGAGGTCGGCGCCGCGACGGCGGCCGTGGCCGGCCCCTGACGACGAGGTCACCGGCATGTCGGAGTCCGGGCCCGATGACGGCGGCGCTCAACCCGCAGCTGACCGAGCTCTCGCTCGAGCGGCTGCGGCGCCGGCACAGCGCCCAAGTGGGCCCGCTACCCGGCTGACGTCCTGCCCGCCTGGGTCGCCGAGATGGGCTTCCCGCTGGCGGCGCCGATCAAGGCAGCACCGCCGCGTAGGATCGAAAGACCCCGTCCGGCACCGCCACCAACAGGGAGACTCGGATGAACGTGCCTTCGATCAACCGCCGACTCGTCGCCGTCGCGCGATGAACAACTTCATCGCACCGGCCGGCTACCTGCCGGCCCTCTATACGAGACTCGGCGAGAAAATCAGACAGGGAGCCGAGTGCAGCTGATGGCCGCCTGGTTCCTCGACGAGCTCGAACACGCAGGTAGAGAGAACCTGGATCCCGCTCACGTCGCGCGCTACGACGCCAAGGAGGACGCCGGGGGGGCGGCTGAGGTCGCTCTGCTCAAAGGACTCGGGCTGAGCCGCGAGTCGGTCGTGGCCGAGTTCGGCGCCGGCACCGGGCAGTTCACCGCCGCCGTCGCTCCGGCCTGTGCCCGGGTGATCGCCGTCGACGTCTCGGAGCCGATGCTGGAGCGACTGCAGGCGAAGGTCGCCGAGCTCGATCTGGTCAACGTCGAGGTGGTCCAGGCTGGCTTCCTCAGCTACGAGCACGCCGGCGCCCCGGCCGACTTCGTCTACTCGCGCTACGCCCTCCACCACCTGCCCGACTTCTGGAAGGCGGTGGCGCTGGGCCGGCTCCGCGACATGCTGCGGCCGGGCGGGGTCCTGCGCCTCTGGGACGTCGTCTACGACTTCGAGCCGGCCGACGCCGAGGCGCGGATCGAGGCCTGGTGCGCGACCGGCGGCAGGGGCGCCGAGGCGGAATGGAGCCGGGCCGAGCTCGAGGAGCACGTCCGCGACGAGCACTCGACCTTCAGCTGGATCCTCGAGCCGATGCTGGTGCGGTGCGGCTTCGAGGTCGCCGTCGCCGAGCACTCGGCGGATCGGATCTTCGCCAAGTACCTGCTGCGCGCGACCTGAGGCTCAGCCGGGCTTGACGGCAAACGCCACGTTGCACCCGTTGGAGTTCCAGAGGATGTTGCCGCTGCGCTTGCTCTTGCGGGTCGCGAGGGTGATGTAGATCAGTCCGGAACTGCTGCCGCCGTTCGGAACCTGAAGCCCGACTTCGGCTCCCTGCACCGACCCCCCGCCGAGGCTGCCGCTGCTGAGGGCGACGAGCCATTCGCCGTTGGCGTGGATGATCGGCGCCGAGACTCCGGCCTCGAACTTGATCCGGCCCGACCTGGGGTTGTTGGTCACCCGGAAGGAGCCGATGACGCCGCCTCGATCTTGAGGCCATAGAGCGGGACGCCGCAGGGCACGGCGCCCGAGGCCTACGCGCTCAGTGCGTAGGAGCGGTGGCGCTGAGGATCCAGGTCGAGGCCGGAGCGACGACGCCGTCGGGGCCGTCGAACTCGGCGAGCGCCTCGCGAACCTCGCGGGCGATCTTCGGCCGGATCTCGTCGACCCGATCTCCCCAGAGGCGGAGCACCTCGCCCGCCGGGCCGATCGCGAGGGTGAACTCGACCGCCTGGTCGAGGTCGTCGCCGAGCTTCATCGGCAGGTCGCTGCGCTGCAGCGAGATCGACTCGAAGCCGGCGATCTTCAGCTGCTCGGTGACGGTGTCGGCGTTGGCCATCGAGAACGGGCCCGGCCCACAGGTCGGCTCCTCGGTCTCGTCGGGATGCTCGAGGTACTGGTCGACCACGAGCTCGGCCCGGTGGACCCAGTCGTTGTCGAGCTTGCGCCGCCAGACCACGGCGCAGAGCCGTCCCCCCGGCCGCAGCGCCGCGCGCACGTTGCGCAACGCCTGCACCGAATTGGCGAAGAACATGATTCCCATTCGCGAGAAGGCGTAGTCGAAGTGCGCCGGCGGGAGCTCGGCGATCTGGACGTCCTCGACCTGGAAGCTGACATTCGTGACTCCCGCCTCCGCGGCCTCGCGCCTGGCGAGCTCGACGAACGGCGCGGAGACGTCGAGCCCGACCGCCTCACCGCCGCTGCCGACCAGCGCCGCCCGGCGCTGGGTGGTGTCGCCGAAGCCGCAGCCGAGATCGAGGACGCGGTCGCCCGGCTCTGGCGGGTGGGCGCGAATCGCCGCCTCCCCGTGCGCGCCGAGGCCGTCGGCGACGACCGGCCGGAACTGGACGAAGCGCTCGAAGAGCGGGCCGCTCCAAGCCTCGGTCGCCTCGACGTTGGCGGGCGCCACCGAGGCCATCAGCCCTCCTCGACGGGGCGAATTCTGCGGCATCCGTGGATGGTGGCGCCTGCCGGGCACGCGGACGCTCTCCACGGGTGAGTCGGCGACCGTCCCCGCCGGCACCGTCCACACCTTCAAGAACCGCTCGGGCCAGACGGTCCGCGTCGGCAACGTCCACCGGCCGGCGGCCGGCTTCGATGGTGATGCTCGAATACCCCGACACCTTGGTCGCCAGCCGCAGGCGAGAGCGGATCGGGATGGGCGCGCTGGCGGGGCTCGGTCGTCTGCTGCGCATCAGCACCAGCCCCTGAGCCGGCCCCGTAGAGTCCGCGGCTCCGTGAGCGCGAGTCGCACCCCCCACCCCCTGTGAGCATCGGCGAGATCGTCGCCATCGCCGCCGCGGGGATAGCGGCGGGGACGGTCAACACCGTGGTCGGCAGCGGCACGCTGATCACCTTTCCGGTCCTGCTCGCCTTCGGCTACGCGCCGGTCACGGCCAACGTCTCCAACACGATCGGGCTCGTCCCCGGCTCGCTCTCAGGCGCGATCGGCTACCGGCGCGAGCTCGCCGGCCAGCGCCAGCGGGCGATCCGCTTCGGCACCGCCTCGGTCCTCGGCGGCATCACCGGCGCCGTGGCGCTGCTCGTCCTGCCCGCCTCGGCCTTCAAGGCGATCGTCCCGGTCTTCATCGCGATCGTCCTGATCCTCGTCGTCCTGCAGCCGCGGATCAACCGCCGCCTGGCCGAGCGCGGCCCCGGCTCCTGGCACGAGCGCGGGCTCTTCCCGCCGCTGGCCATCTACGCAACCGGCGTCTACGGCGGCTACTTCGGCGCCGCCCAGGGCATCCTCCTGCTCGCCATCCTCGGCGTCGCGCTGCCGCAGAGCCTGCAGCGCACCAACGGCCTGAAGAACGTCCTCGCGGCGCTGGTCAACGGCGTCGCCGGCCTCTACTTCGCCCTCGTCGCCGACGTCGCCTGGGGGCCGGCGCTGATCATCGCCGCCGGCTCAATCGTCGGCGGCCAGATCGGCGCCCGCTACGGACGCCGCCTGTCTGCCGACACGCTGCGGGCGCTGATCGTCGTGATCGGCACCACCGCGATCCTCAAGCTGCTGCTCGAATAGCGGCGGGAGCGGCGCGGCTCAGGCGCGCTCGGGCGCGGGCGCTGAAGCGATCGCCCTTGACCTGCACCTCGACCGCGGGAATCTCGGAGAGGGCGAAGAGGGGCGGTCGCCGGCTGCTTCATCGCCCAGCTGGACTCGAGGACGGGCGCTGCACTCACTTTCGCGAGTACTGGTTCGAGGTGGAGGGGCACATCCAGGCCTATCCGGGTGGGGTGCCTGACCGCCGTTTGCTGCGAGACTCAGCGGCAATGAGGAAAACGATCGCCATTTCGCTCGCGCTTGCCGCTGCGCTGCTCGGACTCGGAGTCCCCACCGCAATGGCGGGCGGGCAGACGATCCCCTGGGGTGCCGGCTGTGCCTCGATCCCCAGCGGCGGGATCCGGACCAGCGCCTCCTGCGGAGCGAGCCTCGTAAACGGGCGGGCGATCGCGCCGCCGGGCGCCCCCGAGGCCGTGGTGCGGGTCATCGCCGCGGCCAACCAGATCAACGGGCGTCCCTACGTCTGGGGCGGCGGTCACGCCAGCTTCCTCAGCAAGGGCTACGACTGCTCGGGCGCGGTCAGCTATGCCCTGCACGGTGCCGGCTTGCTCGAGACGACGATGGTCTCCGGCCAGCTCGCCTACTGGGGGGACGCGGGCGCCGGGCGCTGGATCACCATCTACGCCAACGCCGAGCACGTCTTCATGGTCGTCGCCGGCCTGCGCTTCGACACCCGCGACGACCGGCCCGGGGTCCGGGGGCCGCGCTGGAAGATGGCCGCGCCCGAGGCGCGCATCCTGCCGGCCTTCGTCGCCCGCCATCCCGCGGGTCTGTAGCTCAGACTTTGTTGCCGCCGTCGACGCTTCGAAGTGGGTGATGAACTTCCCCGGCCGATCGCGAGCTGACCGATGTCCTCGTCGTAGTGGTTCATCGGCGGCCGGTCGAACCGTGAGCAGCTGCCGCAGCGCCCAGGTCCTCCGGGTCGGCTGAGGTCGGACCGGGCTAGGCGGCGGTCCGAATCAGCTTCTTGTTGACGAACTCATCGGCACCGAAGCGGCCGAGCTCGCGCCCGAAGCCGGAACGCTTGGTGCCGCCGAAGGGCAGCTCCGCCGCGTCGGCGCCGACGATGTTGACGTAGACCATGCCGGCCTCGATCCGGTCGGCGACGCGCTTGGCCTGCTCGCTGTCGTTGGTCATCAGGTAGGAGCCGAGTCCGAACGCGGTGCCGTTGGCGACCTCGACCGCCTCGTCCTCGGAAGCGACCCGGTAGACCTGGGCGACGGGACCGAAGAACTCCTCGCGGGAGGCGTCGTTGTCGCTGCTGACGTCGGTCATCACCGTCGGTTCGAAGAAGTTGCCCTCGCGCCCGCCGCCGGTGACGATCGTCGCCCCCTGGTCGATCGCCCGTTTCACCTGCTCCTCGAGACGGTCGGCCGCGGTCTTCGAGGAGAGCGGTCCGATCGCCGTATCCGAGGAGGTCGGGTCGCCCGGCTTGACCGCGCTGAGCGCCGCGGTGAACTTCTCCAGGAAGGGCTCGTAGAGCTCGTCGATGACGATGAACCGCTTGCCGGCATTGCACGCCTGCCCGGTGTTCTCCAAGCGGGCTTCGACCGCCTCGCCGACGACCTTGTCGAGGTCATCGGTCCCGAGCAGGATGAAGGGGTCAGAGCCGCCGAGCTCGAGCACGACCTTCTTCAGGTTGCGACCGGCGATCTCGGCGACTGCGGCGCCGGCACGCTCGGAGCCGGTCACCGAGACGCCGTGCACGCGCGGGTCGGCAATAACCCACTCGACCTGCTCGTTGGAGGCGTAGATGTTCTCGTAGGCACCCTCCGGGTAACCGGCGTCGGCGAAGATCTGCGCCATTGCCGCGGCCGATTCGGGGCACTGCGGCGCGTGCTTGAGCAGGATCGTGTTGCCGATCATCAGATTCGGGCCGGCGAAGCGCGCCACCTGGTAGTAGGGGTAGTTCCAGGGCATGATCCCGAGCAGCGGCCCGACGGAGTCGCGCTTGACGACAGCCGTGCCTTCGCCGTCGGCGAGGGCGATCGTCTCGTCGGCCAGCAGCTCCTCGGCCTTGTCGGCGTAGAACTCGTAGATTTCCGCGGCGAAGTCGACCTCTCCCAGGGCCTGCTCGATCGGCTTGCCCATCTCGCGGACGATGATCTCGCCGAGCTCCGTGCGACGCTCGGAATGAAGCTCGCCGACCCGGCGGATCAGCGCCGCGCGGTCGGCCACGCTGGTCGACCGCGACCAGGTTCGGTGCGCCTCATCCGCCCGGCCGATGGCCGCGCGAAGCCCCTCGTCGCTGATCGTCGGGAACTCCTTGACGGTCTCTCCCGTCGCTGGATCGACTACTGCGTAAGTGCTCAAGTTCTTACCCTTCGCTCGCGGGGTGGGCTGAAGTCGAAGTCTAGTCGGGGAGATCAGCGGTTGAAAATGGACAGGTCGTATGGATCTTGTCTATGAGTTCACCTATCAGGCGCAGCTGCAGCCGCCGGTCGCGGTCGGCGCCGGACCGCGGCGGCGGCGAGTGGTTCCTGATCGAGCCCGACGGTTACGGGCGGATCGACGTCAGGATCCAGATCGAGACCGGCGACGGCGCCCACATCTACGTCCAGTACTTTGTTCGTGGCCGAAGGCCGCGGCTGCCCCGGTTACGGGGTCGAGTACCGCGTGTCCCGCGTCCTCTGAGGCGCGTTGAGCTACGCGGCCAGGGCGCCGTAGCGCTCACCGACAAGCGCCCGCGCGGCCGGATGAAGCCGGACGGCATCCGGCCAGAGGTGACTGCCGAATCGCAGCTGCAGCAGGGCGGAGCGCAGCAGGGCCTCGCGCGCCGGGTCCCAGGGGAACCCGAAGAGGCCGCGAATCTCGGCGGGCAGCAGCCCGGTGGAGATCAGCCTGATCGTCTCGTTGACGGGAATCACGGCCGCGCGCCGCCAGCCGGAGAAGGGCGGCTCGAGGATCATGACGACGGTCTGCTCGCGGCGCTCGTCCGAGATCCAGAGGCTGCCGTCGCCGAGCCGGCCGGCGATGTACTCCCTCAGCTCCAGATACGTGCCGGGCATCGAGTCCGGCGGCAGTCCGAGCAGCTCCCCGACCTGGCGGTACTCGCTCCAGTAGCGCTCGCGCTGGTCCTCGGTGAGGGCGCCGAAGATGCGCTCGTAGTAGACAACCGCGGAGTCGGCCAGGGTCGCGAGGACCCAGAGGCCGAGCCGGGGGTCGGAAGCGTCGTAGGCGGTCCCCTTGGCGATCGGCCCATATCTGGCCTCGGTCGTCCCCCGCACCCGGCGATGCATCGCCCGAACCACGCGGCCGGTCTCCTCGGCCTCCTCGACGCCGCCGAAGTAGATCCGCGACATCCGCTCGTCGGTGCGCTGGAGGCGGGTTTGCGGATCGTCGAAGATGATCGAGTGGCGCTGGAAGCCGACGACCCCGAGCGGGTCGCAGGCCTGCATCAGCAGAGCACGAACGCCCGAGAAGAGAACCAGGCGCTCGCGGTGCAGGCGGCGCACCATCGAGTCGGCGCCGAAGAACCCGTCCACCTCCCTGGCGTGGGGCGGTCGCTCCTGCGCCAGGCCGGGGATCAGCGAGAGGACGTTCTCGGTGCCGAACACCGCTCAACCGTAGCTACCGGCGCGATCGGGCTTCTGACCCGCGGCAACCGCGTCTAGACGTTGATGGTTCCGTCGGGATCGAGGACCAGCGGCGCCCAGAAGTCCGGGCCGCTCGAGGCGCCGGGCATGACGCCCGGAATCCCTCCCTGCTCCAGCGCCCGGTACTGATATTCGCCGGCTGGCAGACCGACCCCGGCGCTCTGGTGTCGGAGGTCCTCGAAGGCATCGACAGCGGCCGTGTCGCCGCTCCCCTCGCCTGTCCCCACGGGTTGAGGATCGCCGGCGACGGGGGTGTATCTGAAGGCGAAGATCACGGTCCGAGCCTACTCCAGGGGATGACGCTAGCCTTTGGGCAGTCATGGAGCAAGGCAAGAAAGACACCCCCTCTGAGTTGATCGACGCGAGGATCGAGGAGCTGGACGATTGGCGGGGAGAGATCCTCGCCCAGGTCCGGGCCGTGATCAAGCAGGCCGACCCCGAAGTGGTCGAGGAGTGGAAATGGAGAGGCGTGCCGACCTGGTACCACGACGGGATGATCTGCACCGGCGAGACCTACAAGGCCGCGGTGAAGATGACCTTCGCCAAGGGCGCCTCGCTGGATGACCCCTCGGGCCTGTTCAACTCCAGCCTCGATGGCAACACCAGGCGGGCGATCGATTTCCACGAGGGCGACGAGATCGACGAGAAAGCGCTGAAGGCGCTGATCCGCGCCGCCGTCGCACTGAACACCTCCGCGGCCGCCTAGCGGGCAGAGACGGCAGCGCGTGCTTCGCCAAGCCTCTCACTTGTAGTCTGCGGCCCCATCGAGGAGGATTGCCGGTCTCATCTCGTTCACAGACCCGCGATAAGACGGAGGGATCATGAGCACCCAGATCAACATCCCGCCGACGTCATCGGCGGTACTCCCGGTCCGGATGTGATCGTCGCCCTGGGCGGTAACGACACGATCCGCAGTGGCGCGGGGCGGGACCTGATCTGCGCCGGAGCAGGCAACGACCTCGTCGTCGGCGGCTCGGCGGCCGACCGCATCTTGGGCGGTGCCGGAGGCGATCGGCTGCTCGGCCGCGACGGACCCGACGTGATCAAGGCCGGTCGCGGAGGAGATCTGCTGAAGGGCGGCATGGGCAGCGATCGACTGCGCGGCGGTGCCGGGTCCGACCGCTGTCGATCGACTTGCTGAGGCGCAGGCGCGCGAGCGTTGCGCTCGAGGAGAGCGAGCCGGCCGTGGGCGAGGGGCGCGCCGAGCAATGTCACGGCTTCTCGAAGAAGCCGGTGACCGGCGAGAAAGGCACGCCGTTCTCCCGCTGCGTCGTTCGCCGCCGCCCAGGCCAAGAGGGCCCAGATCCAGAGCTAGTCGATGTTGCGCCTGACAAATGCACATGGTTTTCGTTGAAGCGGGAAGGGGTAAGGCTCCTCGATCGGGTCGAGGAGAAGTGGGCGCTGCGTTGCACGGCTCTCTGAGCTCCAGGGCCACGCAGGCCGGCACAGTCGCCGGTTGCCCTAACGAGAGGAGAAATGCAGATGTCCGCCGTGTTGATTGTCGTAATCGTGATCGTGGTTATGATTCTGGTCGGGGTCGCGGCCGTTGCCGGCCGCCGGGCAGCAGCCCGCCGCCGGCTTGAGAAGGAACGCCTCGCGGAACAGGCCGTCGCCCACCGCGGCGAGGCCGAGGTCCGGGCGGCGAAGGCAACCGACCTCTCCGAGCAGGAGCAGGCAAAGCGGGCCGAGGCGACTGAGGCGGCCGCCGAGGCCGAGCGCCATGCGCGCCTGGCCGAAGAGCAGCGCAGCCGTGCCGATCAGCTCGCCGAGGAGTCGGATGACACGAGTGCGCGGGTGGAGCGCGAGCGGGAGCGTGCTCGCCGCCACGGCGCGAAGGCCGAAGAGATAGAGGAGGAGCTGTAAGCGCCAACTGCGCACCGCCGTGTGGACTGATCGCGGCGACCGATTCCGTTTCACCTTTCCACAAAAAAGCAACACAACCTGACAAGGAGCTCGTCTTGACGATCGTAGGAATCCTGATAGTGATCATCCTGATCCTGCTGGCCATCTATCTCTTCCGCCGCGTCTTCTAGGGGGCCGGCGATATGACCTTCGCAGGCAGCATCTTCCTGATCGCGGCAGGCGCGATCCTCCGCTTCGCCACCCATCTCCACGTCAAGGGCCTGGATCTGAAGACCATCGGACTGATCCTGATGATCGTCGGCGTTGTTGGCCTCGCCATTGCGATCTGGCAGTGGGCGATCTGGTCGCGTCGTTCCAGGCAATCGGAAGTTCTGGTCGATGACCGACGCGGCGCAGTAGACCCCCGCAACCAACAGCAGCCTGGGGAATACCGGGATCCCCCGAACTACTGAGCGCCGGTTAACGACCGGGAGGCGCTCGATCGCAAATACCTCGTGGACGAGCCTGACCGCGATCGAGCCCTCTCCGACCGCCGAGGCAACACGGTTCATCGATCCGTCGCGGACATAGCCGACGGCGAAGACACCGGGAATGCTCGTCTCGAGCGAAAGCGGACGGCGTCGTGCGGCACCGTCGCTAGCATCTCCTAACCGTGAAGGAACGCCAGAAGACCACTCCATCCGGCGCCACGATCGCGAAGGCGGTGCGTGTGCAGCGGCTTCGCGAAGACGCACAGCGTACGCTCAGCGTGAATCTGGCCGATGGCATCGCGCTCAGCCACAAGCTGATGCGGTTTACCGGCGCCGCCCACGCGAGTTGACCGAACCAGCTTTCGACGAGCTGCTGCGGAGACTCGCCGCCGCGGGCGCCGGGTTCGTCGTCGTGGGCGGCCTTGCCGTGAACGCGTGGGGCGTTGTACGAGGAACGAAAGACGTCGATGTCGTGGTTGCCCCCGACGTCGACAACCTCAAGCGAGTGGCCGAGGTCGCGGTAGCCGCTGGTGGGCATGTGCAGCAGGGCGAAGCCCTGCTTGGCAGTCCGATATCGATTGCTTCCGCGCTGGCCGGCGGCAGGCAAGTCGCGATCGAGACGGACCTCGGCCGCCTCGACATTGTCCAGGGCCTGGACGGAGTCCCGGCCTACGAGGAGCTTCGCTCGCGAGCCAGCAAGGCCGAGATCCTCGGAGTGACCGTCCTCATCTGCTCGATCGAGGACCTGAAAGCTATGAAGAGAGCCGCGGGACGCACCCGTGACCTCGCCGACCTCGAGGATTTGGACGCTGCCGGGAGCCAATAGGTCTTGAGATCGCATTGAATGTGCGACCGCTCGGTCCCCAGCCGTCTTACACCATCACTTGAACCGGAAGCTCGCTAGATCGGCTCCCAGGATCGGGCTCAGAACGACCTTGCTCAGGTCGACATCCTTCGCGACCAGGGTCGACTGGATGGCTTCGCCGTAGGGCACCCACGGGGCGAGCCGCATATAGCTGCGGTCTAGGTGCGTAGCGGCGTTCGAGCCCCGGGCCGGGCCATACCTTCAGGACCGGTGATGGGCAAAGTGCGCGTCCGGAATACACACCGCCCCTCGCTCGACTTCGAGCCCTACGTCATACGCCTCTGCAGCGCGGCAAATCAGCGAAACCTCGGCTTGGCGGCGGCTCCTCCCGAGAACCGAATGCCGCCCTCCGCCCGATGGTTCCCGGCTCAATCGGGTAGGTGGACCGTCCCTACCTCGACCGAAAGGACAACCCACGATGACTGAACCCACCAAAGCCAACCGCAGCGCTGCGGGGAAAAAAGCGGCGGCGACCCGGGCGAAAAAAGCAGCCAAGCGCAGTACGGCGGCGAAAAAAGCAGCGGCAACCAGAGCGACCAGCGAGGCGAAGGACAGCGGGAACGACCTGAAGAGGGCAGCGGCGGGCGCCGCCAAGGCCGGAGTTGGAGTCGGCAGGGTTGCCATTGGCGCCGCGGGCAAGGTCGGCGAGGCCGTTGCCAAGCGAGTCGGTGCCGTTAAGCCGCGTAGCTGAAGCATGAGCCGTAGTCCTCTGTTATTCCCTGGTTCTCGGTCTCGAAGGGAGAATGCAAATGCCGACATGGGTCGTCTCAACGCTTTTCGCCGCGCGAAAAGTGCCCTGGAAAAGGGTTCTGGCGGCGATCGTCTGGCTGAACGTCGAGGGGCGCAAATATTGGAATCGGCTGACCCCAGAGGAGCGCAAGGAAGTCCGCGACATCGCGCTTAAATCGAAGGGACAGCGATCGAACCTGAGCGGGACCGACCTCGGCCGCCTGGTCAGCCTTTTCGGAAAGATCCGAAAGGCAGATATAGCCAACTAGCAGATGCCCGACGACCGACGCGATGGCGTCCGGGGGTCGTCGGGCGCTGGTGACCTGCGACGGCTCAGGCGCCGCCGATCGCCGGAGCGGGAGGGAGTCAGGTCGATCCGTCGCGATCGCGTTGCCAGGGCCAGTGTCCCTCGAGCTCGACCTCAAGCGTGAAGCTGAGGAAAGTCCGCACAAGCACGATCACGCCGAGCACTCCAACACTCCGAAAGCTAGGAGAAACAGCGACGGTGCGGATGATGTCGGCTGCTACCAAAAACTCCAGCCCGAGAAGGATCGCCTTCCCGACCCGCTGCCGGTAGAAGCGGTAGGAATCATCGAAGTCCGTCCGCTGGAATATCTGCCGTGCGAAGAGACTGGTGGCGAGCAGGAGGCCGAGGACGATGGCCGCTACCCCAGCCCAGTCGATGACCTTCCCGACCTGCTCGACTGCTTCGGCGAAAGTACTGTCGTTCATCGCTGGCCGCATACCCTCGGTTTGAGAATTGCAATCAAGGCTGAAGATTGTCCGGCGACGCGGTGGTGGCGTCACCGACGCGCTGGGAGGCAGCGGCAACGGGCGCCGTCCCTCGGCCCAGCGGGGCTACGTCATCGAGCTCGGCCAAGTGGGGCCGCGACGGCGAGCGGCTGAAGGAGGCAACGAGGTCAGCGGCCTCTCCCCCGCGCTCCGCGCGTTTTTGGTACCAGCGCGGGCGGTCCCACAGCCAGGGTTCACGATGGCCGAAAACACGATGCCGATAGCTCAAGGACATGCCGAGATGGTCGACCAACCGCGCCTATTACGAGGGACCGGCGAAACCGCCGCGGCTCGCCCGTCGCTTCGGCCTTTACGCCGGCGTCGCCCTGCTGATCGCCGCCGGCGGGGTCTTCTTCTTCGTTCGCAACTATGTGCGACCGAACACGCCGAGCAGACGGCCCGCAACCACGCGGAATTCATCGCCACTGCGATCCTTCCCGATCGGTTGCGCGGGTCTGACTTCGCCGCACCGCCCCACGGCCGGCGCTTGGCCGAACTCGACCGACTCTCCCGGCGCGAGCTGCTGCAATCAGGTGGTCTGCGGGTCAAGCTCTACGACCCGGCGGGCGTCGTCGTCTAGTCCTCCGACCACCAGCTGATCGGAACCCGCCCCAACGACTTCGCCGAGATCCCGGAGATCATGGCCGGCTCACCGAAGAGCGACGTCTCGACCCTGGACGGCGAGGGCGGGGCCGGCCCCAGCACGACTGTCCTCGAGAACTACGTTCCGGTAGCGGTCAAGGGGGGTCCTCCCGTCGGGGTCTTCGAGATCTAAGCCGACTACGGACCAATCGCCAGTGAAGCTCGCAGCATCTTCGTCCCGATCGCAGGTGGCGCCGCTGCGCTCCTTCTTGCCTTGTACCTCTCGTTCTTTCCGATTCTCAGACGCGTAACGCGGACCCTGAGGAACCAGGTCGACGAGATTGAGCACAAGGCCTACTACGACGACCTCACCGATCTGCCGAACCGGGTGCTCTTCCACGAGCGCTGCGAGGTCGCCCTACTCGACGCCAAGAACAACCGGACCCAGTTCGCCGTGCTGCTGATCGACCTCGACCGATTCAAGGACGTCAACGACACCCTCGGGCATGCCAGTGGTGATCGGCTGCTACAGGCGCTCGCCGCCGAGCTCCCGGCACAGATGCGCCGCGGCGACACCGTCGCCCGGCTCGGCGGTGATGAGTTCGCGATCCTCGCCCTCGAGATCACCGACCCGAGCGCCGTCCTTGCCCTGGCTGAGAAGCTGCGCGAGCTCTTCGCCCGAGCCCGGGAGGTCGACGGCGTCGAGGTCGAGGTCGACGCCAGCATCGGCATCGCACTCTTCCCCGACCACGGCGCCGGCGCGGCGACGCTCGTTCGCCGCGCCGACGTCGCGATGTATCGCAGCAAGGAGGTCCATACCCCTTCTCTCTATGACGACGAGCACGACGACAACTCACCGGCGCGCCTCAGCCTGGTGGCCGAGCTGCACCGAGCAATCTCCGATCACAAGCTGACGGTCAATTATCAGTCTCAGCACGATCCGAAGACAGGGGAGCTCCGGGGAGTCGAGGCACTCGTGCGCTGGCAGCACCCCGAGCGGGGCCCGCTGATGCCCGATGAGTTCATCCCTCTCGCAGAGCACACCGGTCTGATCCGCGAGCTGACCGGATACGTGCTCGACGTCTCCCTCCGCCAGTGGCGGGAGTGGCGGGAGGCCGGGATGATGCTGTCGGTCGCGGTCAACATAAGCCCGCGCGATCTGCTCGACCCCCAGTTTCCCGACGAGGTCGAAGATGCCTGATGCGTCACGGCGTCCGCGGGCACGGACGATTCTAGGCAAGCTGCACCGCCTTGGCGTGAGGTTGGCGATCGACGACTACGGGACCGGCAACGCATCCCTCGCCTATTTCCGCCGCCTGCCGATCGACGCGTTGAAGATCGACCGTTCCTTCGTGATGAGGATGCTGGACTCCTCTGCCGACGCCGCAATCGTGAGCTCGACGATCGAGCTTGCCCATAGCCTCGGCTTGCAAGTGGTTGCCGAGGGAGTCGAGAGCGCCGAGTGCAACGCTCGCCTGGCCGGCCTCGACTGCAATCTCGTCCAGGGTTACTTCTACGGGCGGGCGAAGCCCGCCGAGCAGATCGTCGACATCCGGACTCGATTCGACCTTCATAAAGGGCCTCGAGTATCGACGGGGACGCAGGGGACGCGCAACGATGATCGGAGACAAGTATTGGGAACCTGCGGCCGCTGGGCCCCAAGCCGGTCTACACCACTGCCATATGCGACCCGGGGCGTCCCCCGCGTCCCTCCCGTCCCCCGCTCGGGGCTTGTGGAACGCGGATTCAGCAGAGTTCGAAGGTCGCGCTCTTGCTGAAGTGCCTGCCGCCGCCCAGCTTGGCTTTGATCATCAGCTCGTAGGAGAGGCCGAGTTCGTTGGAGAGACGCGATGAATCCACCTTTGCGGTCAGCCGCGAGCCATTTGCCGTCTTTTTCCAGCTCTCGCCTTCGCCTTCGGCGTAGTAGAACAGCGAGGCGGAGACCTTCTTCACTCCGTCGATCTTTGCGACCGCGGTGAAAGTGAAATCGCCGGTGGCACAGCCCTTGGGCAAGCCGCTGAGCTTGATCTTCGGCGAGCCGCTGATCAGCGGCGGCGTGCTCGCGGTGACTCGGCTGAAGACGACGTTGTCGCTGTTGTCGGCATCCTGGTAGCCGCCTTCGTTGGCGTTGGGCAGCAGGTAGGCAAAGTAATGGGCGGACTGGTTTGCCTTGACGACGGCGGTGATCTGGGCTCTGGCGCCGGGCGCCAGCGGCCCCAGTTCGCAGACGATCAGGTTGTAGACGGTGCCGTAGGCAGGGCCAGACTGGTCGCTACAGGTGCCCTGCGAGGTCGAGAAGGACAGGTAGGGATCATCGGCGCCGCGGCCGTGGCCGCCGAGTGAGGAGAGTTCGACGTAGACGTTTTCCGCCCTGGTCCCCTGGTTGACGACGTCAGCCGTGAAGGTGACCAATCCGCCTTTTTCGATCACCGTCGCCGACTGGGTCTCGCTGATCGCGAGGTCGTAAGAGGAGGCCTGGGCGGCGGCGGGCAGAACCAGGACGGCGATCACGACGAGCGCCGCGACCAGGAACCTCGGCTTCGCCGAAATCACGGGCTTTGGCGGACGCGCTTGAGGTAAAGCGCACCGGATGCGGTCACGGTGGACCCGAATCTAGTCGCTTCACTGCCCGGCGGTGGGACCATCGTTTTGCCAAGGCATCGGAAAGGAAGCTTCAGCGTTGGACTGGCCACGACGGTGAGGTCGCTGCTTTTTGAGCTCCTCGAGCACTTGCTGCCGCCGCCGTCGGGAAACTTGAACTGCTTGACGCACTCGAAGTTGTTGGGCACGAGGCTTCCTTCGCCACTCGTGGAGAAGCTCCAATTGACCTTCACGCTCGTACCCACGCCTCCTCTGATTTCGACGTTCGCGCGTAAGGTCGATTCTTCTTCATCGGTGCAGGGCGTCGAGGTGAAGTTGCTGACCGAGCCATATTCATCGCAGGCGGTCGTTTCGTGGTGGGCAGCGAAAAATTTGGAAAAGACTTTCGCAACGACGTTGATTTCGCCATCGGTCCCGTGTTCGTGGATTTCGGCTTTACCGCTGCCGTGATCGAGTTGGGAGAGTTCCGCGTCGGCCGTGTTGGTGATAACCCTTCCGCTCCAGAATTGATCCTCCGGGGTGCAGGCGGCCGTATTGAACTTGCTCGCGTCTAGCAGGCCGATGGCCTTGTAGTCGAACCCGGTCACCTTGTATTCGTAGCGGGCGTTGCCAACGCTGTCGGCGGAGACCGGGGCGGCAATGAGGATCGCGAGGACCAGAGCGAGTCCGGCACCCGAGAAGACGCGGAGCGCTCGAGCGCGAGACATCGATTTCATTTATGGCCGCGACAGATGTTGGAGCCCGTGTAATTCACAACCATGAGGCATCGGCGAGCATCATCCCTTGGCGCTGTAGGGCTCGCCGGTCATGTTGCCGCAGTACCCGTATTCGATGCCCCCCGGGTCATATTGAGCCTGGAAGGTGCCTTTGGCCTGGCGGCCGGTGATCTTTCCGGTGAAGGTCTCTCGGGTGACGACGTGACCGCTGGTTAGGAATTCGTAGACCCCCGAGAATTTCCCCGATTTGGCGACCGTCATGGGTTTGATGCTGTTGAAGTCGTAGGGGATGGTGGATCGGCCTTCTTGGACGGCACTGCCGGTCGCGTCATAACAGGTGAACAGCTGGTTTTCGACGCTGACGTTGGAGACCTTGCTGGCGAGGAAGATCCTCTTCGTTTTTTTGCCCTGTTTCACATTGCCGAAGTGGCCCGAGACATCAAAGCTGATCTGGGTCTGGGCGTCGGCGCTGGCGCTGCCCTTGAAATGAAGGACGGATGCCTCTGCGGCGCTCGACATCAGTCCCAACACCCCGAGCGCGGCGATCGAAACCAAAGCAAGGGCCTGTCCCGAGCGGCGGACGCCCGACCTCTGTTGCAGCTGCATCGTCATAGGGCCTCCGACTGGACACCAGGGCTGGACGATCCAATTTCTCACTTCCCGGTCTCAGTGTCAAGCAAGACGAGGGCAACGGCCCATCAGGTGTCCAGCGCGGGTATCCACCAATCAATCCAATCGACGCCGACGAGAATGCCAAGACGCAGAGGAGCGCTGGAGGAATCAGGACGAGTAGGTCCGCACGAAGCGGGTCAGGGCGTCGCGGTGAACTTCCGGCCGTCGTCGGGCGCTGGTAGTTCTCGAACTCGGCCATCGTCTGCTTGGCGAGGGTCGTTGCGGTCGACGAGGAGGAGGATCCGATCGAAGCCGCCGTGCTTGAGCTGCCGGTAGGACAGCGTCACGGGTGTACGTCTTGCCCGCGCCGGTGGCCATCTGCACGAACGAGGCTGCGGTCGTAGCGCTGCTCGGCGAGGTTCCGCTCGACGCCGTTGATCGCCTCGATCTGCGCTGGGCGCAACGGCTTCTCGTCCAGCGGCGGCGAAGTGCCGGCCTTGCCGCGCCAGGTCCGATGCTCATCATCCTTGCGCTTGAGGATGCCCGCGAGAGTCGCCGGCTGCGGGAAGCGGAAGATCCGTCGCGCGCGAGGCTCCGGGTCAAAGCCGTCGGTGAAGTAGGTCTCGGTGTCGCTGGCCTCAAACACGAACGGGAGGCGATCGTCTGCTGGAAGCCCATGCCGACAAGTTCACCTTCGACGCCATCAAAGAGGGGGTCGTCGAGATCCGAGACTTCCAGACGACCGGGTCGTCGCGTCCGCGCGAGGCTGCCCGTTCTACCGGCTGCAGTCCGGACGGCTCGACGTTATGGGCCAACGGATTCAGGTCAACGAGCCGTACCGCGTCAAGTGCGTCGAGGCGATGGAGGGACTCGTCAAAAAGCTCTAGCGGGACCAAACTTGGTACCACGAAGCTCCCTCTGAGTTGATCATCGAGCCAGTGCAGCCCGGAAGCCCGCTTCCCAGGCGGGCTCTCGATCATCAGGGAGACAGGATTTTAACCTGCGACCGCTCGGGCCCCCGGCCGGCTTACAGCAGTGCCAGATGCGTCCCGACGCGTCCCTCCGTCCCCTCCGTCCCCGGCTCAGGACTTGTGGGACGCATCGGACGATGCGTCGGGTACCAAAGCTGGTACCAGCTCAGCCAGGCCAACTTACCCCCCCTCCGCTTCACGCGGTCCTGGCGAGTCCTACGCCGTCGCGCGGAGCATCAGTTCCGTCCCGATGACGGGAGCCCTAGGGCGAGTTGCGTCGAGCTTGGCTGCCCCTCGATGGTCGCCAGCAGCCTGACCGGGCCGCGGCCGATCACACGGATCCCCCCCGGCCAGGCAGTGCGAGGCAGGTCCCGGCAAGGCTGGAACTCGATTTCCGCATAGCCAGGAGCGCCACGGAATGAGGCCATGGGGCGCCCTCCGCCGGCGGCGACGTGACCGTAGTAGAGGAACACGCGATTACGAAGCGCGAGCGGAACGCTGAGAACGACGTAGCGATGGCCGGCAACGAGGACGGGCATCCTTGCGGCGAGCTGGCCGTTCCTGATTTCCCCCATGCTCGCCAGCGGCTGACGGGGGATGCGCATCGGCCCGGCGACCACGGAGCCGGGACGCCCCCCCGCGAGCCCGACCACGGACGGAGAAGATGATCGGCCGCAGGCGGCCACTGATGCTTCCGTTGCTTCCACCGGTTCGGAGGCGCCGCCGACCGCGAGAACGATTGCGACGATCGCGGCGATCGCCACGATCAGGCCCTTTTTCATCACCAGCGTGGACCGTCAGCCGGCCGGCTGCGGCCAGGGAATCGCGTCGGCGGCATCCTGATCCGACGGCTCCGGCCATTCGCGGATCTCCCGCAGCTCGGTCTCGGCGGCGTCGCTGGTCCGAAAAGGTTCGTTTTCGTGGATCGCGACGCCGTTGGCTGGGACGATTGCAAACCCCTCGACGGGCTCTTCGGTGAACGCCCCCACCTGCTCGCTCCAGTCGACCTCCGAGACCGGCACGACCCGCCCCTCCCGCTGGAGGATCCTCACCTGCGCTGCGTCATAGACATATCTTGGCATTGCGTCCTCCTTCTTAGTGAATTCTCAGCTTCAGTTAAGGCCAGCCAAAGGTTCGCTCGCCACCCTGGATGGGATTCCCCCTCGAACCAAGATCGAGAGCTCGTCCCCCTACCGAATCCCTGCGGAGGTACCGAACATGTCCGTTCCCCTGATAATCGCGCTCAATGTAGGCGTGGCGGCGCTCCTGGTGCTGCTCCTGACCGCGCTGATGCTGCTTCCCAAGCGCCTCCACCCTCACCGCCATCCCCATCTGATGGTCCGCAACGAGACGCCGACCCCCGCCTGCCCGCATCCGCGTGAGCGTAGTCAGCACCCTCAACGAGCTGTCCACGACCGCGGTGGCCGGGTGGTCACCGAATCCTAAAATTGGGTAGCCTGACGCCATGTCCATTTCAGCGATCATCCTCATGAACCTCTTTGCCGCGGCGATTCTGGTGGCGATACTTGCAACCCTGATGCTGGTCCCCGCCCGCCTCCACCGTCCCTTCGCGGCAGGACACACGCCGCGCCAGAAGCTGGCTCTGCGCAAGCTGCTCCATGCGCGAGGCAGTCAGCAACCGTGGCCGCAGCGCTCGAGCCAGCGCGGTCTGCGGCCGATCCCCGACTAGCGTTCGCGCAGTCGCCACTGGTCATTCGGCTTCTGAAGCCAGCGTCTTCAAGTCGGTGGCGACCCAGGTCGGCAGGAATGGATAGACCATCCCGGCGCGCTCGAAGCCCTTGGAATCGACGAGGTAGAGCGCGTCGCTGTGTTCGATGTCCCCGGTCGTACGCCGGACCTGGATGTGATATCTGCGCCAGACCGGTTCGAGCTGCGTCTTAGTTCCAAGGAGCCAGCGCCAGCGGAAGCCACTGAGGCCGAACCGCTTGATCGCCCGGTGAGCCGAGCCCGGCGTGTCTTCCCAAGGGTTGACGCTGACGGCGATCACGAGCGGCAGATCCGACCGTGGCACCGTGCGCAGCCCGGCCGCCAGGGCGTGACCGACGAGCGGGCACTGCTGGTGGCACTGGGAGTCCATGAACACGATGATCACCGGTTCGCCACGCACCGACGCGAGCTTGAAGCGCTGGGATTGCGAATCGAGCAGGGAGATTTCCGGCGCTCGCCGCAATCCCTGCGGCCAGACCGCCTGACCGCGCACCTCCGCGGTCGACAAAGCAACGGCACCCGAGGCCCCGGAAGTGTCGCCGGCGAAGCTGTGAACTCCGAAACCAAGCAGAACGCCGACGACCGCGGCCGCCGCAACCGCGGCCACGACCCGGCGGCGGCTTCCCGGTGACCCGCTCAGGGCGCGCTCCCCTGCGCCGTCCCGGTCACTGGTGCCCCCTGCTCGCCACCGCGTAGCAGAAGAGAACCGCGAGCACTACAACGAGCGGGAAGACGGTCGAGAAGACGCCCGAGAAGGTCGTCCAGCCGGTATCCGCGTAGAGCGGCATGAGCAGGTTCATCTCATCCAACTCCTCTCGAAAGGGGCTTGGGCTCGACGAACGGGCGACTGCGCGAGCCGCTCGGCTCGAGCCAGAGGTAGGCGACCGCGACGATCGCCACCGAGTAGGCGATCGACCCCGGCACCCACATCACGCCAGCGGCAAACTGCTGATCGGTAAACGCCGAGATGTGCCCGAGACGGCTCGCCTCATCGGCATAGGCCGAGTAGATCGGGGACCCAGCCAGGGCCAGGACAATCGCCAGCACCCAGCCGACGACCATCGTCGATCCGAGGTAGGCCAGCTTGCCGATCTCGCTGAGGGTCGAGCGCCAGGGCGGCGAGTAGACGACCCTGGTCCAGAACAGGAGCGCGGTGGCGAAGAAGATGAGGTGCTCGAACGCATGGACGAACTCCAAGCGCAGAGCGGCGTCGTAGAGAACCGGCAGGTGCCAGGCGCAGAAGGTGAGGTTGAAGAGGAGCCAGGAGGCGAGGCCGCCGCCGCAGAAGCTCGCGACCCCTCGCAGCCAGCCCCAGCGCGGGGCGGCGATGGCGCCGGCGACAGAACGGCGATAGGCGAGCGGAAAGCCCCGCCACATCCGGTTCCAGGGCCGGGCCAGCGCCAGCAGTGGCGCCGCCACGCCGATCAGGAGGATGTGCTGGACCATGTGGACCCAGAAGAGTTCGTCGGCCAGGCGGTCGACAGGCGAGTCGAGGGCAACCAGGATCGCGAGCAGGCCGGCGACGAAGGCGGCGGTGCGCCAGGACCCACCGGCCGGCCGCCGGTGGCGGCCACCGAGCCAGTAGAGCAGTGCCGCCCCCAGCACCCAGAGCAGGGCCGGGCCGCCGGTCCAGTCGAGGGGAGTGGTCAGTGCGGCCAAGGCTCAGAGGAGGTAGAGGATGATCCAAGCGAGGACGCCGATCGCCGCCAGCAGGCCCCAGTACATCGCGCCCGGCACGAAGCCCTCGGGAACCGCCGACCCCTCGCGCCCGCGATTACGCAGACCGGCGGCGAAGGCGATCTCGACCCTGTAGAGCGCCAGCAGGGTGGCGACGACATAGAGGATGGTCCAGCCGAAGAAGACGCTCGCGTAGCCACCGCTCTGGGGCCCGAAGGGAATGTGTGCGTACTCGACCGCCTGGGCGGCGCAGGCGAAGAGCCCCAGGACCAGGGCGATACCGGAAGGGACGACCCAACCCCCGCGCCCCTGTTTGGAGACGCGCGCCGCGTAACCGAACGCGAGAGCGCTGAGGACGAGGGCGGCGGCGATCGCGATCCCGTAGCCGCTCGGCGGTTCGACCCCGGCCGGCCGCCAGAGGCCGTTGCTGTCGAGCGAGCGCAGGTAGAAGTAGGCGAAGACAAAGCCGAAGAAGAACATCACCGTGGCGCCGCCGACCAGCCCGAAGCCGATCCGGTCGATGCGCTCGTGCAGCTCCGGGGTCTCGGCGTAGGACTCGGGTGCTTGGCTGGTCACGTCGGGCATCTCGTTCCTATCCGGGCGCCGGCGCCTCGGCCGGCGGTGCAGGTGGCAGCGCCACCGGCGGGACCCCGTAGTCGTAGGGATCGGTATTGATCACCGGTGGGCGCTCGAAATTTTCGACCGGCACCGGAGTCGGCAGCTGCCACTCCAGCGAGTGCGAGTCCCAGGGGTTGGCCGGGGCTGGGATCCGCTTGATCACCAGCGAATAGACGACGTTGAAGAGAAAGATCAACATCGAGGCGCCGAGCACGAAAGCGGAGACCGAGACCCAGTCGTTGAGCGGCTGCAGGTGGCTGGGGTAGGTCACCACACGTCGCGCCATCCCCATCAGGCCCAGCGCGAAGAGCGGCGCGAAGGTCGAGTTGAAGGCGATGAACATCGTCCAGAAGTGGATCTTGCCGAGCTTTTCGTTCAGCGCCACGCCGAACATCTTCGGCACCCAGTAGTAGATGCCGGCAAAGAAAGCGAAGACCAGGCCGCCCATGATCGTGTAGTGGAAGTGGGCCATGACGAAGAAGCTGCCGTGGGTGGCGACGTCGCTGGGCACGTCGGAGAGGAAGACTCCCGAGGCCCCGCCAATGAAGAAGTTGAAGAACCAGGCGAGGCAGAACAGCATCGGCACCGTGTAGCGGATCTTCGCCCGCCAGAGGGTTCCCATTCCGGCGAGGAAGACGAGCCCGGTCGGGATCGAGATCGCCTCAGTCGAGAACATGTAGAACGGTCGCAGCGAGGAGTTGAGGCCGCTGACGAAGAGATGGTGCTGCCAGACGAAGAAGCTGAGCAGGGCGACGCCGAGGATCCCGGCGACGGCGGTCCGGTACCCCCACAACGGCTTGCGGGCAAATACGGGCAGGATCTCGAGGATGATCCCGAATCCGGGGAGGGCGAGGACGTAGACCTCGGGGTGACCGAAGAACCAGAACAGGTTCTGGAACAGGTAGGGGCTGCCGCCACCGCTAGAGAGGAAAAATGAGGTCTGGACACTGCGGTCGAAGGCGACCATCAGGAGCGCTGCGATCAGCACCGGGGCCGCCAAGACCATCAGGATGCCGGTGCTGATCGCGCCCCAGCAAAAGATCGGCAGGCGCCCCCAGGTCAGGCCGGGGGCGCGCATGGTGATGGTGGTGACGATCATGTTGATCCCCAGCAGGGTCATCGAGAGCCCGACCAGCCCGAAAAAGAAGATGTAGGAGTCGAAACCGAAGTTGGCCTCGTCGTTGAGCGGCGCGTAGCCCGTCCATCCGGTCGGGAAGCCACCGAAGAAGAGGGTGGTCATCAGGATCGCCCCGGCGGCCATCAGCAGCCAGAAGGTGAGCGACTCGATCCGCGGGAAGGCCATCCGCCGGGCGCCGATCATCAGCGGCAGGAAGTAGTTGGCGAACGGGCCGAGGATGCCCGAGGTCATGATCCCCATCATCATCGTGCCGTGGAGGCCGACCAGGGTCAGGTAATTACCGGCGCCGAAGAGCTGCGGCGAGGGTCGCAGCAGCTCGGCCCGGATCAGCATCGCGTTCATCCCGGCGATGAAGAAGAAGAATCCGATCCCGATCAGGTACTGGATGCCGACGACCTTGTGATCGGTGCAGAGGGTGAAGTAACGGCCGACTCCGCCCTCCTCCTTTTCCGCCTGGGTCGCGGGACCGCCGAGCATCCGTGAGAACGGGTAGTTGAGGAAGCCGAGCCCGGCCACGAAGCCGATCACCGCGAACAGATAGCCGAGCAGCAAGGCGACGTCGTTCTGGTTGGTGTCGGCGAAGTATTCGAGGCTCGGCGCGTGGATCTGGTGCCCCAGCCACCATCCGAAGTAGAAGCCGACGATCCCCAGCAGGATCCCGCTGAGGAGGTTAAAACCGATCAGCCGCCGCCAGAGCGGTTTCACGACCGCTTCGCTCATCCAGCCCTCCTCTCAGGTTCGGGGAAGTAGTGCGTCGAGTATTTTGGAAGGGCCTTGGTCGCCGGGGCGAAGACCCGTTTCTGTTCTTCGATCCATTCGCCGAAGGCGCTTTCGCTCACCACCTGGCCGGTGTCGAACATGTAGCCGTGCCAGAGGCCGCAGAGCTCCGAGCAGCGGAGTTCGAACGACATTTCCTGGCGTGGTTCGACGAAGGCGACGTTGTCGACGCCCGGGTTGGCGTCGGCCTTGACCCCCAGCCGCGGCGCCCAGAAGGAATGGATGACGTCGAGCGAGGTGACGTGGAATTCGACCTTTTTGCCGACGGGCAGCTCGAGGTGTGCGGTCTCGACGCCGCCGTAAGTCGGATAGCGATAGGTGAACTCCCACTGCTGGGCGATCACCTGGACCGGTAGCACATCGCCGGAGAGCTTGAACGCCGGTTCCGGACCCTGGCCGCCGCCAGCCCCGGCATCGGCCAGCTCGACGGTCCCGAAGGTGGCGAGGAAGAGGACAATGACCGTGGTCCCGGCCAGCCACGGAATGTGGACGGCGCGATTGTCGCGGGTCGCCACCCCTTCCTCGGACGGCTCCCCCTGGCGCCTGAAGACGATCATCGCGTAGGCGAAGTAGACGATGATCGCGACCGCGATCGGGGTCACGATCCCGAGCAGCAAAGTGTCGTCGAAGAGCTGGTTGGCGGCGGCGCTGGTCGCGTCTCCGGGCGGCAGCGTCGGGGCGATCACCGCCACGACGATCGGGGTCAGGATCGCGCTCAACACGAACCAGGCGATCGCGATCCGGCGGATGTGGTTCGGCTCGTTCAACTCAGACCACTTCGAGGAAGCCGTCCATGTAGCCGATGGTCTGCATCGCGCCGCCGAATCCAGCGAGGAAGCCGGCAGCGCAGGGCACGAAGCACTGCCAGCGGTAGCGGCCGGGCTTGCCGGTGCGGATCGTGAAGGTGATCGTTTCGTGCGCCTGCTTCAACGAGCACGGACCTTCTTCGCATTGATTTTCGGCTTCTTCGGGCACGCCTTTGAGCGGTACGATCAGCCCGATCTGGGGCACCGCGAAGGTGTGGGAGGCTTCTTCGGGAGGGATCGTCTTCATCGACTTGCCGTCGACCAGCATCGTGCCCCCGACGGTTCCCTGCACCTGCGAGAGAAAGGGGTTGCGCAGACCGCTGTCGCCGTCGAACTGGTAGACGGTGACGTGGACCAGCGCGTGGGCCGGGACCTTGTAGATCGTGCTGTGGATCCACCTGCCTTCGGCGTCCTTGATCAGGTAGGAGACCCAGGGCGCTTCTTCCCCCTGGGTTCCGACCGCCGCCTCGGTCTTGAGGGTCAGCTGGGCTTCGTGAGCTGCGGTGGGGATAGCCGCAACCGTCGGCGGCTCGGTCACCAGGTTCGCGACGTAGAGCGTGATCAGCCCCGCGGCGACAACCACCACGATGCCGACAACCGAGATCCTCGCCCACAGCGAACCCATAAGCACCCTTCATGCAACCCAGCATGTTAGTCAGCGTCCTTAGACGAGACGCCAGCGACAACCTAGACCAGGAAGGAGTCGACCGTCAACAATTCTTTTGCCAACTTCACCGCGCCGAGCGGCAGGCGGGGATTTCTCGGCGGCCCTATGGGCGGCGACGTCGCTCCACACGAGCGCGTCGCCGCTCGCGCAGGGCAGCCCACTGTCGCCGCGTGTGGCCGTCGGCAAACGGTCGGCGCAGCCGGGCGGGAGCGAGCATTACGACTGCCAAGACCGCGACGAGAATCAGCCCGGCGATGATGCAGACGTCACTAGCGTCGTGGTGGACATCGTTCCTCTATACCCGCTGCGAGCACCTGCAACCTGCCCCGGGAGCCTATTCTCGGCGGGCGTGCCGACCCCGGAACAGCAGAACCTGGCAGACGATCACGCCGACGACGAGTGCGATAGAGAGGCCAGCGACGATTCGTCGCAGCGTTCCAATCAAGATGGCAAGCAGCATCGCCTCGGTCATGTGACTTCCCGTTCAGCGTACAGTCGACCTCGACTCCTGCTTTGGATCTCGAAAACCATCTCCATAGCCCTTCTGCCCAGGGCAAGCTCGGTGATGGGTGTGGGCCCGAGCTGGTTCGGCGCCGTGCTTACATCTCCGACCTCGGCGGCCTCGGGTTGTGAACTCGACTCGCAGGATCGCGCCGGTCGGTGGTCGAGGAAGAGTCAGTAGACGAGGGGCCGAACGCATTGCGGACACATCTCCGAGCTCACGGGCGGCCCTCCGGTGGATTCACCAGCAGCACGGCGGTACCTTTGGATTTATCGAGAACCAATTTACCCAGCTTCACTCTCGGCGCTGGAGCAGCCGACGTCGAAATCGCTACCTGGGCGCTGGTCTGCGAGGTTGAACCCGCCGCGTTCCTCGCCGTCACCTCACAGGCGTAGGAGCCCGGCTGGCCGGCGACGAGGTCAGTACCGCTCGAGCCGGCGATCGGCTGAGCGTCCTTCACCCACTGCACGGAGTAGCTCTGAGGGGCGCGGTAAAGGAAGTCAGCGAGAAGATCAGGTCCCAGCTGCCGAGTGAGCAGCTAGGCGTCGAGCCGACCGAGGAGCCAGCGGCGCTGATCATCGGCGCCGCGACGGCTGCGGGCTGCTTCAAGAGAGCCGGGAAGGCGGGTTCACTTGGGACGAGTGGTGAGGTGCTGAGGTTGGCGGCAGCGCCGGAGCCATCGAGATTGGCGTAGGAGACCGTGGGCCCGTTGGCATTGGTCCAATAGAGACGGCCCTCCGTCGGGTCGATCGCCAAGCCAATCGGATAGTTTGGCGTGATTGGCGCCGTAGAAAGGCGGGGGGGGGGGGGGGGGGGGGGGGGGGGGGGGGGGGGGGGGGGGGGGGGGGGGGGGGGGGGGGGGGGGGGGGGGGGGGGGGGGGGGGGGG
>JACDGU010000117.1 GCA_013821475.1 Solirubrobacterales bacterium
CTTGGATACTTGTATCCTAGATTCGTGGCGTCGGTCATCACCCTCGACCGCTCCCAACGGGGCGAATCACTGCCCACCCGGGTGCGGGTCTACGTGGCGCTGCGGGACGCGATCGTCCACGGCAGCCTCGAGCCCGGCCGCCGCCTCTCCGAGAACGTCCTCGCCGGCGAAATGGGGATCAGCCGGACGCCGATCCGCGAGGGACTCAGCCTGCTGCGCGAGGATCGCCTGGTCGAAACCGTGCCGCAGCTGGGCAGCTTCGTCTCCCTCGTCGACCCCGCGGCGATCTCCGACGCCCAGTTCATCCGCGAGTCGCTCGAGTGCGCGGCGATCCGGCTTGCCGCCACAGCCGCCGACGACACCGACGTCGCCGGCCTCGAGGCCAACGTCCAGGGCCAGGAGGAAGCCAGCACCGCCGGCGACCTCGACGCCTTCTACAACCTCGACGACTCCTTCCACCACGCGCTCTGCGACCTCAGCGGCCACCGCACGGTCTGGATCGTCAGCGAGCGCGCCAAGGCGCACCTGAACCGGATCCGGCGCCTCAGCCTCGGAATGCCCAACTACCTCGAGGAGATGATCGCCGAGCACAGGCAGGTGATCGCGGCGGTCGCCGCCCACGATCCCGACCTCGCGGAGCTACACCTGCGGGCGCACCTGCGCACCGTCCTGCGTGAGGTGCCGCGCATGCGCGCGGAACACCCCGACTACTTCGAGCGACCGGCTGACGCCTGAACCCAGGCCGCCGGCCGCTCGGTGACCCTTGCCGTTAAGCGGCAGCCGCCAGCGAAGCCCTCTGCTGCCGACGGCGGTGCCGTGGCTGTAAGTCGTGAGGTTCCAAGTTGAGTTCTTCATCAGTGGCTCACACTTTTGGCGCCTCCCTCGGCGTCGCGGACTAGTCCGAGAGCAGCTCGAGGGCGAAAGGCGTGCCCTCGGAGTCGCGGCAGATCGCCCAGCGCTCGCCCGGGTGCACGACCGAGCCGCCCAGGTCGGTGACGCGCTCCAGCGTCGCGGCGATATCCGTGACGCCGAAGTAGGGCAGCGAGGCGGTGTCGCCGGGGCCCCTCCCCCGCTCGTGGACGCCGACCCGCATCCCGTCCTGCTCGGCGACCCAGCCGGAGCCGGCCTCGGGCGGGCGCGGCGCGAGCTCGGTGCCGAGGACGCCGTTCCAGAAACGCAGGGCGCGCTCGGCGTCGTCGGCGGGGAACTCGATCAGCGGTGTCGTCAACGGGCGCTCACGGTCGCTTACCGCTCGCCCCGGGCATGCCTTCGCGGCCGAGGAAGGAACCCTCGGCGCCGATCAGCTGCTCGAGCTCGCCGCGGTCGAGGAAGATGCCGTGGCATTTCGTGCACTGCTCGATGGTGACGCCGTTGCGCTTGTGGGTGCGCATCGGCGAGTCGCACTTGGGACAGGTCATCGTCGTTCCAGGTTAGCCGTCCTCGACCAGGCTGCCGTAGACGTCGGGGCGGCGGGTGGCGAGGAGGGGGAAGAGATCGAGCCAGTCCTGGCGCTGGTCGAGGTCGAGGTCGGCGACGAGGACCGCCGCTTCGTCACGGGGCGCCTGGACGAGCACCCGGCCGTAGGGGTCGGAGATGAAGGAGGAGCCGTAGAAGCGCAGCGGCTGCTCGGGTCCGAACCGATTCACCGCGACCATGAAGACGCCGTTGGCGATCCCGTTGGCGACGATCACCTGCTGCCAGAGCGGCTGGGTGTCGAAGTCCGGGTGGTCGGGCTCGGAGCCGATCGCGGTCGGGTAGATCAGGATCTCGGCGCCGCCGAGGCTGTAGCCACGGGCGACCTCCGGGAACCACTGGTCCCAGCAGGTCGGCAGTCCGAGGCGCACGTCGCCGAGGGCGAGGACCGGGAACGGATCGGCTGCGGGCCCGGGCCGGAAGTAGCGGTCCTCGTAGTAGCCGGCGGTGACCGGGATGTGCAGCTTGCGGGTGCGGGCGAGCAGCTCGCCGCCAGGGACGACGACAATCGCGGTGTTGAAGCCGAGGCCGTCCTCGGCGTCGGCGCGCTCGAAGAGCGAGGCGTGGACCGGGACCCCGGTCTCGGCCGCCAGCGAGGCGGCGAAGGCGTGGGTCGGTCCGCCAGGTAGCTCCTCGGGCTCGGCGCCCACCGCTTCCGGCCCCGAGGGGTCGACGGCGAAGTAGCGGCTCAGCGTCAGCTCCTGCAGGCAGACCAGCTGCGCGCCCTCCGCGGCAGCGCTTCGGACCCCACTCGCCAGCGCCTCGCGGTGCTCCTCGGGGTCGGCGTGCCAACTCTGCTGGACGGCGGCGATCCGGAACGGGTCGCGGGTTGGCGGCCGGGTGCGGGCCGGCGAGTCCTCGATCGCCGCCGCCCTGATCACCCGGATCTCCGCCATCGCCCGACTCTAGCGGCGACAATGGCGTCGATGAGCACAACCCTCGACTCCACCCCCGCCGCCGACGGCTACCGGATGCCGGGCGAGTTCGAGCCCCACGCCGGCTGCTGGATGATCTGGCCGGAGCGGGCCGACAACTGGCGGCTCGGGGCGGCCCCGGCGCAGGCGGCCTACGCCGCCGTCGCCGCGGCGATCGCCGCCTCCGAGCCGGTGACGATGGCCTGCTCCGACACCCAGTTCGAGCGCTGCCGCTCGCTGCTGCCAAACTCGGTCCGGGTCGTCGAGGTCGCCAGCGACGACGCCTGGATCCGCGACACCGGCCCGACCTTCGTCGTCGACGCGGGCGGCGGGCGGCGCGGCGTCGACTGGCGCTTCAACGCCTGGGGCGGGCACGACGGCGGTCTCTACTCCCCCTGGGACCGCGACGAGCGGGTCGCCCGCAAGGTACTCGAGAGCGAAGGAGACGACCGCTACGCGGCGCCACTGATCCTCGAGGGCGGGGCAATCCACGTCGACGGCGAGGGCACGGTGCTGAGCACCGAGCAGTGTCTGCTCAACCGCAACCGCAACCCCGAGCTGTCGCGCCAGCAGATCGAGGCGCTGCTGCATGTCTACCTCGGCACCGAGAAGGTGATCTGGCTCGGAGCGGGCGTCTATCGGGACGAGACCGACGGCCACGTCGACAACCTCGCCTGCTTCGCCCGGCCCGGCGTCGTCCTCCTGACCTGGAGCGACGACGAAGCCGACCCCCAGCAGGCGATCTCGGCCGACGCCCTGGCCCGCCTCGAGGCCGCCGAAGATGCCCGCGGCCGCTCGCTCGAGGTGATCCGCCTCCCCTCCCCCGGTCCGCTCGGGATGAGCGCCGAGGAGGCGGCCGGCATCGAACCCGTCCCCGGCTCCCAGCCGCGCCGCGCCGGCAACCGGTTGGCCGGGTCCTACGCGAACTTCTACATCGGCAACGAGGTGGTCGTCTTCCCCCTGCTCGACGAGCGCCACGACGAGGAGGCGGCCGAGATCCTCGCCGGCTGCTTCCCGGAGCGCGAGGTGGTCGGCGTTCCGGGCCGCGAGATCCTGCTCGGCGGCGGCAACGTCCACTGCATCACCCAGCAGGTCCCCCGCGCCGTAATCGGCGGCTGATCAGGCGGTGACGCCGATCGGTTCGTCGGCGGCGCCGCGCTCGAGCTTCTGGACCAAGCGGCCCTCGGGGTCGGAGAAGCAGACCCGGGCGACGTGTTCGGGGCGGTCGGAGATTTCCCAGAAGCTGCAGAGGACGTCTTCGGAGTGCGGCGGGAAGAGTTCGACGTAGAGCTGCTGGGTCAGGTTCTCCGGCAGGCCGGTCTGTTCGAGCCGGTCGACGAAGGCCTGCTGCTCGAGGCCTGGCTCGAGACCGCGGTACTGGGCGCTGGTCATCGAGTCGCCGAAGGGGTTGGGCGGTTCGTGGCCGTGATCTCGTTCGTCGGGGGCGAAGGCGATGCTGAGGCCGATCGCGGCAACGAACAGCGCCAGCGTCACCCAGGCGACGATTGCCCGCCGGCGCTGCTGGCGCCTGTAGGTCGGTGGTTTCTCGATCACGGCGCGGAGGATGTCAACTCCGGCGACCGGCGAGCGGCGCTCTCTAGGCTGGAGCGGTGCGGGGCGTCCACATACTCGAGCGCAGCCAGCGGCTCGAGCTGCCGATCGAGCAGGCCTTCGAGTTCCACGGCGAGGCCGCCAACCTCGAGGCGATCACCCCGCCCTGGCTCGGCTTCGAGATCACGACCCCTCGCCCGATCGAGATGCGGGTCGGCACCCGGCTCGACTACCGGCTCAAGCTGCACGGGGTGCCGGTCCGCTGGCAGACCAGAATCGAGGCCTGGGAACCGCCGACCCGCTTCGTCGACGTCCAGGTCGAGGGCCCCTACAAGCTCTGGGAGCACACCCACACCTTCGCCGCCGACGGCGACGACGCGGTCCTGATCGAGGACCGCGTCCGCTATGCGCTGCCGCTCGGCCCGCTGGGGCTGATCGCGCACCGGCTCTTCGTCCGCAACGACGTCGAGCGGATCTTCGACTTCCGCCGCGAGGCCGTCGCCGGCCAGCTCGCCACCGCGCGCTAGCAGCCCCTCTCATACCCTTTCGGAATCGAACCGCTCGTTCCCCCAGAGGCGACCTTGCTCGAGCTGGTCGAGGCGGTGCGCGACCTCGAGTACGGCCGCCTGAGCGAGGGCGGCGTCGAGGCGATGCTGCGCGAGCGCCGCGGCACCTGCTCAGCCAAGCACCTCTACCTCGCCGCCGAGCTGGAGGCCCGCTTCCCGCAGACCCAGCCGCGAATCGTCCACCGCGTCTACCGGATCGACCGCGCCGAAGCCGCCGAGCGGTTCGGTGCCGAGGCGGCGGCCGCGGTTCCCCGCGCGGGCCTCGTCGACGTCCACCGTTATCTGACCGCGATCGTCGACGGCCGCCGCATCGTCATCGACGCGACCTTCCCCGGGCCCTGGGACGGCACCTCCCCGCTGCCGCTCGCCTGTGGCCCGGGCGAGGATCACCCCGCCGACGCCGACCCCGACGCCGAGAAGCGGGCGCTCGAGTCCGAGCACTGCGACCCGGAGGTGCGCGAGCCGTTCGTCGCCGCGCTGGCCCGGACTGCTGCGGCGAGCGCAGCCGGTCCGCCGGCAAGCCGCCCGACCCCGGAGAGATGATCGGCAGGTGTCGAGACTTTCCGGCCACCTGAACCCCGGCCGCCACCTGCACTGGCACCTGACCCGGCGGCGGCCGCTGCTGCTTCGCGCCGGCGGGGTCGCGGCGCTGCTCGCGGTGGTCGGCCCCGGCGTCCTCGCCGGGCTCTCCGACGATGACCCGGCGGGGATCACGACCTACTCGATCCTCGGCGCCAAGTACGGCTACGAGCTGCTCTGGGTCCTCACCCTCTCGACCGCGGCGCTGATCGTCTTCCACGAGCTGGCGGTGCGGATGGGGATCGTCACCGGCAAGGGCCTGCTGACCCTGGTGCGCGAGCACTACGGCCCCCGCGCCGCCGGCCTCGTCCTCTCGGCCCTGGTGATCGCCAACACCGGCACCCTCTGCGCCGAGTTCGCCGGGGTCGCGGCCGGGGCCGATCTGCTCGGCGGCGTCAGCCGCTACATCAGCGTGCCGCTCGCCGCGGCCGGCGTCTCGCTGCTTGTACTGCGCGGGACCTTCCGCTACGTCGAGCACGTGCTGCTCGCACTCAGCACGGTATTTGTCGCCTACGTCGTCTCCGGCTTCCTCTCACACCCGGACTGGGGCGCGACGGCCAAGGGGCTCGTCGTCCCCAACCTGCCGCTCAATCGCGAGGCGGTACTGGTCGCGGTGGCGACCGTCGGCACGACGCTGGCGCCCTGGGGGCTGGCCTTCATCCAGTCCTACGCGGTCGACAAGAAGCTGAAGGTGAAGGACCTGCGCTACGAGCGCGCGGACGTGATCGTCGGCGCGCTGCTGACCGGGGTCATCGGCCTCTTCGTCGTCGTCGCCTGCGCGGCGACGCTGCACGCCAAGGGGATCGAGATCAACGACGCCCGCGACGCGGCGCGGGCGTTGGAACCGCTGGCCGGCGCCACCGCGGCGACGCTGTTCGGGCTCGGTTTCCTCGGTGCCGCGCTGCTGGCGGCGGCGATCGTCCCGCTCTCGACCGCCTACTCGGTCTCCGAGACCTTCGGCCGCAAGGCCGACCTCGACGACAGCTTTGAGGAGGCGCGGGTCTTCTACCTCAGCTACGGAGCTGTGGTCGCCTTCGCGGCGATCCTCGTCCTCATCCCCGGGGCGCCCCTGATTCCGATCCTCTTCCTCTCGCAGGCGCTGAACGCCGTTCTCCTGCTGGTGCTGCTGCCGTTCCTGCGCTCGCTCGGCAGCAGCCGCGAGCTGATGGGCGAGCACGCGCTCGGCCGCGGTGACCGGATCGCCACCGGCATCGCCCTGGCGGCGGTCGCCGTCTCGGTCCTTGCACTCGGCGTGCTCTCGCTCCTCTGAACCTGGCTCAGACGCCGAGCAGGGCCGTCAGCGCCAGCATCAGGGCGGCGCCGACGGCGAGGCCGGCGAGCGGCCCGGCGCGGTCGCCCGCGGCGAAGGCCCGCGGCAGCATCTCGATCGCGATCAGGCCCAGCATCGCCCCGGCGGCGAAGGCGAACGAGAACGGCAGCAGTCCGTCGATCCACTTCACCGCGACGAAGGCGATCAGGGCACCGACCGGCTGCGGGGCGCTGGTTCCTACCGCCGCCCAGAGCTGACGCGAGCGCCCGAACCCCGCGACCTGCATCGGAATCGCGACGCTGGTCCCCTCGGGGATGTTCTGGATCGCGATCGCGAGGATCACGAAGAGGCTGAGGCCGGCGCGGTCGGAGGCGAACGCGGTGCCGATCGCGAAGCCCTCGGGCAGGCTGTGGACGAAGAGGACGAGGAAGACCAGGGCCGAGCTGCGGGTGCCGGGTCCGGTCCGGCCCATGAAGCCGGCGTCGGGATCGAGGTGGCGGCGGGCGAGGACGACGAAGGCGAGGCCGACGAGCAGGCCGGCGACGACCTCCAGCGCCGACCCTTCCTGGGCGGCGGGGATCACCAGACCGGCGACGGCGGTCACGCCCATAACCCCGGCGGCGAGGCCGAGTAGGAACGGGGTCAGCCTGGCGGCACGAGGTCCGAGCAGGAAGACGGGGATCGCGCCCAGGCCGGTCGCCAGGGCGGTGCCGCAGGCGGCGAGGAAGAGGACGAGGGCTTCGGGCACGGCCCTGACGCTACGGCCTCAGCGCCTCCAGCCCGCGCCGCATCCGGCCCCTGACCGCCTCCAGCGGCAGGCCCAACTGGGTCGCGACCTCGCCCTGCGTCAGGCCGTCGAGGTGGGCCAGCGCGATCGCCCGCGCCTGCGTCTTGGGGATCAGGCCGAGCGCGCCCGGCAGCGTGGGCTGCTCGACACCGTCCCTGGGCGAGAAGTCGAGTGCTCGTTGGCGGACGATCGCCATCGACCAGGCCTGAACCGACCCCAGCGCGGGCCGATACTCGGCGCGAGCCCGCCAGACTCCGAGAAACCCGTCGCGATACAGACGAACTCGTCGGCGACGACCATCGTCGCCTCGCCTTCGCTCGAGGAGCGGCGCAGCAGGGCGTCGATCCGCGCCGTCAGCTCCTCCTCGTCGACGGGCTTCGCCATGCAGTCATCCGCTCCCGAGTTCAGGCCCTTGGCGGCCTCGACCGGCCCGTGTTCGGGGGAGATCACGAGCACCGGCAGAGCGCTCATCTCCCGGATCGAGGCCAGCGGCTCCCAACCGCCCTCGCCGGGCACCTCGAGATCGAGCACGACCGCGTCGGGCTGCTCGCTGTAGAACATCCGCAGGGCACCCTCGGAGTCGGGCGCGAGCAGGCAGGTGATGTCATCGCGCTGGCGCAGGACCGCAGCCGCGCTGTCGCCGTCGAGGGCGCCCTCGATGACCAGCACCCGCGAGGTCCGGGCGGCCTCTCCGACGAACCGCGAACGAATCACAGCGACGGCCTCTGGAGCACGTGGTCGCGTCTGGTGGCGCGTTCGACCGCTGGCCAGCGCACGGCCTCGAGATGTCTCGCGAGGGTGAAGTCGGTTGGGGCGAGCCCTGTTGGATTTCTCACACGGTCTCCACCGGTGTCCCCCCCGAGTACTCGGCTGTACTCAAGGTACACCGAATCTCCCATCTGAACCGGAAAACGGTTTGTAAACGGTATGAAGCCGGTCAGAGGCGGACCTCTAACCGCCTGGCACGCCGGCTCCGAGCAGGCCGAGCAGCGCGCCCGTCGCGCCGGCGGCGATCAGGATCGGGACGACGCCGCGCCGGGCGCGGAGCAGGCCGGCCGCGGCAACGGCCAGCAGCGGCACCTGCCAGGGCTCCGAGAGCGCCAGTGCCAACGGCACCGCCGAGCCGACGATCGCGCCAATCGCCGCCGGGCCGGCGCCGTCGAGG
>JACDGU010000118.1 GCA_013821475.1 Solirubrobacterales bacterium
AGGCCGGCGAGCGCGCACGCCCCGACGCTCCGCTCGCCTGGCTGCGGATGGAGCCCGCCGGCGAGCGCGCCGAGGTCCGTCTGACGACTTGGCCGGGGGCCGAAGAGCGGTTGCCGGCCCGGGCCGGGTACCACGGCGATCCCGTCGATCTGCTCTGAGCTCGATCGGTCAAGATGGCGGGGTGGAGAACCTGGCGAGAAGGCTGGAGGGGAGCGCGGTGGTGCTCGAGCCACTCGCGGAGGTCCACGCCGAGGAGCTCTGGCGTGCGGCGCAGGCACCGGAGATCTGGGCCTGGCTGGCCCACCTCGGCTCCAGCCGCGAGTACTTCCAGCAGTGGCTGGAGATGTCGCTGGAAGCGGCCGCGGCCGGGCGTGAGGGCGTCTTCGCGACCCGCGAGCGCAGTGGCGGCACCCTGGTCGGCAGCACCCGCTACCTCAACGTGCGCCCCGCCGACCGGGTCGTCGAGATCGGCTGGACCTGGCTCAACCCGGTCGTCTGGGGGACTGGCGTCAACGTCGAGGCGAAGCTGCTGATGCTCGACTACGCCTTCGAGACCCTGGGCTGCATCCGCGTCGAGCTCAAGACCGACGCCCGCAACGAGCGCTCGCGGGCGGCGATCGCCGCGCTCCCTGCTCAGTTCGAGGGCGTGCTGCGCAAGCACATGACCGTGCCAGACGTCGGCGTCCGCGACACCGCCTACTTCAGCGTCATCGACGATGAGTGGCCGGGCGTGCGGGCGAACCTGCAGCGGCGGCTGGACTCGCTCGAAGCCGGCTAGTCGCCGCGTTTGTCCTCGTCCTCTCGAGGGGGGCGGTCGCCGACATGGGTGACCTGTTCGGCACGCTGGCGGACTTCCTCGGTCGCCTCACGGGTCGCGGCAAAGGCCTCGTCGCCGATCGCGGCCAGTCCCTCGCTGGGCTTGCCGCCGACGACGTCGCGGAAGGCTTCCTTGAAGCGGTCGGTGCGGCGATCGGGCGGGAAGCGCCCTTCGGCCTTGGCCTGTTTCTTCGGCCGCCGCTCGCCGTAGCGATGACGGGCCCAGGCAGACCTCGGCTTGCCGATCCGGCAGGCGCCGTAGAGGGCGACGGGGAAGAGGAAGAAGCCGATGATCCCGTGCAGGTTGCGACCCTTGAGGAAGCAGACGGCGACCATTGCGAAGAGAAGGAAGCCGGAGACGACGACCGCCAGCACGCCTTCCGATTCGGTCCCGAGGTCGAGCGGGTTGACGCCGACGACGACCAGGCCCATCGCTGCCGCGGCGATCACCGTCGCGTCGATCGAGCTGCGGCCCTCCTTCGCCCAGTAGACGTCTTCGAGATGGACCCAGAGTGCGAACTCGTCGATCGTCAGGCCGGCGCCGACGCCGAAGAAGAAGCCGCAGATCTCCGCGTAGGGGCTGTCGCCATGGACGGCGAAGCCGAGCGTGCCGGCGATCATCATCGCGACGATCCCGAAGACCAGGTGGTGGAGGTGGACACCGCTGTCGCTGACCACGCTGCCCGGCCACCAGGGAACCTTCGGACTGCGCATCAACCGCGTGCTCATGCGGATGAAGGCGAAGGAGAGGATGAACCCGACCAGGACGAGGAAGACGCCCTGGCGTTCGTGGGCGAGGATGTGCTGGTTCCAGAAGTCGGAGATGAACGAGGCGTAGGTCATGCGGCCGAGGGCGCCGGGGCGGGGGAGGGCTCGACCAGGGACCCGGCACCGTCCTTCTCGGCGATCAGGTCGACGGTCAGCAGGACCGCGGCGATCGCGAACAGCGGCGTCAGAAAGATGTTCGAGAACGACTCGGCCAGCCAGCTGGCGAGGAAGGTGTGTCCCAGGGCGTCGTGGACGAGGGCGGCGATCCCGTCGCCGGCCGAGTCGCCGACGATCTCGATCGGGATGAGGACGGCGAAGACGAGCCAGAAGTTGTTGCGGACCAGGGCGAAGCTGCGGCCGAGGGCGCCGCGCACGGTGCGGTCCTCGAGCTCGACCACGGGGCCGGAGAGCCCGAACCAGACGAAGACGAGCACCCCCGGGACGATCACCGCGACGAGGCCGACGATGACGATCGCCACGTAGGCGATGTCGACCAGGATCAGCCGCGCGTAGTTCAGCCGGCGGGCGATCTCCAGCGGCGTCGGCGGGCGCTCCCCCTCGGGATGGGTCAGCGAGATCGCGACCGCGCCGCTGTAGAACACCTCACCCAGCAGGCCGGTGACGGTGACGGCGGTGACGGCGGCGAGGACGGCGGCAACCCGCAGGCCGCTGCCGAGGTCAAGCGAGTTGGGATCGAGTTCGGAGGCGAGCGCGTCGAAGAAGCCGAGCGGGACGAAGACGATCACCGCCAGCAGCAGCAGCGACGGCCCGCGGCTGAGGTAGGTCCGCACGATCCGCGCGTAGACCGAGGCGATCCTATGGCGGCGGCTCACCGCCGCCGTCGCCGTCCGGATGGGACCCGCCCGCGGGCCTCCAGCTTCGACTGACTCGATTCCGAGGCCGGGATCCGGCGCAGGTTGCCGAGCTCAGGGATCAATATCTCTTCCGCGCACTGCCGGTGCCAGTGGTGATGGTCTGTGCCCCCGAGCCGGCGCACGTACTGGACGATCGTGTGCTCGTCGCCGACCTCGATGTTGCCGTGGCAGCCAGGGCAGTGGTACAGCTTGCGGGAGATCCCGCGGATCAGCCAGGCCTCGTCGCCCTCTTCGTTGAGGCCGCGCAGACTCCAGCGAATGCTCGGCTGGCCGTCGAACTGCCCCATCTCAGCGCCTGGCCATCCAGGCGAACCCCGCCGCCATCGCCAGGTTTGCCGCCCCTGCAAGTCGCAGCCCGAGCTTTGCGCCCGGCCGATTTATCGCCGGCGAGGACGCCCACAGCGCGTCGGTCGCGATCTCGGTCCCGCGCAGCCAGGCGAGCGCCTGCCAGTCGCCCGGCCGGCCGCGCCGCGCCGCCACCGCGTGGGCCGCGGCGAAGGTCAGCCAAATCGGCCCGCAGCGCCGGAAGAGGTGGGTCGCGTCGGGCGAGGGCTCGTCGTGCCCGAGGACCTTGAGGGTGGTTGCGGGAGCCGCGATCGCGGCGCTACCCAGCACCAGGTCGAAGGCGATCATGTTGGCGTTGGTGAGGCGAAGCGCCTGGGCGAGTGTCATATCTGACGAGTTTCTCAGAAGGGAAAGGCCGAGGTTCGGCGAAATGGACCGCCGTGACCAAGACCGCGACGAAGTCCCCACAACTCAAAAGCCTCTCCGACTACATCCAGGAGCGTTTCGAAGAATTCTCGCGCTCCCAGAAAGACGTCGCCCGCTACATCGTCGACCACCTCGACGAGGCCGCCTTCCTCACCGCCGAGGAGCTGGCCAGGAGAGCGAGCACCTCGTCCTCGACGGTCGTGCGCTTCTCCCAGGCCCTCGGCTTCGAGGGCTACCCCGAGCTCCAGCAGGCGGCGATCGAGGAGTACCGCTCGACGATCGCCGGTGCCGGGGCCAGCAACGGCGGCGCCCTCTTCTCCTTCGACCACTCCGAGCTCGAGGGCTCGATCAGCGCCGACTACGCCAACCTCGAGGAAACCGCGCGCAAACTCACCCCCGAGCAGGTCGATGCCTCGGTCGCCGCCCTGGCGACCGCCCAACGGATCGTGATCGTCGGCGTCGACCAGATGGCCTTCTTCGCCAGCTACCTGCGTCACACCCTCAGCCTGCTCGACATCCGTTCCGAGATCGTCGCCAGCACCGGCGGCGAGTCGCTTCAGCGGCTTGGCCGGATCGATGAAAACACGCTTGTGATCACGCTTTCCGCCGGTCGCGCCCACCCGCTGCTGCTGCGGGCGATGAAGCTCGCCGTGCACCGCGGCGCCCGCACCCTGGCGGTCTCCGACGCGACGATGTCAGAGGTCGGGGAGCACGCCGAGCTGACCCTCTACTTCTCCTCCAACAGCCCGTCCTTCGCGCGCTCCAATACGGCGCTGATGGCTCTGGTCCAGGCGCTGGCCCACGGCCTCTACGCAAGGGACGAAGCGGCCCACAGAGACCGCATCCGCGCTTACAAACTGAAGTAGCGCCCGTCGCGGAGGGCGCGCCCCAGCTCCCCGTAATATGGGGTGCATGGCTGAGAGAGCTACTTTTCGACTGAAGACCGGCCTCGCCGAGATGCTCAAAGGTGGGGTGATCATGGACGTGGTCACGCCGGCGGAGGCGAGGGTCGCCGAGGATGCCGGCGCCTGCGCGGTGATGGCGCTGGAGCGGGTCCCCTCGGACATCCGGCGCGACGGCGGTGTGGCGCGGATGTCGGATCCGGCGATGATCAAGGGGATCCAGGCGGAGGTCAGCATCCCGGTGATGGCGAAGGCCCGGATCGGCCACTTCGCCGAGGCGCAGGTGCTGGAAGCGCTCGAAGTCGACTACATCGATGAGTCCGAGGTCCTGACTCCGGCCGACGAGGCCAACCACATCGACAAGTACGGCTTCGAGGTTCCCTTCGTCTGCGGCGCCACCAACCTCGGCGAGGCGCTGCGGCGGCTGGGGGAGGGGGCGGCGATGATCCGCTCCAAGGGCGAGGCCGGGACCGGCAACGTGGTCGAGGCGGTCCGCCACATGCGCGAGATCAACTCCGGCATCAGGCGCCTCGCGCAGCTGCGCCCGGAGGAGCTGGCAGCTGCCGCCAAAGAACTTCAGTCCCCGCTCGAGGTCGTCCGCGAGGTCGCCGCCGCCGGCCGCCTGCCGGTGCCGCTGTTCTGCGCCGGCGGCATCGCCACTCCTGCCGACGCGGCCCTGATGATGCAGCTCGGCGCCGAGGGCAACTTCGTCGGCTCGGGGATCTTCAAGAGCTCCGACCCCGAGCGCCGGGCCCGGGCGATCGTCGAGGCGACGACCCACTTCAACGACCCCGAGCGCGTCGCCGCCGCCTCGATCGGCCTCGGCGAGGCGATGGCCGGCCTCGAGATCGGCGAGCTGGCGGCCGCTGACGCGCTGCTGCAGAACCGCGGGGCCTGAGCTGCGCGTCGGCGTCCTAGCGCTGCAGGGGGACTTCGAGGCTCACGCCCGCACCCTGCGCCGGCTCGGCGCCGAAGCATCCGAGGTCCGCAGCCCCGCCGACATGGTCGGCCTCGACGGTCTCATCATCCCCGGCGGCGAGAGCACGACGATCGCCAAGGGGCTCGAGTCGGCCGATCTGGAGCCGGCGCTGCGAGCCCACCACGAGGCCGGGCGCCCGATCCTCGGCACCTGCGCCGGGATGATCATCTGCGACGCCGAGCACCTCGGCTTCATCGATGCCCAGGCCAAACGCAACGCCTTCGGGCGCCAGCTGCAGAGCTTCGAGGCGGACCTCGACGTCGAGGGGATCGGCGACGAGCCGCTGCGCGCGATCTTCATCCGGGCCCCGTGGGTGGAGAGCCACGGGCCCGGCGTCGAGGTGCTGGCGGAGTACGAGGGCCATCCGGTCGCGATCCGCGACGGTAACGTCCTCGCTTCCGCATTCCATCCCGAGTTGACCGAGGATCCGCGGTTCCATGCGATCTTCATGGCGATGACGACCAGTGCAAGCGCTCGCGAGGGCGCGGAGGAGAGGACGAGATGAGCGACGCGAGGGTGACGAACCTGGCCAAGATCCTGGTCGGCTACTCGACCAAGGTCAGCGAGGGCGAGGTGGTCGCGATCGACGGGGAGACCGCAGCGGCGCCGCTGCTGCTGGCTGTCTACGAGGAGGTGCTGAAGGCGGGCGCGCACCCGGTGATGAATGTCGCCCTCGACGGCCAGATCGCGGCCTACTTCAAGCACGCCGCCGACCCCCAGCTGGAATGGATCTCGCCCTTCGCCGAGTGGATGGTCGACAACGTCGACGTGCGGATCGCGATCGGCGCCAGCACCAACACCCGCGAGCTCTCCGGCGTCGCGCCGGAGCGCCAGATGCTGCGCCAGTCGGTCACCGGCGACCTGATGACGCGGGCGATGAAACGCAGCGCCGCGGGCGAGTTCCGCTGGTGCTACACGCTGTTCCCGACCAGCGCCTACGCCTCCGAGGCGGAGATGAGCCTGGCCGACTACGAGGACTTCTACTACGCCGCCTGCCTCGCCGACGACCCCGACCCGCTCAACGCCTGGACCCTGGCCTCGAAAGAGACCGAGCGCCTGGCCGAGTGGATCCAGGGCCACGAGGAGGTGCGGGTGACGGCGCCGGGCACCGACATCACCCTCGGTATCGCCGGCCGCACCTTCATCCCCTGCGACGGCGACAACAACATGCCCGACGGCGAGTTCTTCACCGGCCCGGTCGAGGACTCGGTCGAGGGCGAGGTCAGCTTCCACCTGCCGGCGGTGATCGGCGGCCGCGAGGTCTCCGGCGTCCGCCTCCGCTTCGAGGCCGGCAAGGTGGTCGACGCCGGCGCCGAGCGCGGCGAGGAGTACCTGCTGAAACTGCTCGAGACCGACGACGGCGCCCGCACCCTCGGCGAGCTCGGGATCGGCACCAACTACGGGATCGACCGCGGCACCCGCGAGGTCCTGCTCGACGAGAAGATCGGCGGCACGGTCCACATGGCGGTCGGCGCCAGCTACCCGGAGTCGGGCGGCGTCAACGAGTCGGCGGTCCACACCGACCTCGTCTGCGACCTGCGCCTCGGCGGCAAGCTCGAAGTCGATGGAGTCGTGATGCAGGAAAACGGGAAATTCGTGGTCTGAGGCAGCTTCAGGCGGGCTCAGCCGCGAACGAGGATCGTGGCGATGGTGCCGAGGAAGCCGACGACCATCGTCGCGAACATGCCGCCGAAGAGCTGGACCGTCATCCGGTTCTGGGCGCTCATCTCGGCCCGTACGGCCCGAAATTCGACCCGCATCTCTCGAAACCCCTCGTCCACCCGGTGGTTGAGGTCGTCCAGCCGCTCGTCGGTCCAGGCCTCTCTCATCGCCTCCATTTTGCCAGCTTAGAGAGCGGCGCGCAACGATTTGTCTGCGCATCGTAAAAGCTTCGTCGCCGAAGCGTCACTGATTCGGCAGCGGTGAGCCTGCGGCCAGGAAGAACCAGATGGTGAGCGCCAGCGCCGCCAGCATAACCGAGCTCATCAGGACCGCCTCGACCACCGTCACCGAGCCCTGCACCGGGCTGGCATCGCGCATGCTGCGCAGCCAGGTCGGCCGGATCGGACCCAGCCGGTTGGTGCCGGTGATGCGGATGTAGAGATTGTTGAGGCGACCGATCAGCCAGGCGATGATCAGCACCGAGGCGACGATGCCGACGACGACGACGGCGTACGGGCCGCCGCTGGGGAACTGGGTGTGGGAGACCTTGGAGGCGATGTAGACCCAGCTCAGCGGGATCGCGGTCCAGAGCGAGAACGCGGCCAGCAGCATCGCCAGGAAGACGACGCCCGCGGCGAGTCCCCGGGCCGGGTTGCGGATGTGTGCGTTCGAATTCATCTCCCACTTCATAGAATGACACCTATATGTCAGGTCATTCGAAGTGGTCGTCGATCAAGCACAAGAAGGGCGCTGCCGACGCCAAACGCGGCAAGCTCTTCAGCAAGCTCGCGCGGGCGATCACGGTCGCCGCCCGCGACGGCGGCGGTGACGTCGACGGCAACCCGGCGCTGGGCACGGCGGTGCAGAAGGCGCGCGAAGCCTCGATGCCCAAGGACAAGATCCAGAAAGCGATCGACACCGGCACCGGGGCGGGTGCTGACGGGGCGGCGATCGAAAGGATCGTCTACGAGGGCTACGGCCCGGCCGGTGTGGCGGTCCTGGTCGAGGCGTTGACCGATAACCGCAACCGCGCCGGCGCCGAGATCCGCTTCGCCTTCTCCAGCCACGGCGGCAATCTCGGCGAGCCCGGCTCGGTCGCCTGGATCTTCGAGAAAAAGGGCGCGATCTCGGTCGACGCCGAGCGCTACGACGAGGACGACCTGATCGTCGCGATCGATGCCGGCGCCGAGGACGTCCAGGAGGACGGCGACCGCCTGCGCGTCATCTGCGACCCCCACGACCTGACCGCCGTTCGCGAGGCGCTGGAGGGCGCCGGCGTCGAGTTCGAGTCCGCCGGCATCGCCACCGAGCCGAAAAGCACCGTCGAGGTCAAGGGCAACGACGCCGAACGCCTGCTCAAACTCCTCGACGCGCTCGACGACCAAGACGACGTCAACGAAGTATTCGCCAATTTCGACATCCCCGACGACGTGCTGGAACAGTTGGCCGCCTGAGGCTCGTCAACTGAGGCAGGGCGGGGGGCGGTGGGGGAAGCCCCTCTCTCACGAACAGCGGGGAGGTTCGTTCGGGGCTTCCCCCACCGCCTCT
>JACDGU010000119.1 GCA_013821475.1 Solirubrobacterales bacterium
GCTTCGTCCGCTCGCTCGGCAAGGAGATCGGCGGCCGCGGCGGCACCGCGCAGCTGGTCCTGGTCTCCGCCGGCGCCGAGGATCAGCTCGACTCGACCCTGCGCTTCCTGCTCTCGCCCCGCTCGGCCTACGTCTCCGGCCAGGTGATCCGCGTCGGCGCCGGCGTCGCCGATGCCGGCAAGGTCGACTGGGAGCGCCCGCTGGAGTGGAAATCGGCGCTGGTGACCGGGGCCTCGCGCGGGATCGGGGCGGCGATCGCCGCCACCCTCGCCCGCGACGGCGCCGCCGTCACCGGGCTCGACGTGCCGCAGGCGGCCGAGGATCTGGACCGGGCGATGGCGGCGATCGGCGGCGACTCCCTGACCCTCGACATCACCGCCGAGGACGCGCCGGAGCGGATCGCGGAGCACTTCCCCAAGGGCGTCGACGTCGTCGTCCACAACGCCGGCGTGACCAAAGACCGCACGATCGCGAAGATGCCCGAAGAGCGCTGGACGCAGCTGATGGAGATCAACCTCTCCAGCGAGGAGCGGATAAACGACGCCCTGCTCGAGGCCGACCTGCTCGCCGCCAACGGCCGCATCGTCTGCGTCTCCTCGATGTCGGGGATCGCCGGCAACTCCGGCCAGACCAACTACGCCGCCTCGAAGGCGGGCGTGATCGGGATGGTCGAAGCGATGGCGCCCGAGCTCGCCGAGCGCGGGGCGACGATCAACGCCGTCGCCCCCGGCTTCATCGAGACCCAGATGACCGCGGCGATGCCGATCGGCCCGCGCGAAGCCGGCCGCCGGCTCAGCAGCCTCTCCCAGGGCGGACTCCCGGTCGACGTCGCCGAGACGATCGCCTGGTTCGCCAGCCCCGCCTCGACCGGCGTCAACGGCAACGCCGTCCGCGTCTGCGGCCAGAACCTGCTGGGGGCCTGAGGTGGCGAGCCGGACACTGAGCAGCGCGCCGCACATCCTCCCCCTCTACGCCCGCGCCGCGGCGCCGATGATCCCCGGCGCCTCGCTGTTGCCCTTCGTCCCGGGCGGCGGCGGCGAGATCCCGGACCTGGAGCTCAAGCTGGCGGGCGTGCAGGCCGACCCCGCTGCGGTCGCCGCCTACGCCAAGGTCTGCGGCTTCGCCCTCCGCGATCACCTGCCCCCCACCTACCCGCACGTGCTCGCCTTCCCCCTGCACCTGGCGGTGATGGCCGACGGCTCCTTCCCCTTCGGCGCCGTCGGTCTGGTCCACGTCGAGAACCGGATCGTCCAGCACCGCCCGCTCCGGCTCCGTGAGGAGCTGACCCTGCGGGTGCGGCCGACCAAGCTCGAGCCGCACCCGAAAGGTCGCACCTTCACCCTGGTGACCGAGGCCCTGGCGGGCGATGAGCTCGCCTGGGAGAGCGTCAGCACCTTTCTCCGCCGCGGCAAGCCCCAGCAAGCCGCCGATGTCGCGGATTCCGCGCCGACGTTCGCCCCGCTGCCGGCCGATGCCCCGGCCGGCGCCGAGTGGCGGCTCGGCGGCGACCTCGGCCGTCGCTACGCCGCCGTCTCCGGCGACCGTAACCCGATTCACATGCACTCGCTGACCGCGAAGCCGCTCGGCTTCCCGGCCGCGATCGCCCACGGGATGTGGACCAAGGCCCGCTGTTTGGCGGCGCTGGAGAGCCGCCTCCCCGATGCTTTCGAGACCGACGTCCGATTCCGCAAGCCGATCCTGCTGCCGGCGCGCGTCGAGTTTGCCGGCGTCGACGAGGGCGAAGCAATCGCCTTTGCGGTCCGCGACGCCCAGCGGCAGACCCCCCACCTCGACGGCCGGGTCCGGCCGCTCGGGGACAAGCCGAAAGCCAAGACCGGAAGGAAGTCAAAGTGACGACGAGCACCGACACCGAGGGGAGCGGCGCCAGCATGGCCGAGCGCGGCATGGGCTTCGGCCTGCGAGCGCTCAACCGCCTCGCCGGCTCCGACCTGCTCGATCGGATCCGCCTCCGCAAGCAGGTCGAGCGGGCGCTCTTCCAGGGCACCAAGAACGGCTTTCGATCGGCGACCGCCGCCGGGCGCACCTTCAAGGCCGCCCAGCAGCTGGGGAAACCGGCGCGCCAAAAAAGAGGCAAGTCGGCGGGACTCTTCGATCTCGGCCCCGACGACGAGCAGCAGATGTTCCAGGAGGCGGGCCGTGCTTTCGCCGCCGACAAGATCCGCCCCGCTGCCCACGATGCCGACGATGCCCGCACGACCCCGCCGGAGCTGCTCGGCGAAGCGGTCGAGCTCGGGGTCAACATGCTCGGCGTCCCCGAGGAGCTCGGCGGCGTCATGCACGAGCAGTCGGCGGTGACCAGCATCCTGATCGGCGAGGCACTCGCACACGGCGATATGGGCATCGCCTACGCCGCCCTCGCACCCGGTGCCGTCGCCACCGCGATCGGCCTCTGGGGCAGCGCCGAGCAGGAGGCCACCTACCTGCCGGCCTTCACCGGCGAGGACGTCCCCGCCGCCGCCCTGGCGATCCTCGAGCCGCGACCGCTGTTCGACCCACTGCAGCTGGAGACCACCGCCAGGAAGAAAGGCGACGAGTGGGTCCTGAGTGGAGCCAAGTCCCTACTGGCACGGGCCACGGAGTGCGAGCTGTTCGTGATCGCGGCCGAGGCAGAGGGCATCGGCCCGGCGCTGTTCGTGGTCGAGTCCGGCGCCAAAGGCCTCGCGGTCGAAGACGAGCCGGCGATGGGCCTGCGCCCCGCCGCCACCGGTCGCCTGCTGATCGACGACCTGAAACTGCCGGCCGGCGCCCTGCTCGGCGGCGAGGGCGCCGAGGCCAAGGACTACGTCGAGTGCGTCAACCGCGCCCGCCTCGCCTGGTGCGGCCTCGCCACCGGTGCCGCGCAGGCGGTCCTCGACTACGTGATCCCCTACGTCAACGACCGTCAGGCCTTCGGCGAACCGATCTCCAACCGCCAGGGCGTCGCCTTCGTCGTTTCCGACATCGGCATCGAGAGCGAAGGGATGCGGCTTGCCACCTACCGCGCCGCCAGCCGCGCCGACCGCGGCGAGAAGTTCGCCCGCGAGGCGGCGATCGCCCGCCGGCTCTGCGCCGTCAAGGGCATGGAGACCGGCTCCCAGGGAGTGCAGCTGCTCGGCGGCCACGGCTTCGTCAAGGAGCACCCGGTCGAGCGCTGGTACCGGGACCTGCGAGCGGCGGGCGTGATGGAGGGCGCCCTGCTCGTCTAGCCGGTCGGTCCACGACCTCAGAGCCAAGGAGAACCATGATCAACCTCGAGATACCGAAGAAGTTCAAGCCGCTGGCGAGCCAGGCCAACCAGGTCGCGACCGAGGTCTTCCGGCCGATCTCGCGCAAGTACGACGCCGAAGAGCACGCCTACCCCAAAGAGCTCGACATGCTCGCTTCGCTGATCGACGGCATGAACGAGGGCTCCGACATCGGCGGCGCCGGTGCCGCAGGCGTCCGCCGCGAGAAGAGCGACGACGGCGAGAACCGCAACGGCTCCAACCTCTCCACCGTGCTCGGGATCATCGAGCTCTGTTGGGGCGACGTCGGCCTGCTGCTCTCGATGCCGCGCCAGGGCCTCGGCAACTCGGCGATCGCCTCGGTTGCGACCAAGCAGCAGCTCGAGCGCTACGGCGGCAAGTGGGCGGCGATGGCGATCACCGAGCCCGAAGCCGGCTCCGACTCGGCGGCGATCCGCACCACCGCCGATCTCGACGGCGAGGAGTACGTGCTCAACGGCGAGAAGATCTTCGTCACCTCGGGCGATCGCGCCGACCTGATCGTGGTCTGGGCGACGCTCGACCGCTCCAAGGGGCGGGCGGCGATCAAGTCCTTCATCGTCGAGCGCGACAACCCGGGGCTGAAGCTCGACCGACTCGAGCACAAGCTCGGGATCCGCGCCTCCGACACCGCCAACTTCATCCTCCAGGACTGTCGGGTGCCAAAGGAGGCGCTCCTCGGCGACCCGGACGTGCAGGAGAAGGGCTTCGCCGGGGTGATGGAAACCTTCGACAACACGCGGCCGCTGGTCGCGGCGATGGCGGTCGGCGTTGCCCGGGCAGCCCTGGAGGAGACCCGCAAGCAGCTGAAGACGGCTGGCGTCGAGGTCGACTACGACGCCCCCGCCCTCTCCCAGCACGCCGCCGCAGCCCGCTTCCTGGAAATGGAGGCCGACTACGAGGCCGCCTGGCTGCTGACCCTGCAGGCCGCCTGGATGGCCGACAACAGCAAGCCCAACTCGCTGCAGGCCTCGATGGCCAAGGCCAAGGCCGGCCGCACCTGCGTCGACGTCGCCCTCGGCTGCGTCGAGCTCTGCGGCGCGGTCGGCTACGGCGAGAACGAGCTGCTCGAGAAGTGGGCGCGCGACGCGAAGATCCTCGATCTGTTCGAGGGGACGCAGCAGATTCAGCTGTTGATCGTGGCGCGGCAACTGCTCGGCAAGAGCTCCTCCGAACTGCACTAGGGACGAAAGGGGTCGGTTGGGGCTTTGCGTGGAGGGGCAAGGGGCCTCTCCCACGAAGGCGCCACCGAGGTTCCAGGGTGATCAGCTTCCGTGAAGGAGACGGCTTCAAGGTCGACACCTTTCGCGGGCCTTTCGTTGCGTGGTTCCTTTTGGACGACATGCGTGCAAAAGGAACCACGGGATGGCTTCACCCCGGCGACTTGGCGAGAGGGACGAGGCTGCCGGCGAAAATCCCAGCAAGCGGAAGGCACACCCGATCCCCCCGTAAGTCAGACTCCCCGCCGTGAACCTGATCGAGGATCTGCTGGAGCGCTCTCCCGCCTCGCGCTTGGGGATCGTCGCTATCGACGGGGAGGCGAATCGGCGCGATTGGTACTTCGGGGAACTGATTGCTACCTCGGCCGGGCTCTCCGGCGCCTTTGCGGCGCGCGGCGTGCGGCGAGGGGACGTGGTGATGACGCTGGTCGGGAACAGGATCGAGTGGGTGCTCTCGATGCTGGCCTGCTGGCGGATGGGGGCGGTGGCGCTGCCCTGCAACACGCAGCTGCGGGGCCCGGACCTGGCGTTGCGGGTGAACGCCGCGAACCCCAAGCTCTGCGTCGGCGAGGAGGCGCTGCTCGCCAACCTGCCGATGGGGGCGCCGAGGATGGACCTCGCCGAGGTGGCCGCGGTCCTGGACGAGGACCGCCCACAGGAGACTCCCGCCGCGGTCGAGCCGATGGGCCCCGAGGACCCGGCGCTGATCGTCTTCACCTCCGGTACCACCGGCGAGCCGCGCGGCGTCGTCCACGCCTACCGTTACCTGTTCGGCCAGTCGATCCAGGCCGAGAGCTGGTTCGGCTCCCGGAAGGGCGACCTCGCCTGGTGCACCACCGCGACCGGGTGGTCGAAGTCGGCCCGCAACGTCTTCCTCGCACCCTGGCTGACCGGCGCCGCGGCGGTCATCCACGACGGCCGCTTCGATCCCGCCGAGCGGCTCGACTTCGCCGAGGCGCTCGGCGTCAACATCCTCTGCCAGGCGCCGACCGAGTACCGGATGCTGGCCCGCCGCACGACCCTGCGCCCGCTTCCCGCCCTGCGCCGGATGGTCTCCGCCGGCGAGCCGCTCGACCCCGAGACGATCGCCGCCTTCGGTGCCGCAACCGGCCTCGAGCCCGCCGACGGCTACGGCCAGACCGAGACCGGACAGGTGAGCGGCAACCTCGTCGGCGAGCCGGTCCGCCAGGGCTCGATGGGCAGGCCACTGCCGGGGATCGAGACCCGCATCTTCGAGGGCGAGCTGCAGCTGCGCGTCTCCTCCTCCCCCACTTTCTTCTCGCGCTACCTCGACGGCGAGCGCTTCGAGGCCGAGTGGTGGCCGACCGGGGACCTGGTCAGCGCCGACGAGGACGGCTACCTCTTCTTCGAGGGGCGCGACGACGACATCATCCTCTCCTCCGGCTACCGGATCGGCCCGACCGAGGTCGAGGCGGCGCTGCTCTCCCACCCCGCGGTCGCCGAAGCCGCCGCCGTCGCGGCGCCCGACCCCGAGCGTGGCGCCGTCGTTCGGGCGATCGTCGTCGTTCGCGACCGCGAGCCCAGCGAGGAGCTCGGGCGTGAGCTGCAGGAGCACTGCAAGCGGCAGACCGCGCCCTACAAGTTCCCCCGCATCGTCGATTTCGTCGCCGAGCTGCCGAAGACCAGCAGCGGCAAGATCAAGCGCGCCCAGCTGCGGCAGCAGTAGCTGCGCCGGGAAGCCCGGTGCCTAGCCGGCGAAGCCCTCGGCGGCGGCGGTCGGCCGCCCGAGGTGGTAGCCCTGCGCCATGTCGACCCCGTAGTCCCGCAGCATCCGGGTCGTATCGTCATCCTGGACGAACTCGGCGATCGTCGTCTTGCCAAGCCCGCGGGCGATCTGGACGATCGCTTTCACGGTCAGCTGATCGGCATCGTTGCGCGGCATGTCACGGATGAAGGTGCCGTCGATCTTGATCACGTCGAAGGGGAAGTTCTTCAGGTAGTTGAAGGGGCCGAAGCCGGCGCCGTAGTCGTCGATCGCGACTTCGCAGCCGAACTCGGTCAGCCGGTCGGCGAAGCCGGCGGCGGTCTCGTAGTCCTCGACCTGGGCGGTCTGGGTGATCTCGAAGGTGCAGCGGCCGGGGTCGGCATCGCCTTCGTCGAGCCGCCGTTCGATGTACTCGAGGACGGAGATGTCGGTCATCGAAGCCCCGGAGAGGTTGATGTGCAGGGAGACCGGCTCGCCGGCCAACTCACGCTCGGCCATCATCTCCAGCGCTTGGCCGACCACCCAGCGGTCGAGCTCCTGGACCATCCCCGAGCGCTCCGCCGCCCTGATGAAGGAGGCCGCGGGCAGCAGCTGCCCGTCGCCGGCGGTCATCCGCAGCAGCAGCTCGTAGCGCTCGACCCCGCCCGAGGCGAGGCTGCGGATCGGCTGCGAGGCAAGGCTGAGCCGATTCTGGGTGAGGGCATCGCGGATCTTGGCGCTGGTCGTCTGTCCGCGCCGCTCTATGTGTCCCTCGACCGGGTCCTCGTAGAGGACAATCCGGTTGCGGCCCTCCTCCTTGGCCCGGTACATCGCCTGGTCGGCGGCGACGAGGACCGCCTCGGCGCCGGCGCCCTGCTTGCCGTCGAACATCGTGATCCCGACGCTGATCGTCGCCGAGCCGAGCTCGGCGCCCACCGGGAAGCCCTCCGCCACCTGGGCCCGCAGATCCTCGCCGAGCTGGAGGGCGCCGGCGGTGTCGCTCTGGGGCATCAGCACCGCGAACTCGTCACCGGACAGGCGGGCGACGAGGTCCGTCGTGCGGACCCGTTCGCGCAGGATCGAGGCGATCCGCCGGATCAGGTTGTCGCCGGGCTGGTGACCGAAGCTGTCGTTGACCTGCTTGAGGCCGTCGATGTCGATGATCATCACCGCGCCCTGGCCGCCGTAGCGGGCGGTGAAGGAGACGTACTGGTCGAGCTCGGAACGGAACCGACGCCGGTTGAGCAGGCCCGTCAGCGAGTCGTGATCGGCGATGTGGCGGAGCTCGGCCTCGGTCTTCTCCGCCCTCTGGAGGGCGCCTTGGACGATCTTCCGATCCTCGGGAGAGAGCTTCTCGAGGACCGTCTCGACCGCCGGGTCATGATTCTCGGAACTGCGTGCGTTCGTCACCGGCCTGAAGGTAGTGACTTTCCCGCGCGGCGCTCCTGCCAAACCGTCCAGATCCTCCAGGCGACTCGAATATCGGCGAGCGGGGGGTGCGAATTTTGGCTCTGAGTGAGCCTGGGTAGGCTGAGGCCCATGCCGAACCGACTCGCCCAGGAGACCAGCCCCTACCTCCTCCAGCACCGCGACAACCCGGTCGACTGGTATCCGTGGGGCCCCGAGGCGCTCGGCCGCGCCCGCGGCGAGGACCTGCCGATCCTGCTCTCGGTCGGCTACTCGGCCTGCCACTGGTGCCACGTGATGGAGCGCGAGTCCTTCGAGGACGCCGGGACCGCCGCCTACATGAACGAGCATTTCGTCTGCATCAAGGTCGACCGCGAGGAGCGCCCCGACGTCGACGCGATCTACATGGAGGCGGTGCAGTCGATGACCGGCCAGGGCGGCTGGCCGATGACCGTCTTCCTCGACCCCGACGGCGTGCCCTTCTACGGGGGCACCTACTTCCCACCCGACGAGAGCCGCGGCATGCCGAGCTTCCGGATGGTGATGGAAGCGATCGTCGGCGCCTATGAGGGCCAGCGCGAGGAGATCCGCGAGCGCGCTGCCGGGACCCGCGCCAGGCT
>JACDGU010000120.1 GCA_013821475.1 Solirubrobacterales bacterium
GAGCAGGATCGCGCCGCCGGTGGTGTCGGGATGGAGCTCGCGGCGCAGGCCGCCGAGCGCCGGTTTCAGCAGCAGGCCACCGAGCGCGGCGAGCGGGTTGGAGCGGGCGGCGTCGCCGACCGCGGCGGCGACCGCGCGTGCCGTGCCCTCCAGCAGCTTCAGCGCGACGTTGCCGGTGAACCCGTCGCTGACGACGACGTCAACCGTGGCGACGGGCAGGTCGGTGCCCTCGACGTTGCCGGCGAACTCGATCCCCTCGGCGGCGCTGAGCAGGCGGTGCGCCGCGACGATCTCGGGACGACCCTTACCCGACTCCTCGCCGACGGTGAGCAGGCCGACGGTCGGGTCGACGACGTCGAGGACGGCGGCGCTGAAGGCGGCGCCGAGGAAGGCGAACTGGACCAGGTGCTGGGCGCGGACCTCGACGTTGGCGCCGACGTCGAGGAAGAGGACGGGTTTGCCGGGAACCGGCACCTGGACCGCGAGGGCTGGGCGCTGGACGCCCTTGAGGCGCCGCAGGCCGAAGGTCGCCGCCGCCATCGTCGCCCCGGTCGAGCCGGCGCTGACCATCGCCTGCGAGCGGCCCTCGGCGACGTCGCGGGCGACCTGCACCACCGAGGCCTGCACCTTCGCCCGCACCGCGGCGACCGGGTCGTCGTCGTTGCCGATCCACTCGCTGGCCGGGATCACCTCGATCCCCTCTGCGCCGTCAAGGCCGAGCGAGCGCTCCGGGCCGAAGACGCGGACGGCGATGCCGTCGGCGGCGGCGAGCCTCGCGCCCTCGGCGAGCACCTCGAATCCCTGCTCAGCCCCGAAACCGTCGAGGGCGACCGTCACCGCGCGCTCGGGCGCCACGGCTACTCGGAGTCGGAGCGGGGAGCCGCCGAAGGCTCGGCGACTTTATGGCTGATGACCTCACGCCCGGCGTAGGTGCCGCAGGTGGGGCAGACGCGATGCGGCAGCCGGGGGCTGTGGCAGCGCGGGCAGTTGTTCAGCCGCGGCGTCGCCGCGGTGTGGTTGGCGCGACGCTTGTCGCGGCGGGCACTCGACGTTCTCTTCTTCGGGACGGCCATCGGACGCAGCATGGTAGCGGCCGGGGGTTCCAGGGGTTTACTGACTCAGTAGACCGCGCTAACCACCGCCAGGTCGTCTTGCGTCCAGGCGACCGTCCCTCCGCTCCAGCTTGCGAGGTCCGTGGCGGTCTCTGGGAAGTCGTAGTCGGGCTCGATCGGGGTGATCTCGACGTCGGCTCTGACGACGTCGGCGATGACCAGGGAGCGGGAGTGCTCGCGGACGCGGCGGAAGAGGCTCTGCTTCTGCTCGGTGGTGAGGTGGTGGATCGAGAGGACGCCGATCACCAAGTCCCAGGGGCCGTCCGGCAGCGGGTCCTCGATTCGCGCCAGCTGCACGCCGTCGTACATCTCGCGAGCACGGAAAACCATGTCGGGACTGGAATCAAGGCCGATCACCCAAGCGTCGGGATAGGCCCCGACCAGCCGTCGCGTCGTCTCCCCCGTGCCCATTCCGAGCTCGAGGACGCGCTCGGGAGGGAAGGGGATCGCCTTCACCGCCTCGTCCTGAAGCTCGTCGTAGCGCGGAACCTCAGCCCGGATCAGGTCCAGGTAGGTGTCGGGTTTCCAGTCGGATTGAGCCATCTCGTAACCTCGTCTCGAGGGTCACCCATCCTAATTCCCACCGCAGCGGAGGAGCGGCAATGCCCCAGGCACCGACCACGATCATCGATCTCTCCCGGCTGGCGCTGGCCCACGGCGAGGGCAAGCGGCTGGAAGTCCCGGTCGAGCTCCTCCCCTTAGAGCTCGCCGGTCAGAGCTACCTCGGCAACCCGGCCACGCCGACCGTGCGACTCGAGGTCTCGCGGCCGAGCGGCGGCTTCGCCTTCCGGCTCGACTTCCCGGTCCACGTCGAAGGCCCCTGCATGCGCTGCCTCGAGCCCGCCACGCTCGATCTCGCGGTCGAGTCGCGCGAGGTGCATCAGACCGGAACCGACGACCCCGAGCTGCGCAGCCCCTACGTCGAGGACGACGAGCTCGACATCGGCCGCTGGGCCCACGACGCGACCATGCTCGCCCTCCCCACCCGCCTCCTCTGCCGCCCCGACTGCGCCGGCCTCTGCCTCGTCTGCGGTGAGTCCCTCAACGACGCCGACCCCGCCGACCACGTCCACGACACCGGCAAAGACCCCCGCTGGGCCGCGTTAGACAACCTGCGCCTGGAGTAGCTCGGGGGGCGAATCGCCGGGACCTGGCGCTTTATTCGGCTTATGGCCGAGAAAAGCGCCAATCCCGACCGGCGCGTGTCCCTGTTGGCGGCGCGGCAACATGGAGTGGTCTCGATCGCGCAGCTGCGCGAGGTCGGCCTGAGTGACGACGCAGTCCTGGGGCGAGTACGGGCCGGCAGGCTCCATCGGCTGCACCAAGGCGTCTACGCGGTGGGGCACCGCGCGGTGAGCATCGAGGGACGGTGGATGGCGGCGGTTCTGGCCTGCGGAGAGGGGGCTGCGCTCAGCCACCGCAGCGCGGCCTGCCTCTGGCGAATGCTCGATCCGCGGGACGGGCCGATCGACGTCTCGGTCCCCACCGCATCGGGACGCAAACGCCGCCGAGGCATCCTACTGCGGCGACGCGCTGCGCTCTCCCCCTTAGTCGTGACCGAGCGGCAGAGGATCCCAGTGACGACGCCGGCGCAGACGATCGCCGATCTCGGAATCGGGATCGGCGCAGGCACCGCGCCACGACCGGGCGCGATCTCAGTCGCAGAACTCCGCCGGGCGATCCGGCAGGCCGAGGTGCGCGGGCTCCCCACCGGCTTGGAAGCCGGCGAGCCGACCCGCAGCGAGCTGGAGCACCTCTTCCTCCAGCTCTGCCGGCGCCACCGCCTGGCGATGCCCGAGGTCAACGTCCGGGTCGGCGCCCACGAGGTCGACTTCCTCTGGCGCCCACAGCGCCTGATCGTCGAAACCGACGGCTACCGCTACCACCGCGGGGCCGCCGCGTTTGAGTCAGACCGCCGACGCGACTTCGACCTCCAATCCCAGGGCTACGCAGTCCACCGCCTCACCTACCGCCAGGTCACCGAAGAACCCCATCGGGTCGGCAATGCCATCGCAGCGGCGATCTCCTTCAGCTGACAGTCCCCAACCCTCGCGCCGTTCAGCTATCCGTAGCTCCGCGCCGGGAGGGGTTCGGTGCGCCTCCGAACGTTTTGCGCCGCTGGCCCGAAAACAATTCGGACGGCCGACAGCGATCCCAGCCAGTCAGGCGAGTGAGGAGGCGCACCGAACCCCCTCCCGCCCGGAAACGCTAAGGCTGCTCGAGCTCCGCCGCCGGTTCGTCGTCGCGCCCGGCAAGCCGGTCGCGACCGCGCTGAACCGCGGCGAGGAACTTCTGAAGATTGACTTCAAGCGTGTTGAGGATCTCGTCGGCGTAGTCCTCGGCGCCGAGGCGGATTTCCCGCTCGCGGGTGCGGGCGTCCTCGACGATCTCGTCGGCGGCGCGCTCGGCCTGCTTGGTGACCTCCTCGTCGGAGATCAGGCGGGCCTGCTGCTCGCGGGCCTCGCGGACGATCCGCTCCGCCTCACGTTTGGCCTCGGCCAGCATCTCCTGGCGCTCCTTGACGATCCAGCGCGCCTGCTTGATCTCCTCGGGAATCGTGGCACGCATCTGGTCGAGGAGGTCGTAGATCTCCTCGCGGTCCACGCGCACCTGATCCGTCAGCGGGACGGGTCGGGCGTTGTGGACGACGTCGTCCAGCTTGTCTATTAGAACCAGTACGTCCATTTGCAGATCGTAAGCCTACGTGTATGCGGGGGTTTTGGTGAAGATGCCGTGATCCATGCCGTTTTTTGCAAGCCGCCGCCCACCGGGGGCGTGCGAGGCGAACAGCCTACCTCTCGGGCAGGCGCTCGGAGAGTGCAGCCGCGACCGAGGCGGGAACGAGGTCGGAGACCTCGCCACCGAAGGTGGCCATCTCCTTCACCCCGGTCGAGGAAAGGAAGCTGTAGTGGGGCGAGGCGATCATGTACATGCTCTCGATGCCGGGATCGAGCTTGCGGTTGAGCTGCGCCATCTCGAACTCGTACTCGAAGTCGGAGATCGCCCGCAGTCCCTTGAGGATCGCCTTGGCGTCGTTGTGACGGGCGAACTCGACCAGCAGGGTGGAGAAGATCTGCACCTCGACGTTGGGCAGATCGGCGGTGGCGGCAGCGATGAAGTCGCGACGCTCCTCGGCGTTGAACAGCGTCCGCTGCTTGCGCACCGGGTTGTTGACGACCCCGACAACGACGCGGTCGAAGACCTGCGAGGTCCTTGTGATGATGTCGACGTGCCCGTTGGTGACGGGGTCGTAGCTGCCAGGACAGACGACGGTGCCGTTGCGCGGGCTCACGCGCCAGCCCTACCCGGCGCGGCGTAGATCGAGACATCGGCCGCTCCGTAGCGCCGCTGGCGCAGGCGCTCCAGCGAGGCGATCCGCGGCGGCCGGCCGGCGCCGCTCTCGACGATCGCCCGCCCCTCGGGAGCGAGCAGTCGCGGAAGGTGAGTGTCGAGATCCTCGGCCACGCGGTCGGCGAGTCTATAGGGGGCATCGACGAAGACCAGCCCGAAGCGGGGCGAGCCTGGGCCCCCGACAAAGGTGCCAAGCCAGTGCTGGACGTCGGCGCGGATCAGCTCGGCCCGCGGGCCGAGCCCGAGCCGCTCGACGTTGCCCAGCGCCGGCCGGGTGTCGCGGTCGACGAGGACGGCAGCCTGCGCCCCCCGCGAGAGCGCCTCAATCGCGAGCGCGCCCGTGCCGCAATAGAGGTCGAGGACTCGGGCGCCGGCGACCCGCTCGCCGAGCGCCGAGAAGATCGCCTCGCGGACGCGGTCGGAGGTCGGTCGCACCTTCCAGCCGCGCGGCGCGACCAAGCTCTGCCCCCCAAGATCTCCGGCGATCACTCTCATCCCCTTATTAGAGCGGGATGGGGTCGGCGGCGCCGGCGCCGAAACGTCGGCGGGCGGCGTCCAGCAGCGGGCCCAGCGCCGCGTCCTCGAGCGAACCGTGGCGGCGCAGCAGCTCCAGCACCTCCTCGCGGGCGGCCAGCAGGGTCGGCATGTCCTCGGGCAGGCTGGCGACGGCAAAGCGCGGCAGGCCGCTCTGGCGGGTGCCGAGGATCTCGCCCTCACCGCGCAGCCCGAGGTCGACCTCGGCGAGCCTGAAGCCATCCGTCTCCCCCGCCACCGCCTGCAGCCGCTTGCGGGCCAGCTCGCCGGCCCTTTCGGAGAACAGCAGGCACTGCGAGGGATGCTCGCCGCGGCCGACCCGGCCGCGCAGCTGGTGCAGCTGGGAGACGCCGAAGCGCTCGGCCCCCTCGATCACCATCACCGTCGCGTTGGCGACGTCGATCCCGACCTCGATCACCGTCGTCGCCACCAATACGTCGGTCTCGCCGGCGGCGAAGGCGCACATCGCCGCCGCCTTCTCAGTCGAGTGCATCTGGCCGTGGAGGAGGCCGACCTCGAAGTCGCGCAGCTCGCCGGCGCGCAGCCGCTCCGCCTCCGCCTCCGCCGCCCGGCCGGGCTGTTTGTCGGAGAGGGTGACCAGCGGGCAGACGACGAACGCCTGGCGGCCCTCGCGCAGACGGCGGCGGATGAACTCGAAGGCTTCGCCGCGCTGCTCCTCGTCGATCAGGCGGGTCTCGACCGGCATCCGCCCCGCCGGTAGCTGGTGCAGCGCGGTGGTGTCGAGGTCGCCGTAGGCGGTCAGCGAGAGCGTGCGCGGGATCGGCGTCGCGGTCATGTGGAGGACGTGCGGAGCCATCCCTTCGACCCCCTTTTCGTCGAGGGCGCGGCGCTGCTCGACGCCGAAGCGGTGCTGCTCGTCGACGACGCTGAGACCGAGGCGGGCGAAGCGCACGGTCGGCTCGATCAGCGCGTGGGTGCCGACCGCGAGCCCGAGCTCGCCGCTCGCCAGCTGACCGAGCGCGCGTTTGCGCGCCGCCGCCGGCGTCGCCCCGGTGAGCAGGGCGAAGGGGATCGCCTCGGCGCCGAGCAGGCGATCGAGGGTCAGCGCGTGCTGCTCGGCGAGGGTCTCGGTCGGCGCCATCAGCACCGCCTGGAAACCGGCTTCCAGCGCCCGCAGCATCGCGTAGACGGCGACCACGGTCTTGCCCGAGCCGACCTCGCCCATCAACAGGCGCTGCATCGGCTCGCCGCGGTCGATGTCGGCATCGACGTCGTCGAGGGCGCCGAGCTGGTCCACCGTCAACTCGAATGGCAGCGAGTCGATCCAGGGGCCGACCAGCTCGCCGGGCTTACCGAAGCGCGGCGCCGGTCGCGCCCGCCGCTGGGTGCGCTTGCGGGTGGCGAGGATCGCCTGGTGGAGGAAGAGCTCCTCGAAGGCGAGGCGCTCGCGGGCGGCGGCGAGATCCTCGGCCGACGCCGGGAAGTGAGCGCCGCGCAGCGCATCGCCGACTGCCGCCAGGTTCCGCCGCGCCCGGATCTCCGCTGGCAGGCCCTCGACTGCGTTTGGGGCCCACTCGCAGGCCCGCCAGGCCCACTCGCGGATGCGCTGGGGCTTCAGTTCTTCGGTGGCCGAGTGGACGGGGACGAGGCCGGTGGTGTGGATGCCCGGCGGGACTCCTCGAGCCGAGCGTAGGCGGGGAGGAGGGGAATCCTGCGGGCGGGCAGGTGTGTCCGTTCTCGGACTCCCCTCCTCCCCGCCCCCGGTCGCCAAGAACTCGTGCGCCGTGACCCGGAAGCCGCGTTTGTCTCGAGAGCCGACGAGAAGCAGGGCCGTTCCGGGGCTCATTTTCTCGGCCAGCCACGGCTGGTTGAACCAGGTCGCTCTGGCGGAGCCGGTTTCGTCTTCGACCTTGGCGGTGAGGATCGAGAGGCCGCCGCGTTTGCGGAAGGGACGGGGGTGTGGACCGACGACTTCGACCAGGACGGTGGCCTCCTCGCCGGGCTCGAGATCGGCGAGGGCGCGAACGTCCTCCCTGTCCCGGTAGCTGTGGGGGACGCGGTAGAGGAGGTCTCCCACGGTTGAGATGCCGGCTTCGGCGGCCGCCGCGGCGAGCTTGGGGCCGACGCCGGGAATGACCTGGAGGGAGACGTCGAGGACGCTCGGACGAGGCCAGTGGACTGGCGCCTCGCGGAGCTGGGCCGTGGTCAGCTCAGCGGCTCCGGCGAAGGAGCGCATCAGGCGAGCGCGCGGCCGGCGGCCCGCACTACTGGGCCGCGAGCAGCCACCACCAGCTCGGCTGACCTCCCTCGTGGGTCTCGATCTCGACCCCGTCTGGGACATGGGTGTCGATCTCCGAGAGCGCGATCGGGGCACCCTCGCCGGCGATCACGGTGACGATCTCGGCGCCCTCGGCGAGACGCTGGATGGTCTCGGTCAGGGTCGAGCCGGCACCGCCCCAGGCGACGATCTCGTCGTCGCAGAAGCCGACCGCGTCTCCCTTCCTGAAGCGTCCCTGGGCGTCGTCGCGGCCGGCCGGCGCGACGCCGCCGGTCGCGACCCCGGCGAGCGCCGACTCGAGGCGCTCGGCGTTCTCCTCCGAGGCGGCGTCGGGGTCGAGCTCGACCAGCGCCAGCAGGCTCGCCTGCTGCGAGGTAGCCGCCACCACCCGGGCCGGCTTCTCGGAGAGCTCGCAGGCGCGCTCGGCGGCCATGATCACGTTCGCGGAGCTGGGCAGGACCAGGACCTCGGCGGCGGCGACGCCATGGATCCCGGCCAGCAGCTCGTAGGTCGAGGGGTTCAGCGTTTCGCCGCCCGGCACGACGTTGGCGCCGAGCTCGGCAAAGAGCCGCTCCAGCCCCTCCCCTGCCGCGACCGCCACCACCCCGGTCCGGCCGGCTGCGAGCCGGGCGCTGCGCTCGGCCATCTGCTCGCGCATGTCGGCGACGTCGAGGTTGGTGACCGCGCCGACGCCGTCGAACAACGCCACCGCGGCCTCCGGCGTGTCGGTATGGACGTGGACCTTGAGCGTCGCCTCGTCGCCGACGACGAGGACCGAGTCGCCGAGGCCCTCCAGCCGCGGCAGGAAGCGGCGGCTGTTGAGGCCGCTGCCGGCGACGATGAAGTTGGTGCAGTAGCGGTAGCGGCTGTCGACGTGGTGCGGCAGGCTGGCGCGCGGCGCCTCCTGGTGTGGGACCTCCGGCAGCGCGGCGCCGCCGCCGCGCAGGCCGGCGA
>JACDGU010000121.1 GCA_013821475.1 Solirubrobacterales bacterium
TCCTGGAGCTGCTGCGGGCCGAGCTCGAGCTGGCCCTGGCGCTCTGCGGCTGCGCCTCGCCGGCGGGGCTGGGGCGGGGCCACGTGTGCCGCGCACCGGCAGCCTCCGTATATTCGGGGCAGTGACCCCTCTTCGCAGCTGCTAGATGGCCCAGCGGATCCCCAGAGACGAATCGCTGAGCCGCGTCCACGGCGTCGGTGCGCTGTTCTCGGCGGCCTACGGCAACGTCGGCTCCTCGATCTACTACGCGCTCGGGGTCACCGCCGCCTTCGCCCTCGGGCTGACCCCGGTCGCCTTCGTCATCTCGGGGCTGATCTTCGCCGCCACCGCCGCCACCTACGCCGAGGCGACGGTGATGTACCCGGAGGCCGGCGGCTCCTCCAGCTTCGCCCGCCACGCCTTCAACGAGTTCGTCAGCTTCATCGCCGCCTGGGGCCAGATGCTCAACTACACGATCACGGTCGCGATCTCGGCCTTCTTCGTGCCCCACTATCTGGCCGTCTTCTGGCCCTGGCTGGGGAACAGCCCCGGCGACATCGTCGGCGGCGCGGCGCTGATCGTCGGCCTGGCACTGCTCAACATCCGCGGCACCGAGGAGTCGGCGAAACTGAACCTGATCCTGGCGATCGCCGACCTCGCGACCCAGGTCGTCCTCGTCGGCATCGGCCTCGTGCTCGTCTTCAGCCCGCACGTGCTGCTCGCCAACATCCACCTCGGCGTCGCCCCGAGCTGGAGCGACTTCGCGCTCGGGATCGCGGTCGGGATGATCGCCTACACGGGGATCGAGACGATCTCCAACATGGCCGAGGAGGCCAAGGACGCGGCGAAAACGATCCCCCGCAGCGTCGGCCTCGTCGTCGCCGCCGTGCTCGGGCTCTACCTGCTGATCCCGATTGTCGCCCTCTCGGCGATGCCGGTCCACCTCGACGCTGCCGGCCACTACGTCACCGCGCTCGGCTCGAAGTTCGCCGACGACCCGATCCTCGGCATCGTGGAGAACCTCGGCCTCTCCTCGGGGCCAACCGAAATCCTCCGCTATTACGTCGGCGTCCTCGCCGCCGTGATCCTCCTGATCGCCACCAACGCCGGCCTGATCGGCGTCTCCCGGCTGACCTACTCGATGGGCCAGCACCGCCAGCTGCCCGAGGGGCTGCGCCAGGTCCATCCCAAGTACCGCACCCCCTACATTGCGATCCTGATCTTCGCCGGGATCGCGATCATCACCCTGCTGCCGGGCCAGACCGACTTCCTGGCGACGCTCTACTCGTTCGGGGCGATGCTCTCGTTTACGATCGCCCACGTCGCGGTGATCCAACTGCGCCGCAAGCATCCCGACGACGAGCGCACCTGGAGGCCGCCGCTGAACATCCGCGCCTTCGGCTTCTCGGTACCGCTGACCGCGGTCTTCGGCGGCCTCGGCACCTTCGCCGCCTGGATCGTGGTGATGGCGCTGAATCCGCGCACGCTGTTCGTCGGGCTCGCCTGGATGGCGCTCGGGATCGTCGTCTACGCCCTCTACCGCCGCAACCAAAAACTGCCGCTGACGCAGACCGTCAAGGTCGTGATGCCGGAACCGCTGGGGGTCGAGGAGGTCGAGTACCGCAGCGTCCTGGTCGGCTTCGAGGACGACGAAACCTTCTCGCCGGAGATGGTCGCGACCGCGGTCAAGCTCGCCTCCAAGCGACGCCGCGGCATCCACATCCACTCGATGCTCACCGTCCCCACCCACCTGCCGCTGAACGCCGAGGTGCCCGAGCAGGAAGCCGAAGCCCAGAGCAAGGTCGAGGAGGCGCGGCTGATCGGTGGCCAGCGCGTCACCGGCCACGTCTCCCGGGTGCGGCCGGGCCAGGCGGGCTACTCCGTATCCGAGGAGGCGAAGGAGATCAAAGCGGCGGCGATCGTCGTCGGCCTGCGTCGGCGCGGCGGCGTGCCGTTCTACGACAAGACCCTGCAGACGATCCTCGGCGAGCGGCCCTGCCGGGTGATCGTCGTCTCCGACCCGACCGACAAGCCGGTCGCGATCCCGACCGAAGCCCTGGCCGAGGTCGCGCAGTGAGCGAGCCCGGGGCGGGGGAGCGCGTCTACCGGGGGGCGGTGCGGGGCCTCTCGCTGCTCTTCATCGGGCTCGGTCTGCTGCTGCTCGTGGTGACCCTGGCCAACGGCGGCGGGCCGCTCGCGGTCGGCTTCCTGATGGGCACCGTCTTCCTCGGCGTCGGGGTCGGCCGGCTCTGGATCGGGGAGAAGATGAGCAGGTGAGCGAGCCGAGCGGCGCCCCGGGCACGGAGCCCGGAAAGTCAGGGCAGGGGGGCAAGGACGGGCGCCTGCAGCGCGGCCTCGGAGTTCCCTGGCTGTTCGCCGCCGCCTACTCGGCGGTCGGCTTCTCGATCTACTTCGCACTCGGCGTCGTCGCCGACCGCGGCCTCGGGCTGACGCCGCTGATCTTTCTCGCCTCGGGCCTGCTCTTCGGCCTGACCACGCTGAGCTACGTCGAGGGGGGGGCGATGTTCCGCGAGCGCGGCGGCTCCTCGAGCTTCGCTCGCCACGCCTTCAACGAGCTCATCGCCTTCATCGCCGGCTGGGCGATCCTGATCGACTACCTGATCGTGATCGCCCTGGCGGCGCTCTCGGTCCCGCACTACCTGGAGCCGATCTCCGGCAGCTTCGACAAGCCGGTGCTCGAGATCGGCGTCGCCGGGGCGGTGATCGCGGCGGTCTGCGTGCTCAACATCCTCAACGTCACCGGGCGCGGCAAACAGCGCTCGCTCGCCTTCCTCGCCCTCGCCGACCTCGGGCTGCAGCTGGCGGTGATCGTCGTCGGGCTGCTGGTCGTCTTCCATCCCGACCGCCTGACCGAACACCTCGACCTCTTCAACCAGCCCAACTTCAAGGACATCGTCTACGCCGCGGTCGTGGCGATGCTCGCCTATGCCGGGATCGAGGCCGCCTCGGACCTCGCCCCCGACATCGAAGTCGATCGCGCCGACCTCAAACGGATCGCCTCGCTGAGCGCGGTCGCGGTGCCGCTGGTCTACGCCGGGATGGCGGCAATCGCGCTGATGGCGGTGCCGGTGGTCGCCGGCCCGCATGGGCCCGAAACGGCGCTCGGCGGCCAGTACGTCAAGGACCCCGTGCTCGGCGTCGTCTCCTCCTTCCACCCGCGCTGGGTGGCGGAAATCATGCGCTGGATGGTGGCGCTGATCGCCGCCCCGGTCCTCTTCTGGGCAGCCAACACCTCGATGCTCGGCGTCTCCCGCCACATCTACACGCTGGCGATCAACCGCCAGATTCCGAGCTGGCTCGGCAAGCTCGAGCGGCGCAACGCCACCCCCTACGTGGCGATCACGATCTGCGGCTTCATCGCCCTCGGCCTGGTGCTGCCGCGGAACGTCAAGGTGCTGGCCGGTATCTACGCCTTCGGCGCGACCCTGGCGATCACGATCGCCCACCTCGCGATCATCCGCCTGCGGGTCAAGGCGCCCGACAAGAACCGCCCCTTCCGGATTCCGTGGGGCATCCGCTGGGGCGAGGCCGAGCTGCCGCTGCCGGCGATCGTGGCGGCGATCCTCAGCGCCCTCGCCTTCATCAGCGTCCTCGCCTACCACACGACTGCGCGCTGGGTCGGGATCGGCTGGATGGCGTTCGGGCTGTTGTTCTACGTCGTCTACCGCAAGCTCTTCGAGGGGACGACGCTGACCAAACGGGTCTCGGTCACCGAGAAGGCGCTGACCAAGCAGGTCCCCGAAGTCGAATTCCGCAACATTCTCGTCCCCGTCTTCGGCACCAGGTTCGACGACGACATCGTCGCCACCGCCGGGCGGCTGGCCGCGGCCGAGGCGGAGGAGTCGGGGAGCGGCGACGCCGATGCGCACCTCGACGTCGTCTTCGTGATCGAAGTGCCCTTGACGCTGCCACTCGACGCGCAGCTGCCGCAGGAGCGCGAGGACGAGGCGCAGCGGGCGCTGGCGCGGGCCCGCGAGGTGGGCGAGGAGTACGAGGACGTCGAGGTCAGCACCGAAGTGATCCGCGCCCGCAAGGTCGGTGCCGGGATCCTCGAGGCGGCGCGGCGCAGCAACTCGGAGGCGATCGTGATCGGCGGCGAGCCGCCGACCAAGATCCGCGGCGGGGCGATGATCGGCGGCATCGGCGCCACCAAGCCGGCCGAGATCGGCGCCGCGACCGAGTACGTGCTGAAGAAAGCGCCCTGCCGGGTCCTGCTCACGGCTCCCCCCGAACCCGAATAGCGCCGCCTCACCTCACTAGTATCCGGCCCATGTTCATCGTCATCGTCGGCTGCGGCCGGGTCGGTTCGTCTGTGGCGCGGGGAATGCTCCGCGAGGGGCACGAAGTCTCGTGTCTCGACGAGGACCCCGAGTCCCACGCCCGCCTCGAGGTGGGCCTGGAGAAGAGCTGGGAGGATCTCGGCGGCCAGTTCACCGTCGGCGCCGGTCTCGAGACCGAGGCCCTGGAGGCCGCTGGGATCGAGGGAGCGGACGTCTTCATCGCCTCGACCGACGGCGACAACACCAACATCGTCATCGCCCAGATCGCCCAGCGCCGCTACGACGTCCCGACCGTGATCGCCCGCGTCCTCGACCCGCTGCGAGCCGAGTGGTACGAGCGCCAGGGGCTGCACACCGTCTGCCCGACCCGGGTCGCGATCGAGATGCTCGAGGGCGCCGTGCGCGGGTCGACCGGTCGCGCCGGCGCGGCTCCCGACGGCGCCGCGGAAGTCGCGTAGAGGGCGAGGTCCGGGCCGCATGTACATCATCGTCGTCGGAGCGGGCAAGGTCGGCTGGAACCTGGCCCGGGAGCTGCTCGACAAGCAGCACGAGGTGACCCTGATCGAGAGCGACCGTCGCCGCTACCTGACCGTCGAGCAGGAGCTCGAGCACAACGTCTCCTACGGCGACGCCTCCGAGCTCTGGGTCCTCGAGCGCGCCGGCATCCAGCGCGCCGACATGGTCATCGCCCTGACCGGTGACGACGAGGACAACATGCTGATCTGCCAGGTGGCCAAGGAGAAGTACCTGGTCGAGCAGATCATCGCCCGCGTCAACAACCCGCGCAACCGCCGCCACTTCGACCTGCTCAACATCAAACCGTCGGTCTCGGCGACCGATCTGATCCTGCGCCTACTCGAGCACGAGGTGCCTGAGTACGGGCTCGTCCACCTGCTCGATCTGCAGGAGGAGCAGCTCGAGATCATCGAGATGCTGCTCGGCAAGGACTCGGCCGTCACCGGCCGCCGGGTCGGCGACCTGCAGATGCCGGAAGGAAGCCTGCTGATCTCAGTCCTGCGCGCGGGCAAAGGCTTCGTGCCGAGCGCCGACACCGTGCTCGAGGAAGGCGACGAGATCCTCGCCGTCCTTGACCCAGGTAAAGAGGACGACCTCAAGGTCCTGTTCGGGCCCGAAGGCAACGGCGCCCCCAGTGCGTGATGGCTGACCGCGAGGTCGACTTCCTCCTGATCGGCGGCGGCATGGCCTCCGCCCACTGCGCCGCGGAGCTGCGAAAGCGCGGCGCCGAGGGCTCGATCCTGCTGGTCGGGCGTGAGCCGGAGCCGCCCTACGAACGGCCGCCGATCTCGAAGGAGTACCTGCGCGGCGAGGCCGAGCGCGCCGACGCCTACGTCAACCCGCCTTCCTGGTACGAGGAGAACGGGGTCGAGCTGCTCACCGCGCGCAACGTGATGTCGCTGGACACCGAAAGCCGTACGGCGAAGGTCCAGGGCGGGGAGGAGGTCGCCTTCGGCAACGCACTGTTCGGCACCGGGGCGATGGTCAACATCCTCCGCGTCGAGGGGGCCGAGAACGAGGGCATCCACTACCTGCGCGCGTTCGGCAACTCGGACGCGATCCGCGCCGACGCCGAGAACGCCGAGCACGTCGTCCTGATCGGTGGCAGCTACATCGGCACCGAGGTCGCCGCCTCGCTGACCGCGAAGGGGACGAGCTGCTCGATCGTGGCGATCGAGGAGGTCGCCCTCTCGCGCACCTTCGGCACCGACGCCGGCCGCTGGTTCCAGGAGCTGATCGAGTCAAAGGGGGTCGAGTTCCACGGCGGCGAGGAGCTCGAGGCCTACGAGGGCGACGGCCGGGTCGGCGCGGTGCTGACCAAGAGCGGCCTCAGCATCGAGTGCGACGCCGTCGTCGTCGGCGCCGGCGTCCGCCCGGACGCGATGCTGGCCCAACGGTCAGGCCTCGAGGTCGACGGTGCGATCGTCTGCGACTCGAAGCTGCGGACCTCGGTCGCGGGGATCTACGCGGCGGGCGACTGCTGCTCCTACGAGAGCGTCGTCCACGGCCGCCGGATCCACGTCGAGCATTGGGACGTGGCGATGCAGCAGGGCATGCACGCGGCGGCCAACATGCTCGGCGACGACGCCGACTACGAGGTCGTCCCCTACTTCTTCAGCGACCTCGCCGACTGGGTCAGCCTCGAGTACGTCGGCCCGGCGCAGGACTGGGACGAGGAGGTCTGGCGCGGCGATCGCGAGGGTGGCGAGTTCTCGGTCTGGTACCTGAAGGACGGCCAGGTGGCCGGCGCGCTCAGCGTCGGGCGCTCCGAAGACCTCGCGCAAGCGCGGCGGATGCTGGCCGACCGGGTCGACGTCTCGGGCTCCCGCGAAGCGATCGCCGACAGCGGCAGCGACCTCGCGGCGATCGTCTAGATATCCTCAGACGGTCTCTTTGCGCCCTGGTGTAATGGCAGCACGCCTCGCTCTGGACGAGGAAGTCGGGGTTCGAGCCCCTGGGGCGCAGTTGGAAGTACCTGCATAAGCGTCGAATCGCTCTGCTAGCGTCGCGCCTGATGAGATCCCCTAAGCAACTCACTGCCGCCCTCACCCTGCTCGCGCTCCTGGCCCTCGTGGCCACCGGCTGCGGTGGCGGTGGCAGCAGCGAATCGACGGCGACGACCGAAAAGAAGGCGGAAACGACGCCGACGCTGAGCAAGGAACAGCTGATCACCCAGGGCGACGCGATCTGCGCCGAGGTCAACGTCGCGGTCGGCTCGGTCAGCTCCTCGGCTGCCGACACCCAGGGCCAGATCGAACAGGTCTCCGATCTCTACACCGGCATGGTCTCCCGCCTCCAGGCCCTCGGCACGCCGACCGAAGACGCCTCGACCTACGCCAACTTCATGGCCGCCGCCGAAGAACTGTCGAAAGTCGAGGGCGAAGCCAAGCTCGCCGCCGAGCGCGAAGACACGACCGCGTTGGGCGAAGCCGCGACCAAGGCCGCCCCGGCGCTTGAAAACTTCGAGACGACCGCCTCGGTCTTCGGCTTCGAAGAGTGCAGCGAAGGCCCCCACGCGGTGACCGCCGCGCCCGGGGTCAGCAGCGAAGGTGAAGTTGAAGAAGGCGGCGTCGAAGCCGAAATCGAAGAAGTGCCGGAAGCCGAAATCGAAGAAGAAGTCGTCCCCGAAGAAGAAGTGGCCCCCGAAACCGGCGGCGCCGGTGGTGAAATCGAAGAAGCGGCTCCGGAAGAAGCGCCTGAAGAAGGCGGCTCCTCGGGTGGCGTTGGTCCCGGGTAGGCACGCGAAGCGCCATCAGAGGGACGCTGTTCCCCTCTCCGGGAATTAGTCGCGCGCGCTGAAGCCCGCGGCTCCAAGAGATGCTGCCCGCCTATGGCGGGCAGGAATCAGATTGCATTTCGCGCGCTTCGCGCAACATTCCCGGAGAGGGGAACAGCGTCCCTCCCACGGAGCGCCTCGCGTGCTGCGGAAGCCGACGAGGTCCGGAACCTTCGCACCGGAAGCACCTGATCCTTGGCTGCCTTGGTTCGGCGGTGTGCCTTTCAGTCTTGTTGGTCCTCTTGCTCGGTGTTGAGGGGGGAGCCCGGTGGGTCTCTGGGCGAATGTCGGCGCGAAGCGCGCGATATGCAATCTGTCATCTGCCCGCCATAGGCGGGCTCGAGATGGTGGAGCCGCGAGC
>JACDGU010000122.1 GCA_013821475.1 Solirubrobacterales bacterium
CGGCGTAGCCGGGGACGACGACGGTGTCGGCGCGGCGCAGGGCAGCGAGGCCGGCCTGGGGCGAGACGCCGAAGCCGCTGGTCGTGCGCACCTCGCCGCCGCCGGCCGAGCAGGTCGAGAACTCATACAGCGGCTCTCCCCCAGGTCGCGCGGCGAGGGCGAACGCCTGGGCCGGAGCGGTCAGGTCGAAGGCGACGAGACCGTCGAGGCAGAGTGCGACCACGCGATGCATGGCAGGAATCTATCGAACATTGGCAATCCTGCCTCTGGAAACCGCTGCCCGGGCAGGCCAAGATCGGGGCATGGAAATAGCGATCCTCATCTACGACAAGCTGGCGGCGCTCGACGCGGTCGGCCCCTACGAAGTGATGCGCAACGTGCCGGGCTGGGACGTCCGCACCGTCGCCAAGGAGGTGGGCGAGGTGCGGACCGAGGACGGCTCGCTGGCGCTGGTCGCCGATTACTCGCTGGACCAGGTCATGGCGACCGACCTCCTGCTGGTCCCCGGAGGCAGGGGCAGCCGGGGCCTGATGCAGGACGAGCAGCTGCTGCAGTGGCTGCGCGACGTCGACCGCACCACGAAATGGACGACTTCGGTCTGCACCGGCTCGCTGCTGCTCGGCGCCGCCGGGCTGCTGCAGGGCAAGCGGGCCACCGGCAACTGGCTGGTCCTCGACCCGCTGCGGGAGTTCGGCGCCGATCCGGTCGGCGGGCGCTGGGTCGAGGACGGCAAGATCCTCACCGCCGCCGGCGTCACCGCCGGGATCGATATGGCCCTGCACCTGGTCGCGGTCGAGGCCGGGCCGGAGGTCGCCCAGGCGGTGCAGCTGGGGCTCGAGTACGACCCCGATCCGCCCTTCGACTCCGGCTCGCCGGAGAAGGCGCCGGCCGAGATCGTCGCCGCGGTGCGCGCCTTCGCCGCAGCGAACTCCTAGCGAGGCCCCGCCGGCGTCAGACGGGAACCAGTTGCAGCTCCCGCCACGGCCCCTCGCCGCACATCGGCTGGGTCCGACCCTCGAGCCAGTCGGCCTGGAGGTCGTCGTAGTGGGGGCTGGCGGGGTGGCCGGACTGGCCGGTGAACATCTGCCAGCGCGAGCGGTCGGGGTCGGTCGGGTCGGCGACCATGCGCCAGCTCGGCGCCCAGACCGCGCGGTAGGGATCGTTGGGGTCGTAGGCGATCTGGCTGACCGTCTCCTGGGCGCCGCCGGCGCGCAGGCTGCGGTTGAGCAGCCGCCCCAGCAACGGGTTGGCGGCGCCGAGCGGGTGCGGGAACGCCATCTCGTGGACCCGTCCCCAGCGCCAGCCCTCCTGGTCGGGGCCGAAGCGCTCCTCGAGGTCGTCGAGGGCGCCGCCGAGCGCCTCCAGCACGAGCCCTTCCCAGGGCCGCCCGATCAGCGCCTCGTCGGCTTCCTCCCAGAGCGCCATCAGGTGCGAGTGCCAGCGCCAGGGCGAGGTGGTGTGCGGGGTGAAGCCGTTGTCGGCGCGGTCGAGCCAGCGCTCGCAGAGGTCGCGGTCGCCGATCGCCGCCCGCGCCACCTCGCGCGCCAGCCGCAGCAGGAACGCCTGGTAGATGGTGCCGGCGATCGTCTCCGAATCGAGCCGCCCGTCCCAGCTGCGCAGCCGCTCGACCGCACTGCGGTCGCGCTGGCGGTGCGGGTGCAGCCGGCTCAGCCGCCGCGCCGCCTCGATCCCCGGCAGCGAGAGAACGTCGGTCTGCATCGCCTCGAAGCTCTCGAGGTCGTGGCGCTCGGTCTCCTCCAGCAGCTGCTGGATCCGCTTGGCGCGGAAGCCGTCGAGCCACTCGCTGGTGATGTGGTGCGGGTACTCGTCGCCGACGATGCGGTTGTTGGCGGTGACGAGGAAGCCGCTCTCGGGGTCGATCGTCTCCGGCAGCTCCGCGTAGGGGACCGTGCCCTCCCACTCGAACTCGCCGCTCCAGCCCGGCTTCGGCAGGTCCGGGCAGCCGCCACGCCGCAGCGGCAGGCGGCCGATCAGCTTGTAGCCGATCGAGCCCTGGCGGTCGGCCCAGACGACGTTCGAGGCGGGCGAGGTGTGGCCCTCGAAGGCGGCCACGAGCTCCGGGCCCGAGCCGATCTCGAGCTGCTCGAACATCGCCGCGAAGGCGGTCGGTTCCTGCAGCGTCTGCCAGCTCAGCGCCAGCGGTTCGGCCTCGTCGGCGCCGAGCGCCTCGTTGACGATCGGACCATGGTGGGTGAGTCGCACCATGAGCACGACCGGCTCCTCGCGCCCCTTGACGGCAATCTCCTCGGAGACGCTCTCCAGCTCCCGCCACTCGTCCTCGAACAGGTAGCGCTCGCCCTCGACCCGCTCGACGAAGAGGTCCTGGACGTCGGCCATGACGTTGGTGATCGTCCAGGCGACGTCGTTGTTCTGGCCCATGTAGATGCCCGGCATCCCCGGCAGCGAGGCGCCGCGGACGAAGCGATCGCCATGGCGCAGCTCGGCCTCATACCAGATGCCCGGCATGCTTGGCGGCAGGTGCGGGTCGCCGGCGATCAACGGCGAGCCGGTCACCGAACGGGCGCCGCTGACCGCCCAGTTGTTGGAGCCGCTGGCCTCGGCGGCGAGCCCCATCGCCCGCCGCACAGCGTCGATCTGCTCGACGATCGCGAGGCCGTCGCCGCTCCAGGCTTCCTGGTCGACGATCGGGTTGTCAGCCGGATAGGTCGGGTCCAGGCGCGCGGTCAGCTCCGGCCCCAGCGCCCGCACCATGTCGGCCCGCAGGAGCTCCCGCTCCCAGTTGGTCGAGAGGCCGAAGGCGAGCAGCTTGCCGAGGCTGAGGATGTCGGCCGGGCGCCACGGGTCGAACTCCAGTTTCAGCAGCTGCATCTCGAACGGCTTCGCCCGCTGCGCCGCGGCGCCGGCGTTGACCCCCTCGCAGAAGCGCTCGAGGCGCCCCCGCAGCCGCGGCTCCAGGGCCTCCTCCTCGGCCTCGGCTGCGCGGCGGATCCCGAGCGTGCGCATCAGCCGGTCGATCGGCAGCCCCTCGGGCCCGACCAATTCGGCAACCCGGCCGCGGACGACGCGGCGATAGAAGTCCATCTGCCAGAGCCGGTCCTGCGCGTGCGCGAAGCCCTGCGCGAAGTAGAGGTCGCGGCGATCGGCGGCCTCGATGTGGGGAACGCCCCAGCGGTCGCGGCGGATCGTCACCTCCCCACGCAGGCCCGGCAGCTCGATCGTCCCCTTCTGCTTCGGCAGCGGCCGCCGCGCCAGTCGGTGCCAGGCCGCCGCGATCGTCGCGGCCGCGAGTCCGACACCGGCCGCTCCCGCAAACAACCCTGCCCTCGCCGCCTTGGCTTTACTCAGGCGATTCATATCTGGTGTCTATCAGAGCCTGGCCAGCCGGCCAAAGAGCCGCGGGCAGCTACTCGCGCAGGCCCTCGGGCAGGCGGCCCTCGCCCTCGAGCTTTTCGAGGTGGGCCTCCATCGCCATCGCCGCCATCGGCAGCAGCTCGATCGGGATCTCGCTCCAGGCCTCGGCCAGCAGCGCCGCGCGCGAGCGCTCGCCACCGTCGAGGGCGGCGAGCAGTTTGCCCTCGCGCATCTCGCGGTGCTCGACGTATTCGGCGAGCTTGGCCTCCGGGTCGGTGATCCAGGGGCCGTGGCCGGGGCAGATCAGGTCGATCTCCTGCGCCTGCAGCAGCGCCAGCGAGTCCATATAGGCAGCGAGCGAGCCGCCGCCTGGGGGGACGATGGTCGAGCCGAGGCCGAGGACGAGGTCGCCGGCGAAGCAGACGCCGCTGTCGCTGAGGAAGCAGACGTGGTCGGCGGCGTGGCCGGGAGTCGGCAGCACGCGCAGGCCGGCTTGCGTCTCGCCGCCACCGGGAAGGACCACCTCCGCCCCGAGCTCCTCGGCGCCCTCGGTGTGGTCGGCGTGGGAGTGGGTGAGGAGGACGAGGCCGATGCCGCCGCGCTCGGCCGCCGCGGCGCGGATCGCCCCGAGGTGCCCGGGGTCAGCGCTGCCGGGGTCGATCACGGTGCAGGGATCGGCGCCGAAGAGGTAGGTATTGGTCCCTTCCAGCGTCATCGGCCCCGGATTCGGCGCCACGATCCGCACCACCTCGGCGTGCCCGGGAGCCGCCTCGCTCATCGAGTGATGTTTTTTGGACCCCATGGGGTCATCAATGCATCACTCGGTTCGCTAGCCGGTGATCTCTTTGGCGATTGCCTCGCGGGCGTCCTCGGGCTCGAGCACGACGAGATCGCCGGCACCGCGGAGGATCTCGCGCACCAGCCAGGGCTTGCCGGCGTAGGGAAGCTCGACGACGACGGCGCCGTCGGCCAGCTCCTCGACCACGGTCCGCTCCTCGCGCAGCCAGCGGGCGCGCTCGGGTGAGACCCAGACCCGGGCCACCTCGGCGGTCGGCACCTCGCCGTGGGTCATCCAGCCCTCGACCCCGGCGAACTCCTCGACCTCGGCCCGCGGCTCGAAGCTCTCCTCGGAGAGGGTCGCCTCCTTGATCCGGTCGAGCTTGAAGTGGCGGACGCCGGCCTTGTTGAGGTCGTAGCACTCGACGTACCAGCCCTCGCGACCGTTCTCGAGCCGGTAGGGCTCGACCCGGCGGTCGGTCAGCTGGTCCTCGTTCTCCTTGTAGTAGGAGAGCTCGAGCACCTTGCTGCCGGCGATCGCGTCGTTGACCATCCGCGCCACCGCGGCGTCGCCGCCGCCGGCCGGGACGATCTCGAGGCCCTCCTTGGAGGGATCGTGGCCGAGGGCTTTGACGATCTTCTCGCGGGCACTCTGCAGGTCGCTCTGGGGCAGGTGGTCGCCGAAGAGGTCGATCGCCGCGACCAGCGCCTTCGCCTCCAGCGGCAGCAGCCGCGCCGGGCGGGCGAAGTTGTCGCCGTAGGGCTCGGAGTCGACCTCGATCTCGTCGCCGATGAATTCGGCGTAGAGGACGTAGGTGCCGCCGCCGAAGTTGACGACGTTGAGCAGCTCGACGTCCTCGCGCAGCTCCTCGTCGGTCAGCTCCAGCCGCTGGCGCAGCTCGGCGACCAGCAGCCTCTCGCCCGCTTTGGCGGCCTCGATCAGCATCCCCGCCAGGGTCACCAGGCGAGCGAAGCGCTCGGGTCGGATCGCGGCCTCGCCGCGGCTGTTGGAGCGGGCCCGCCGCGGCGTGTCGCGCAGCGGCCGGTCGACCACCTTGGCCGGCTTGAAGCCGTTCTCGTGGCGGTCGCGGAGCAGCGCGCGACGGCTCTCGGCCTCGGCGCGGAGGTCGTCGGGGCCGAGCACCTCGGCGTTCACCCGCCAGCGCAGGACCCAGGCGATCAGCTCGCGGTGTGAGGCGTAGCTGGTTTCGAAGATCTTGCCCTTGCCCGGCGCCCGATCAGACTTCTTCGTATCGCGGACAGTGCCGTAGCTGCCGAAGTCGCGCTCGATCAGCCAGGCGATCCGATCGCGGATGAAGACCTTCGCGGTGCCGATCGTCTCCCCCAGCTGCCAATCGGCGCGACTGCCATAGTCGCGGCGGTCGAAGTCCTCGGGCGGCGAGAAGTCGTGCTCGGCCTTGGAGGCGTAGCCGACCTTGCCCTGGATCCGCGAGAGGCGGAAGACCCGCACCGCGTCGCGCTCGTGCGAGTGGCCGATCAGGTAGAACTGGCCGCCGCGGAAGACGAGGTGGAAGGGGTCGACCTTGCGCTTCTCGGTCTCGCCCCGCTCCATCGTGAAGTAGGTGAACTCGATCGTCTTGCGGCGGCTGATCGCGGTCTCGATCTTGGACAGGCGCTGGGAGAGGTCGCGGCCGCCGGCGGAGGCGGTCATCGCCATCTCGACCGGGGCGCGCTCGCCCTCGACGAGCGGGTTCGGGTGGCCCCAGGCAACCTGCTGCAGCGCCAGCCGCAGCGGCTCGGCATAGGCGAAGCCACCGTCGGTCAACAGCAGCAGCGCCGTGCTCAGCGCCGCCAGCTCTTCGTCGGTGAATTTGATCGGGTCGAGGTAGAAGTTCTCCGGCGGCAGCGAGTAGAGCTCGGCCTCGAAGAAGCCCTCGCCCGGCTTCTCGACTCCGAGCAGGATGCCGAGGCTCTCCAACTCAGCCCGGTCGGCATAGAAACGACGCGCGAACGCGTCGTCGTTCATGTCGCTGTACCCCTCCACCTCTCGCTTGATCTCGAGCGCTGAAACCGGCCTGCCCTGCGCCATCAGGAACGAGATCAACGAGAGCTGGCGAATCAGCTTCTCGGTGTCCTTCGCCACGTTGCGCAGGATAGTCTCCGGCGGCCCTCATGGAAATCCTGCGCAACCTCTTCGGCACTCTGACCTCCGGCGTGATCCGGCTATTGGTGACGGTCGGGATCATCGCCGCGGTCGGCTACTTCCTGGTCAGGCCGGCTCTCGATACCGCCAACAAGGGGATCGACAGCTACAACAAGACCTTCGAAAACTCATTCGGCCCGCACGGCACCAACCTCAAAGAAATCAACAAGACGATCGAAAACGTCAACCACCAGGTGCAGGTCCGGATCCAACGCTCCTTCCACGTCGCCAAGAAGAACGGCCACCCGGACAAGCTGATCCGCTGCATCAAACGTTCGAACGGCGACGTCCACCGGATCCAACGCTGCGCGGCGAAGTTCTGATTCAGGCGGCGCGCTGGCCGAAGTAGGCCGAGCCGGAGAGGGCGCGGTCAAAGCCCGACCAGGACTCGCCGGCGGGGAGGTTGCGCTCGAGCCGGTCGAAGCTGCCGAGGCGGCCGCCGAGGTTGTCGATCATGTGGACCAGCACCGCCTCGCGGGTGGCCGGCACGACCGGTGAGCCGTGCTCGAGCTGGCCGTGGTGGCTGAGGATGATGTGGAGCACGCACTGGGCCAGGGCCGGGTCGAAGCCGGGAATGTCCTCGATTGCCCGGCGCACCGTGTAGTAGCCGAGCGGGATCTCGCCCTGGAGGCGGCCGGCGTCGGTGAGGTCGATCGCCAGCGGGTCGTCGTTGTAGGCGACGGTCTTGCCGATGTCGTGCAGCAGGGCACCGGTGACGGCGACCTCGCGATCGATGCCAGGGAAGAAGTTGGCGGCGGCGGAGACGGCCTGGGCGACCGAGAGCGTGTGCTCGAGCAGCCCGTGGCGGTAGGCCTGGTGGTAGACCTTCGCCGCCGGCGCGTCGCGGAAGCGGGCCCAGGTCTCCGAGTCTTCGCCGAAGAAGAGGTCGAGCAGCCGGCGCAGCTGCGGGTCCTGGACGGTCTCCAGCAGCGAGCGCAGATCGGTTTCGAGCAGGTCGATCGAGACCGCGGACTCGGCGGCGAGATCCTCGGTCGCGAACTCGTGAGCCTCAGCCTCGCGCAGCGCCGCGATCTTGATCTTCGCCCCCCAGCGCTCGCTGACCTCGAAGACGCCGGTGACGTGGATCGGGCTTCCCTTCGCCGCCATCGCGTACAACGCCTCTGCGTCCTCCCAGCAGACGGCCTCCGCCGTCCCGGTCGCATCGCCGACGCTCAACCGCAGCCAGGGCTCGCCGTTGCGCTTGCGCCGCAGCTCCCGCTCGCGCACCGCATAGACGCCCCGCACCCGCTGCCCATCCTCGCAGTCGCGCAGCGCAACCCGCGCCAGCTCCTCGACCTCAGCCGCCGGCGCCAAGTCCGCAACCGGAGCCGCCTCCTCGACCGGGGCCACCTCCTGCGGGACGGGCTCCACCGTCAACTCCGCGAACGCGTCGATCTGCGTCTGCTCACTCATCTCGGAATCCAAGGTAGAGACAGCAGCGGACGACTGAAAGACACACCGAAGTCCGCGAAACATCTGCAATTTGCACGTTTCCAAGCCGAGGTCTCGAAACGAGGAACCTTGCAGAAGCTTCCCGAGCAACGTCTGAGCGGGATCGCATCAGACGCCTCGGGCGGAGGGGGAGACCTCTCCGGAACCTCCCCGCAGTTCGTGACGGAGAGGTC
>JACDGU010000123.1 GCA_013821475.1 Solirubrobacterales bacterium
GCCCCTCCCGGAACCTCCCCGCAGTTCGTGACGGGAGGGGCACCCCCATCGCCTGCCCGCCCGATTTTAGATCTGTCTAAACTCTATTTTTAGACGTGTCTAACTCCCACCACTCATCCCAGGCCATAGAGGACTACGCCAAGGCCATCTACGCGATCTCTCAGGAGCGCGAAGGCCTGGTCCTCAACGGCGAGGTGGCCGGCCGCCTCGAGGTCACCCCGGCGACCGCGACCTCGATGCTGAAGCGCCTCGCCGACCTCGGCCTGGTCGACTACGTCCCCTACAAGGGAGTCAACCTGACCCCCGGTGGGGAGCGGGTCGCGCTCGAGGTGATCCGCCACCACCGCCTGATCGAGGCCTACCTCTCGGAGGCGCTGGGGATGCCGAGCGACCGCGTCCACGAGGAGGCCGAGGTGCTCGAGCACTACATCTCCGAGGAGCTCGAGGCGCTGATGGCCGCCAAGCTCGGCGAGCCCAGCCACGACCCGCACGGCACCCCGATCCCCGGCCCCGACCTCTCGCCGCCGGCATCCGAGCGGAGCTCGCCCTGAAGCCGCCACCGCCACCGCCCTCTCCGGGGCACGAAGCGACCGCCGAGAGCGTGCTGCCGGGCGAGGCCGCGGTCGCCGCCGCGGCGCGCCGCTCGCTCGACGGCACCAACACCGGGCTGCGCCGCCTCTGGCCCTTCCTCGGCCCCGCCTTCGTCGCCGCCGTCGCCTACATCGATCCCGGCAACTTCGCGACCAACATCGCCGGCGGCGCCAAGTTCGGCTACCTGTTGCTGTGGGTGGTGCTGGCGGCCAACCTGGTTGCGATGGTGGTCCAGGCGCAGTCGGCGAAGCTGGGGATCGCCACCGGCAAGAACCTCGCCGAGCTCTGTCGCGAACGCTTCTCGCGCCGCACCTCGATCGGGCTCTGGCTGCAGGCCGAGCTGGTGGCGATGGCATGCGACATCGCCGAGGTGGTCGGCGCCGCGCTCGGCCTCAACCTCCTGTTCGGGATCCCGCTGTTCCCGGCCGGGATCATCGCCGGCGCCGGCGCCTTCACGATCCTCGCCCTGCAGCAGAAGGGCTTCCGGCGCCTCGAGGCCGGGATCGCGGCCCTGGTCGGCGTCGTCGTCGCCTCCTTCGTCTTCGAGCTCTTCGACGCCAAACCGCAGGCGAGCGAGATCGGCGAACACCTCTTCGTCCCCGGCTTCGCAGGCACCGAGAGCATCCTGCTCGCCACCGGGATCATCGGCGCGACGGTGATGCCGCACGTGATCTACCTGCACTCGGCGCTGACCCAGCACCGGATCGTCGGTCGCAACGCGGCGGAGAAAAAGCGCATCCTCGGCTTCGAGAAAGTCGACGTCGTCATCGCCCTCTCGCTGGCGGGCCTGGTCAACCTCTCGATGATGATCGTCGCCGCCTCCTTCTTCCACGGCAGCGGCCTGACTGGCGTCGACTCGATCGAAGGCGCCTACGAAGGCCTGCAGCAGCTGGTCTCCGACCGCGCGGCGGCGATCTTCGGGATCGCCCTGCTGGCCTCCGGTTTCGCCTCGTCCTCGGTCGGGACGATGGCCGGCCAGGTGGTGATGCAGGGCTTCATCCGCCGCCGCATCCCCCTCTTCATCCGCCGCGCGCTGACCCTGACGCCGGCGCTGGTCGTGCTCGCACTCGGCATCAACCCGACCGACGCCCTGGTCGGCAGCCAGGTCGTCCTCTCCTTCGGCATCCCCTTCGCCCTGGTGCCGCTGGTGATCATCGCCGGCAAGCCCGAGGTGATGGGGGACCTGGTCAACCCGCGCTGGCTCAGCGCCCTCGTCGGCGTGATCGCGGCGATGATCATCGCCCTCAACGTCTTCCTCCTACAGCAGGTCTTCTTCGGCTGATGCGGGTCGGAAGGGACGGGGATGTCCCCTCCGCTCGCGAACCGCGGGAGGCTCCCGGAGGGGACATCCCCGTCCCTTTCAGTACGCTTCGCCTTCGATGAGCTTGGCCGCTGACTTTCAGCTGATTTTGGATGCGCTGCCGCCCGACTGGACCGACCTCGAGGTGGATTTGAGGATCGACGACGAGCGCCAGTACATCGACTCCGCCGTCGCACTGAGCCAGGTCAACGCCCGGCCCTACAACCGCCCGCGCGTGGGGGCGCACTGGCGACTGTTCGTCGCCCACAGCTTCGGCCACGCCGCCGCCGCCGAGTCGGTCAAGGGCGTGCTGGCCAAGCTCGACGCCGACGGTGTCAGCGGCGAGATGCTGGTCGCCGAGGTGCGCGAGGGCCGCTCCGAGGTCGTGCAGATGTGGGGCCGCCCCGAGAGCGTGCGCGAAGAGTTCCGCCAGCGCCGCTCGATCTAGTGGCGAGGGTCCTCAGCCTCTCCGCCGACCTGATGCTGGCCAGCCGGGTCGACGCGATGCTCACCGCGGCCGGCCATCACGTCGTCCTCGCCAACTCGCTGGCGGAGGCGCCGCTCGACGAGGTCGAGCTGGTCGTCGCCGACCTCGAGACCGAGAACCCGGAGGCGCTGGTCGGCCTCGGGGTGCCGGTCCTCGGCTACTACTCCCACGTCGACGTCGAGGCCCGCGAGGTCGCCGAGGGGGCGGGGGTCGACCTCGTCGTGCCGCGCTCGCGGATGAGCCGGGAACTGCCGGCGCTGGCCGAGCGCCTGCTTGCCGAGAGTTAGCCGCCGAGGAGGAAGGCTTCGCCGATGTCGAGAGGCTCTTCGAGCAGGCCTTGTTTGAGGTCCCAGGCGGCCCATTCGCGGAGCACCCGGGGGTTGAATGGCTTGGGGTGCAGGTCGGGGAGGAGGACCTTGAGCTGAGCCGACTGTTCGCCGCCTTCGAGGGCCGGATCGGCGGCGAGGAGATCGCCCAGCGCCGCGGCCGGGTGGGCCTCGGTGAAGGCGTAGCCGCGGCGGGTCGCGGCGACCATCGCTGCGACCAGGTGCGGCTCGGTTTCGACCGTCTTCCGTGAGGCGGTGAGGATCAACTCCGGGTAACGGGGGGCGCCGAAGCTGTCGACTTTGAAGATCCGCACCGGGGTACCGAGGCGCTGCAGGGCAACGCCCTCGGCGTTCCAGAAGCCGGTCGCCGCGTCGACCTTGCCGGCGGCGAGCGAGGAGACCGCGTTGAAGCCGATCGTCACCTCGTCGACCTTGGCCGGGTCGCCGCCGTCGGCGCTGAGCTCGGAGTCGACCACGGCTTCGTCGGAGGGCAGGCCGGTAACGCCGACGGTGCGGCCTTCGAGCTCGCGCGGGGATTCGATCCCGCGGTCGGAGCGGGCGATCACCGCGGCCAGCGGCGCTTGGACCAGCGGCATCAGGCCGACGAGCTGGAGGCCGCGCTCGCGGGCGATGCCGAGGTCGTGGATGTCGAGGATCGCGAAGTCGGTCCGTCCCGCCTCCAGCAGCTTCGGGGCGTCGGTCGATTCGCCCGGCTGGTGGATCGTCAGGTCGATTCCGGCCTCCCGGTAGAAGCCTTCGGCCTGCGCGGCGTAGATCCCGGAGTGGACCGCGTTGGGCGTGAAATCGAGCACCAGGCTCGCGCCTTTCGGCGCGCCCGGTTCCGCGCCGTCCCCGCCGCAGCCGGCGACTCCGGCGAGCAGGAGAACGGCCGCCAGCAGCGCGACAGCCCCTCTCATCTCCGGCGAACTTAATCCATTGAGCAAATATGAGTAGACTGCCGCCGCTTACCTGATCCCGGGAACCGCCAAGCTGTCGAGGAGGAAAGAGTGCAGGAGAGAGGGCTGTCCGCATACCTTGCTGAGCTGATCGGCACGCTGTTGCTGGTCTTTTTCATCACCAGCGTCGTCACGCTGTTCGTCTCAACGGGGAGTCAGGCCCAGTTCGGCTCGGACTTTGCGGTGGTCGGCCTCGTCCAGGGGCTGGCGCTCTTCGGCGTGATCGTCATCTTTGGCGCCGTCAGCGGTGGCCACTTCAATCCCGCCGTCACCCTCGCCGCGGCGCTGATCAAACGGATCAGCCCGCTCGACGCGGTGATCTTCATGCTCGCTCAGCTCTCCGGCGCCGTCCTCGGCGCCCTGCTGACCAAGGGCCTGCTGCTCGACGAGGGACGCGCCACCCACTACGGCGCCGGCTCGATCAGCGGCCTGCTCAACGGCAACGTCGGCGGCGCCGTGGTCGAGGGGATCGGCGCCTTCACCCTGATTCTGGTGATCCTCGCCGTCGTCTTCTCGGAGAAGAGCCTCAAGGACTGGGGCCCGCTGGCGATCGGCACCACCTTCGTCTTCCTGGTCATGGTCGGCGGCCCGCTGACCGGCGCCTGCTACAACCCGGCCCGCTGGTTCGGTGCCGCCCTGGTCGGCGACGAATGGGGAGGCGTCTGGCCCTACCTCGTCGGCCCGCTGGTGGGGTCGGTGCTGGCGGTCCTCGTCTTCGCCTTCATCCTCGAGGGCAGCGGACCGGCTCCGACCGAGCCGCCGCAGCGGGTCAAAGGCAAAGCCTCGACCACCTCCTAGTCCGGCCTCCGCACGCGCCGGCCCGCTCGGCGCGTGCGGTAGTTTCCGGCGGGTGCGCCGGGTCACCTTCTCGAGGAATTTCACCCTCTCCCTCTCGCGTACCTGCCAGTGCTATTGCAAGTACTGCGCCTTCGCGACGCACCAGGCGCACGTGCATGCCCCCGAGGATGTCGAACGGATCCTCGACGAAGCGCTGAAACGCAACACCAAGGAGCTGCTAGTCCTCACCGGCGAGCGGCCTGAGGTCAACCCCGTCGTCGCCGAGCGGCTCGCGACCTGGGGCCACGAGGACTTCACCTCCTACGTCGTCTGGGCCTGCGAACGGGCGATGGAGCGGGGGATGCTGCCGCACACGAACCTCGGGGTGCTGAGCAAGGTCGACCTGGCTCGACTCAGGGAAGTGACCGCCTCTCAGGGTCTGATGCTGGAGTCGGTCGACGAGCGGCTGATGGAGACGGTGCACGCCGGCAGCCCGACCAAGCACCCGGCGGCGCGGCTGGCGACGATCGAAGCTGCGGGTGAGCTGAAGATTCCGTTCACCAGCGGGATCCTGGTCGGGATCGGCGAGAGCGAGGAGTCGCGGGTCGAATCGCTCGAAGCGCTGGCCGCCTCGCACGCCCGGCACGGCCACATCCAGGAGATCATCCTGCAGAACTTCGTCCCCCACCCCCGCTACTACGGCGCCGAGGTTGCTGAGATCGCGGATCGGGCTTCGCGGGCGCGGTGGAGGGGCGGCGGCGGCGGCGGCTCTTCTGAGCCGGGAATGCCGGACTGGGCGAATCCGGTTGGCATCGAGGAGATCAAGCGGTTGATCGGAGAGTGCAAGCGGCTGATGCCGGGTGTGGGGGTGCAGGTGCCGCCGAACCTCTCCGACTGGTGGCCCGAGTTGGTTGAAGCTGGAGCTACGGACTTGGGTGGCCTGTCTGCCAACGGCGACCACATTTCTCCCGAGGAGCCGTTCCCCAGTCCGCATCAGGTGCGCAAGGAGCTCGCTCCCCGGGGGTACGCGCTGACCGAGAGGCTCTGCGTCTATCCGCAGTACATGGATCCGGAGTGGATGGAGCAGGGGGTTCTCGATGTGATCAAGCTGAAGTACTGGAGCTTCATTCCTCGGCGTGGGTCCGGACGGCGCTCGGAAGAGAGCTTGGAAGCGGGGCTCACCGCGCGGGCGATTGCCAAGGGGCGTGAGGGGCGGGAGTTGAGCGAGGACGAGTTGACGGCGCTGTTCTCGGAGACGCGGCCGGAGGCGATCGAGGAGATGCGGGTGGCGGCCGATGAGCTGCGGGCCGAGCTCGCCGGGGACACGGTCACCTTCGTCGTCAACCGCAACATCAACTTCACCAACGTCTGCATCGTCGGCTGCGCCTTCTGTGGCTTCGGCCAGGGGAAGCGGTCCCCCGATGCCTACGAAGTCTCGGAGGGGGACTTTGCGGCGCGGATCATGGACGCAGTCGAGTTCGGCGCAACGGAGCTCTGCATGCAGGGCGGAATCCATCCCGACCTGACCCTCGAGGAGTACGGGAGGTGGCTGAAGCTGGCGAAGCAAACGGCGCCGCAGCTACACCTGCACGCCTACAGCCCGATGGAGATCAACCACGCCTGCGAGCGATCCGGGAAGCAGCCGCGGGAAGTCTTCGAATACCTCCTGGAGTGCGGCCTCGGCTCCACCCCCGGCACCGCCGCCGAGGTGCTCGACGACGGCGTGCGGCAGCGGATCTCGCCCAATAAGCTGCCTGCCGACCGCTGGGTCGAGATCATCGAAGCCTCCCACCGCGCCGGGCTGCGCTCGACCTCGACGGTGATGTTCGGCCACATCGAGGAGCCGCGCGAGCTGGCGCGCCACATGCGCGTGATCCGCGGCCTGCAGGAACGGACCGGCGGGATCACCGAGTTCGTCCCGCTCAGCTTCATCCCCTTCAACACGATGCTCGGCCGCACCCACGGGATCGAGGAGATCTCGGTGGCCGACAACCTCAAGCACACCGCCGCCTTTCGGCTGGCGCTCGGCCGCAGCGTCACCAACCTGCAGGCGAGCTGGGTGAAGATGGGCCTGCAGGGCGCGACCGAGGCGCTGCGCTGGGGGGTCAACGACCTTGGCGGCACGCTGATGGAGGAGAACATCTCGCGCATGGCGGGCTCCCAGCACGGCGTCCGGCTCGAGCCCGAGCAGCTGGTCGAGGCGGCCGGCGCGGCGGGGCGCGAAGCCGCGCAGCGCTCGACCCTCTACGAGGTCATCGAGACCTACTGAGGCTCGACGAGATCCGCAGCCGGCGCGGTTGGCGGGCCGTGGACGAATGGACGAGTCCGGCTAACATGCAAATTGGGAGGCGCCGGGCGGCTGCTCGGCGCAGGCTTCGAAAAAAGTGAGCTTGGCAGCGATGGACGACAACTTGCGAATAGTGGCGGGCGAGGCATGAGCCGGTTTGACCCTCGGCTCTGCGTCGACGAGCGCGTACTTGCCCGTTGGGCGCTCGGCTGCGCGGTGGTGATGGCGACCGCGCTGATCGGGGCCACCGCCCTCGCGGCGGGCGTTCCAGGCATTCCCTCACTCGGCTTCCAGCGCGCCCTCGCTCGCGATCTCGGGATTGGCCCGGCGCTCGTCCCGCACGCCGCGGGGGGCGCTAACCCGATCGCGGACGAGCGGGCGCTCGCGGCTGCGGTCTCGGAGACGGTCGGTGAAGCGGTCGGGAGCGTACCCTCGCCACGTCGCGTGACCGAGGCTCCGGTTGCGCCAGCGACCCCGAACCCCGGCGCGGCCACGGAGGTCACGCCGCTGGCCGAAGTGAAGGTGCTGCCCGCCGTGGTCCCGCCGGCACCCCCAAGCCCGGAATCGGAACCGGAACCCCAGCCACTGCCGGAACCGGAACCGAAGCCGGAACCCCAGCCACTGCCGGAACCGGAACCGCCCGCTCCCGCTCCTGAACCGGCGCCTCCCGTGGCCCCGGTTTCAGAACCGCCATTGCTTGCGGCCACCTTCGAGCACGGCCTCGTCGGCTGGAGCACCGCCGGTGTCGGCGAAGTGACGCCGAGGGTGACCGCCAACATCGTCCGCGAAGGCGACCTGTCGAGTGTCGTCCGGTTGACCGGGACCGAGGATCGCTCGGAGTTGATCCTCGGCGGCAACGGCGACGGCAGCACCAGCGGCCAGATCGAATTCGACGAGGGTGCCGAATACTGGTACGGCTTCTCCTTCGACATCCAACAGATGGTCTACGGCCACCCCGGCGCCCACAACCTGATCATGCAGTTCAAGAGCGACGGCGAAGGCAGCCCGAACTTCGGCCTCCAGCTCTGGGATGTGAAC
>JACDGU010000124.1 GCA_013821475.1 Solirubrobacterales bacterium
GCGGTCGTTTGGTAGATCGAGAGCAGCTCGGAAACGCTCGCCATGTCGCGAATCTAACGATCTGACCCGGCAGGTGAATTCAATTCTCAGTTGCGGTACGCCGGGCTTGCGTCAAGGCGATCGGCCATCTCGATCCTCGGGCGCTGGGGTCCGCTCTAGAAGCAGCAGAAGTCGGGTCCTCCACGAACACGAAAGAATTCCGCCGCGGCCGCCCGCGCCGGTCGATGCGCGGGCCAGACTGAGGGGGTCCAGCCAATCGCCGCGACACCTTCGCGCGGTTCGCGGATAGGCTCAAGCTTCACCGTTCGAAGTTGCGACACCCCGCGATGAAACCGCAAGCGCCTCTATACCTACCTCTTCACCGCGATCTCACGGCTCTCGCCGAACTTGACCCCACCTGCGCCTTCCGGCGGCCTGACAGGCGGTCCCGGTGATCGGCCGCAAGCCTAAGCGAGATAGCCCCGTCGTGGCCAGGGCGAGTGACACTCGAGTCTGCATCGTCTCGGCCAGCCGGCAGAACGTCTTCTTCTCGGAGATCCTCGAGGCCTTCGGGGGGATGCTCGAAGGCGCGGGCATCACGGTGGAGCAGTCGCTCGACTGCTTTCCCAACCCGGCTGAGGACCTGGTCTATCTGTTCGTCCCGCACGAGATCCACGGGCTGGTCCACGAGCTGGCGCACCCGAGCCCCGCGCAGCTGGCGCGCTCGATCGTAGTCTGCACGGAGCAGCCCGGGACCCAGTGGTTCGACCTCAGCGCCGCGGTGGCGGCGAGAGCGGGGGCGGTGCTCGACATCAACGCGCTTGGCGTCTTGGAGCTGTGCGCACGAGGGGTCGCGGCCGAGCACCTGCCGATCGGCTACGTCCCCGAATGGGATGCTTGGGGGGGCGAGGAGCGGGACCGCTCGATCGACCTCGTCTTCCTCGGCGGCTACGCGGAGCGGCGCGGCCGGGTGCTGGCCGGGTGCGTTCCCCACCTCGAAGGTCGCCGGGCGGCGATTAAGCTGACCGAGACGGGCGTCCCTCACGCCGGCGAGGGCGGCGGGTATTGGTCCCGCGATCAAAAGTGGCAGATGCTCGCCGACTGCAACCTCCTATTGAACGTCCACCGCAGCGCCGTACCCTACATGGAGTGGCACCGGGTGCTTGGCGCGCAAATGAACGGCTGCGTCGTCATCACCGAGCACTCCGTCGGGATCGATCCGCTGGTCCCCGGCGAGCACTACTTCTCCGCCGACTATTGGCAGCTCTCGGCGGTCGTTGGCGCCCTGCTAGAGGATCCGGCGCGGGTGGAGGCGGTGAGGCGCTCGGCCTATGACTTCCTGCGACAGGAGATGCCCGCCGAGCAGACGCTCGACCGGCTTCTCGCAGCGATCGAGCGGGTGGTCCGCAAGGGGTCGACAACGACCGCGCTCCCTGTCCCGGTGCCGGTGCCGGTGCCGGTGCCGGTGCCGATGGCGGTGGCGGCGGAGGCACCGACGCCGCCGTGGCGGGAGTACGCCGAGTACGCCGGGCAGGAACTGCCGATGCGGTTGGGGATGAAGAACGTGATCGTGCGGATGGGGAATCTCGAACGCCAGTTCCAGGAGCTGCTCGGCCGCCAGGGCGAAGACACTGAGGCGATCGTCCGCTTCGGCCCGACGGTCGAGGAGCCGAAGGTGAGCGTGGTGCTGACCGTCCATAACTACGCCGACTACGTCGGCGACGCGATCCGCAGCGTCGCCTTCAGCAGCCTCCGGGAGGTCGAGGTCATCGCCGTCGACGACGCCTCCTCCGATGACTCGGTCGCCGCGGTTGAGGCGTGCTGCCGGCAGTTGCCGTGGCTCTCGCTGACCCACGTCAGGCTGGCCGGCAACCGCGGACTGCCGGCGGCGCGCAACCTCGCCGCAACCCACGCCCGCGCCGAGCTCCTCTTCATCCTCGACGCCGACAACGAAGTCCTGCCGTCCGGTCTCGAGCGCCTAGTCGAGGCTCTCGAGCGGAGCCCAGAGGCAGCCTTCGCATTCGGAATCGTCCAATCGTTTAATTCGCAGGGCCCCGTCGAGCTGATGAATTGGCTCCCCTGGGAACCCGCTCGACTGCGCCAGGGGAACTACATCGACGCGATGGCGATGCTGCGGCGCCCGGCGCTGGAGGCGATTGGCGGCTACTCCACCGACCCGGCGCTTTACGGGTGGGAGGACTATGCATTGTGGCTCGCGATGGCCGAGAAGGGATACGAAGGCGCCCACGTCGCCGACTTCGTCGCCCGCTACCGCAAGAGCGCGCACTCGATGATCGGCCTGTCCAACATCGACCACACCGCCGCCTGGGGAGCACTGCTGCGCCGCTTCCCCCAGCTGAGCGCGGAAGAGGTCTGAGGCGCTTGCCACTGGCCAGGGCAATTTTGCGAGTGTTTTCGCTAGATTGACGACGATGGATCGCCTCCCGAGCTTGCCCTACGGCCGGCCGCCAAACCGATTTGCCCTTTGTGCCCTGGCCGCGCTAGCGCTCGTTTTGGGCCTTGCCGCGTGCGGTGGCAGTGAAACCACCGTCACGGTGACCGAAACCGTGGCCGCCAAAGCCCCCGAACCAAGCGGCGAAAAAACCGCGGCGGTACCGCAGACCGAAAAGGGCGCGGTCGCCGGCTTCGTCGATAACCTCAAAGTCGAAGGCGACACGTTGGTCCTCTCCGGCTGGGCCGCCGCTGCCGACCTCTCGAAGCCCGCCACCCGCGTCGCCGCGCTGGTGAAGAACGAAGCCCTGGCGGAAGCGGTGCCGGCGGTCGAACGCGAGGACGTGGTCGAAGCGCTCGGCAAGCCGGGCCTCAAGGAAAGCGGCTTCGAACTCGATTTGCCGATCGAATCGCTCGAATGCGGCACTCCGGCTGCCGGCATAAAGGTGGTCGGCACGCTTGCCGGCAAGTCGAGCGTGATCCCCTTCGGCGAAGGCATCAACAAAGCGGTCACCGGCGCTTGCTGACGCCGAGGCGCGAGACCGCGCGGAGAGGGGCCTGATGCTCGACCGCGACGAGCCGCTGGTGAGCTTCAAGCTGGAGACGCTTGGCCGCGCGCTGCAGGGGACCGACAGCGCCGTCCTCTTCGGCGACATCTGGCGGGTCGACGGCGGCTACACGGTCGAGTGCGCGCGGCGCTGCGAGCGGGTGCTGCTGATCGACAGCCTCGAGACGCCGGCCTGGCAACGGGAGCGGATCGCCGCGCCGGCCATCGACTTCCGCAAGGGAGACTTCTCCGACCCGTTCTTCATGGCGAGCGTCCGCGAGTCTTTCGACCTCGGGGTTGTCTTCGACATCCTCCTGCACCAGCCGGGGATGCTGGCGACCTTGGCGCTGATGCTGGATCTGGTCGAGAAGCGCTTGTGCGTCGTCCAGCCGATGCTGGTCGAGCCCTCCGAGCCCGGGACCCTGGTCTACCTGCCAGGCAACACCGAGGTTGGCGCCCTCTACCCGCTGGAAGCGGAAGCCTCGGACCACAAGCTCTTCGATGTTGACCAGGTCAACCACTCGCACTGGATCTGGGGGATGACCCCTTCCTTTCTCACCGCGGCCCTGGCCGCCGAGGGCTTCGCACCGGTCTTCGAAGAGGTGCTCGGCCCACTTCCCAACCCGCGCTGGCAATGGTGGGGCGCGATCTATGATCGCCGCGGGCCGCGGTCGGCGGCCCACTGGACCAACCAGCGGGCCCAGCCCGGCCTCTTCGCGGCCGCCGACTGGTGAGCGGGTAGCGCAGAGCGACGACAGAGGCTAGGGTGGGGTCAGGTGCCTGAGCGTTCGGCTGGGCATCCGGTGATCAACGTTTGACCAGACGACCGGCAAGGGGAGTCTTGGTTTCAGTCAGCTCGGCCGACGATCGATCCGTTTTCGTGACGACCAACGAAGAGACAACCCAGCCCGAAATCAGCAGCGGTGGCGGCCTAGCCGGACTGGACGGCCCGCACCCCGAGCGCTTCGACCCCGATCAGTTACCGAACACACTGGTGGACTCCGAGCACCGCGGCCGCTACTGCTGGGCGGCGCCGCTGGTCACCGGGCGCTCGGTCCTCGACGCGGGATGCGGCACCGGCTACGGTCTCGCGATCCTCGCCGCCGCCGGCGCCGCCGAGGTTACGGGAGTCGACCTAGACGCCGGCGCGGTACGAGCGGCGGAGGGCCGACTAAACGGGCTCGGCAGCGTCCACCGGGGCGACCTTCAGGCCCTCGACCTCCCCGCCGACAGCTTCGATGTCGCCGTCTGCTTCGAGGCGATCGAGCATCTCGACTCTCCGGAGCAGGGGATGGCTGAACTGCGACGTGTCGTGCGCCCCGGCGGGATGGTGATTGTCTCTTCGCCCAACCCTGACGTCTACCCGAGCGGCAACGAGCATCACCGCTGCGAGTTACGGCCAGGCGAGCTCCGCGCCCTGGTCGAGGACCGCTTCCCAGAGGTGCGGACCTACCTGCAGCATGCGTGGCTCGCCTCGGTGATCGAGCCGGCCGAGGCCGACCCCTTCGCGGGCGGGGCACAGAACGGACACCAGATCCTGCGCAGCGTCCCCCCGGCGGCAAACGCGACGACTTTCGCGATCGTCGTCGGCTGCGACGAAACGCCGCCTCGGCCGGGCTCGCTGATCGGCCTCGGCGAGACCTTCGAGGTCGGTTGGTGGAAGGACCGGGTCAGTGAGGCGGCGAGGAGCGCCGAGGCGAGGCTCGATGCTCAGAAACTGGAGGCCGAGCGCAGCCGCCAGGAAGCTGCTCAGCGCGAGCGGCAGCTCTCCGAGCGCCTGGATGAGGCCTCCGCGGCGCTGGTGAGCGCCAACCAAGAACTGGCGCAGATGCCGATCGTGAAACACCGCCTGGCCGAACTGTACGCGCAGAAAATGAACCTCGAAACGCACCTGAACGGGGTGGTGGTCTCTCGCAGCTGGCGGCTCACCGCGTTCCTGCGCACGATGAACGCGGCGCTGAGGCCCCAGCGTTAGCAACCGCAACTACAGCCGTGCGGGCCTCCAAGTCGCGGCGGTGGCGGGCGCAGCCGTTGTCCTCGCCGTCCTCGTCTACGGCGACCATGTCCGCCACGGCGGCTGGGTCGGCGATGCCTGGCTGACCCGCGCTTGGTACGTCCTCTACCCGCACGACAGCTTCACCGGCACCGTCGGCCACTTCCTCGACCTGAAGAGCATGAGCCCGAGGCCGGCCAACGCCGTTTACCGGGTGCTCCTCAACGAGTGGCTCAGTGGCGACATGGGCGCCTGGTACGCGTGGCAGCTGATCACCGGCGTCGGCATGTGCGTGGCGCTGTACGTGCTGCTGCGCGAGCTCGGCGTGCGGTTCTGGGACGCCGCCGCGGTGTCGGTGCTGCTGGTCGTCTTCCCTGCCTCCGCCTCCCTTTGGCTGTGGTCGCCGGTCGCCCACGCCTCGCTGGCGATCACCCTCGGCCTGGTCGGGTTTCTGCTCGCCATGCGGGGGTTCCGCGCCAATGGACGCCGCGCTCGGGCCCTTCACGCAGCCTCGCTTCTGGCCTTCCTCCTCAGCGTCCTGCTCTATGAGATCTGTCTCCCCCTCTTCCTCGCCTCTTTCCTTCTCTACGCCTTGCGGGTTCCCCGACGTCGGGCGCTGGCTCGTTGGGCCGCTGACTGCGCGGTCCTCCTGCCGGTCGCGATCTTGGTCACCCGCTCCACCGAAGCCAGGGACCAGGGTCTCGGTGGCTCGATCTCCCACGCCGGCGAAATCGTTGGGGATCTGCCACGGCTGGCGCTTCAGAACTTGCTCCCGTTCGGCTCGTTCATCATCCTCGCTGCGGCCCTGCTGGCGGCCTTCTATTTGGCGGCGGCCGCGGTGGCGAGGAGGTGTCCGCCGGGGGATCCGCTTGGCCAGCGGCTGCGCTTCTTCTTTGCCCTGACCTCCGCCGGCCTGCTTGTCGTCGCCCTCGGCTACCTGATCTACGTGCCGGGACTTCTCTACTACCATCCACTCTCCCCCGGCATCGGCGACCGCGTCAACGCCGTCGCCGGAATCGGCTGGGTGTTTATCCTCTACGCGCTCCTCGCGATGTTAGCCACTCTGATCGCCAGGGCGGTGCGGAGGCCTCCGCTCTTCGCCGGCCTTGCCACCGCGGCACTGGCGGCCACGCTGGGAGTCTCCTGGCTCGCCCCGATCGCGGAGGAATCCCGCGGTTACGTCTCCGCCTACCTCCAGGGCGAGCGGGTACGGAGCGTGGTCACGAGAGCGATCCCCGACCCCACGGACCATCCCGCGATCTGGACCTTTGGCCAGCCGGTCGAAGCCTCGCCTGGTATCCCGATCTTCGCCAACTACTGGAACATGACTGCCGCAATGGCTCTCGCCTACCACGACCACGGGGTCCGCAGCTTCGTTGCCCTGCCGGGGACATCCTTCGACTGCCGTAGCGACGGAATGGTCCCGGGTGGCAGCCCCGAATACCCGGAGCCTGGGCCGGGGAGGCTCGGCCGTTTCGGCTCGCGCTACGGGCACACCTACTTCGTCGACACCGTTCACGGACAGTTCGCTACCGTCGCCAACCGGAAGCAGTGCCTGAGCCTGCGCGATGCCTTCCAGCGCGCGCCTCGGCTGTCCCTGAGCGATAGCGGCTAGTGACCTGAGTCGTTAGTTCGCAGAAGAGCGACTGGGCCGCGCGGTATCCTGCCTATATTCACTGATTGGTTAGCTCGAACCGTCGCCGACGCCTTCAGCAGTGCGAAGCGTGGCGGATGACCCCTCAGTGTTGCTCTGGTCAGCGAGGGCGATGGCCGAACGGGAAGGTCCAGCGGAAGAAGCTGAGGCCGGAGCGTTTGCACCAGCAGTCTTCGCTGCATCCACACTGGACTGCGCCGCGGCGCTCCTTCGCGTGGGCTGCCAAGGCAGTCACAATGTAGAGCGCGGCGACAAGCAGTAGCCCACGTCTCAGCATATGGCCAAAGGTAGCACCCGCACGTCTTCGAAGAAGACCTCGGAGGTCACCGGCCAGTCGCCTCAACCTGCTCAGCCGAGCTGCCGGGATCGATCACGACCTTCGCGTGAGCCTCGGGTTTCCCGAGCACGTCAAAGGCGTCCTCGACCCCCGCAAGCCCCACCGTCCCCGTCGCGATCGGTGATGCGTTGACCTTGCCCTCGGCGAGCATCTGGAGGGTGGCGCGGAACTCAAGCGGCGTGTAGCCGACGACGAAGCGCAGTTCGATCTCCTTGTTGATCGCCATCGCCGGGCGGATCACGTCGGGCTCCATGCAGACCCCGACCACCACCACCCGCGAGAAGAGCGGTGCCCCGGCGATCACGCTGTCGAGGATCCCCGAGACCCCGACGCATTCGAAGATCACTGGCCGCGCCGGCTTGGCGCCGAGCGCCTCAGCGGCGCGCCAGACGTGGTGCCAGGGAACCGGCAGGCGCTCCATCTTCTCGATCGTGCCTACGGCGAGCTCGGCCGCCTCGGGAACGGTTTTCAGGTGACCACGGTCGCCGGCGGCCTCGTAGGGAGAGTCCTTGCTCGGGTCGACGACGACGTCGGCGCCGCAGGCCGTCGCCAGCTTCCTCCGCCCGTCCGAGAAGTCGCTCGCCACTACCGTCTTCACCCCCTTCGCCTTCAGCATGCAGATCACCGCCAGACCGACCGGACCGCAGCCGATCACGATCGCCACGTCGCCCTTCTTGATCTCCGAGCGGCCTACCGCGTGCCAACCGATCGCCATCGGCTCGGTCAGCACGCCGAGGTCAGGCGAGAGGCCGTTGGGGAGGGCGAACATCAGTGACTCCTCGACCAACACCTGCTC
>JACDGU010000125.1 GCA_013821475.1 Solirubrobacterales bacterium
CCTGCGGCGGCACCGCGCGCAGCCGCGGCGCCCGCAGCGGGGCGAAGGCGTCGTTGGTGACCTCGCCGCTCCAGGTCAGGTCCCAGAGGGCGTTGTGGAGGTCCTCGGCGGAGGGCTCGAGGTCGGCGAGCAGGTCGAGCCAGAAGGCGGGGCCGGCGGCGAGCCGCTCGCGGATCGTGTCGTGGACCTCGCCCGCGGCCGGGTCGAGCTTGGCGTTGGCCGGCGGCGGCCCGGCGAGGCGGACGTCCTCGCGGAAGTAGAGGGCGACGCGGCCGTCCGAGCGACCGAGGGCGCCGGCCCCGACCCAGACCAGCTCGCCGCTGGTGCAGAGCTCGTCGATCCAGCTCGGCGAGTAGGCGCCGAGCCGGCGCGGGAGGACGTCGCGCTCCCAGACTTTCGGCGTCAGCGCCACCCCCTGCAGAGGCACCAGGGCGTCGCGCAGGCGGTCGATGCCGGCGCCCGCGCGGCGGAAGGCGTCGACGTTCTGCCAGCTCGGCAGGAAGCGGGCCAGTGCCGTCGTGTCGGCGGCCTCGACCTCCTTGCGCAGGCGGGCGAGGCTGGCGCGACGGACGCGGCGCAGGACTTCGGAGTCGCACCACTCACGCTCGGTCCCGCCCGGCAGCAGCTCGCCGCGGACCATCGCCCCTTCGTTCTCGAGCTCGCGCAGCGGCGGCAGCGGGTCGACGCCGTAGCGCTCGGCCAGCCGCGCGGTCGGGAAGGGCCCGTGGCTGCGGGCCCAGCGGCGGACGAGGGCGCGCATCGCGTCGGGGTGCTCCTCGAGGAAGGACTCCGGCAGGCCGCCCGGCGGCGGCACCCCGAGCGCGTCGCGGTAGAGGCCGGCGTCCTCGGCGGCGATGTAGCGCTCCTCGCCGGCGACGCGGACCTCGGCGACGCGGCGCTCGGCCACCAGTTTCTCCAGCATCGAGGCCGCCGAGTAGCCCTCGGTGACGCGTTCGTCGCACTCGGCCGCGGTCAGGTCGCCGATGTTGCGCAGCAGCTGCTGCAGGGCGTCGCGGTCGCCGGCGCGGCCCAGCTTGGCGGTGCGGTGCTGGAGCTGGTCCTCGACTTCGGTCAGCGCCTCGGGGTCGATCAGTTCGCGCAGCTCCTCCTGGCCCAGCAGCTCGCGCAGCAGGTCGCGGTCGAGGGCCAGCGCCGCCGCCCGCCGCTCGGCGTTCGGCGTATCCCCCTCGTACATATAGGTGGCGATGTAGTCGAACAGCAGCGAGGAGGCGAAGGGCGAGGCGGTCGGCGTCTCGACCTCGACCAAGCTGATCTGGCGGCCGTGCAGCTTGCCCAGCAGGTCGCGCAGCGAGGGCAGGTCGAGAACGTCCTGCAGGCACTCGCGGTAGGTCTCGAGGATGACCGGGAAGCGGGGGAAGTCCCGCGCCACCTCGAGCAGGCTCTGCGACTTCAGCCGCTGCTGCCAGAGCGGCGTGCGCTTGCCGGGGTAGGCGCGGGGGATCAGCAGCGAGCGCGAGGCGTTCTCGCGGAAGCGGGCGCCGAACAGGGCCGAGCCGGAGAGCTCGCCGACGATCAGGTCCTCGATCTCGTCGGGCTCGATCAGGACAAGGTCGGCGGGCGGCGGCTCGTCGGCGTCGGGGAGGTGGATGACGATCCCGTCATCGGACCAGATCGCGTCGGCCTCGAGGTCGCGCTCGGCGCGGATCTTGGCCGCCAGCGCCAGGCCCCAGGCGGCGTGGACGCGGCCGCCGAAGGGCGAGAGGATGCACAGCCGCCAGTCGCCGATCTCGTCGCGGAAGCGCTCGACGACGATCGTCTCGTCGGAGGGGACGACGCGGGTCGCCTGCTGCTGCTCGCGCAGGTAGGTGACGAGGTTGTTGGCGGCGCGCGGGTCGAGGTCGTACTCGGCGGCCAGTTCGGCCGGCTCGCGCGAGACCGCCTCCCGCGAGAAGGCCCCGATCGCCCGCCCCAGCTCGGCCGGGCGGCCGATCCCGTCCCCCTTCCAGAACGGCACCGCACCGGGGGCGCCGGGGGCCGGGGTGACGATCACCCGGTCGCGGGTGATTTCCTCGATCCGCCAGGTGGTCGCGCCGAGCAGGAAGGTCTGGCCGGGCCGGGCCTCGTAGACCATCTCCTCGTCGAGCTCGCCGACGCGGCGACCGTCCGGCAGGTTGACGCTGTAGAGGCCGCGGTCGGGGATCGTGCCGGCGTTGGTGACGACCAGCTGGCGCGAGCCTTTGCGGCCGTGGACGGTGCAGGCGATCCGGTCCCAGACGATCCGCGGCCGCAGCTCGGCGAAGCGGTCCGACGGGTAGCGGCCGTCGAGCATGTCGAGCACGTTCTCGAGCTGCTCGCGGGAGAGCTCGCGGTAGGTATCGGTGGCGGTGACGAGGCGCTCGATCTCGTCGACGTCCCACTCGTCGAGGGCGGCCATCGAGACCAGGTGCTGGGCGAGCACGTCGAGCGGTTTCTGCGGGATCACGGTCTCCTCGATCTCGCCTTCGCGCATCCGCCGCGCGACCACCGCGCACTCGAGCAGGTCGCCGCGGTATTTGGGGAAGATCCGCCCTTTCGAGACCTCCCCCAGCCCGTGCCCGGCGCGACCGATCCGCTGCAGGCCGCGGGTCACCGACTTCGGCGACTCGACCTGGATCACCAGGTCGACGGCCCCCATGTCGATCCCCAGCTCCAGCGACGAGGTCGCTACGAGACACGGAAGCTGCCCGGACTTGAGCATCTCCTCGACGATCGTCCGCTCCTCATGCGACAGCGACCCGTGGTGGGCACGGGCGATCTCCACGTACGGAGCCCGTGGAGGGTCGGGGGAGGTTTCCCCGTCACGAACAGCGGGAGGTTCCGGGGAGACCTCCCCCGACTCTCCCGAGTTCGGTGCGTGTCCCCCGTGCTCGGTGGCGGGAAGCTCCTGCTCGCCTTCGCCGTTCGCCAGCTCGTTCAACCTCTTGGCAAGACGCTCCGAAGCTCGGCGGTTGTTGACGAAGATGATCGTCGAGGTGTGTTCCTGCACCAGCTCCAAGAGCTTCGGGTAGATCGCGGGCCAGATCGAGCGGATGTGGGCGGAGGGCTCGACTTCGGTCGGGGGGAGGCCATCCTCAGAAGGGAACGCCGGTGCCCCCGGATCCGCCATGTCCTCCACCGGCACCACGATCTCCAGATCCAACTTCTTGACCCGCCCCGCATCAACCACCTTGCACTCGCGCCTCGGACCCACAAGAAACTGCGCAATCCGCTCCAGGGGCCTCTGCGTCGCGGACAACCCGATCCCTCTTTACCCGCCTCCAGAACCAAGTGATCGAGCCGCTCGAGCGTCAACGCCAGATGCGCGCCTCGCTTGGATTGCGCAACAGCATGAATCTCGTCGACGATCACCACCTCCGTCGTCGCCAAAATCTCGCGCACCTTCGAAGACAGCATCAGGTACAGCGACTCCGGGGTGGTGATGAGGATGTCGGGCGGCGTTTTCGCCATCGCCCGGCGCTCTTTCTGTGAGGTGTCCCCGGTCCTCAGCCCGACCGAGATGTCGGCGCCGATCCCGCGCAGCGGCGCCCGCAGGTTGCGCTCGATGTCGTAGGAGAGGGCCTTCAGCGGCGAGACGTAGACAAGCCGCACGCCGCTGCCCAGATTCGGCTCGCGGGCAAGCTTGTCGATCCCCCAGAGGAAGCTTGCCAGGGTCTTGCCGGAGCCGGTCGGGGCGCAGATCAGCGCGTGGGCGCCGCCGGCGATCGCCTCCCAGCCGCCCGACTGGGCGGGGGTCGGCCCCTCGAAGGAGGCCTCGAACCAGCGCCGTACCGGGGCACTGAAGGGCGCCAGCGGGTCAGACTTCGGGGTCGATTTACGGGCGGTGGTCAACCCACCGATCTTACGCAGACGGGCGCGCCGGCTACGGGGTGCCGCCGGCGAACTTCACGTATTCGTACCAGGCCTTCTTCGGGGCGAAGCCTTCGCCGAAGAGGCCGGAGCCGTCGCAGAAGTTGCAGGCGCCGGCGAGGTCGTCAACCGAGAACCAGTAGACCCGCTGCAGCCTCCATTTCGCCTGGTTGCGAACCAACAGCGAGAAGGCGCCCTTCAGTTCCCGCGCCTGGCCGGCGATGCCCTTGGCGAAGATGTTGACCGAGGGATTCGGCGGTTCCGAGCTCCAGCCGAGCTCGGTCAGCCAGAGGCCCTTGGCGCTGTCTTTGTTCTGGGCCAGGACGGCACGGAAAGCTTCAATTTCCTGCGACAGGTAGGTGTAGCCAGGGGTGTACGGATGCAGGGCGACGCCGTTGAACTTCGTCTTGATGCCGGGGTTGTGCTTGTACATCTGTTCGAGGAAATAGCTGGCGAAGAAGTTGGGGCTGCTGCGGTTGGCGGTCTTCTTCTGACCGCCTTTGGGCTTCGAGAACATCCCCCCGAGGATGACTTTCGCCCCCGGATCGACGCCTTTGATCGCCTTGTAGGAGAGCTTCACCAACAGCCCGTATTCGGCCGGGTTGGGCTTGGCGACGAAGTACTTGAAGTTCTCCTCGTTCCAGATCTGCCAGGTGCGGATCGCGCGTTCGGGCAGGGCGGGATGGGTGACCCAGAAGGAGCCGGCGGGCCCGTAGCGCAGGACCCCCTGTTCCAGGAACAAGCGCCAGGCGGTCGCCGCCGATCCCGTGACCGGGAGGTGGGCCGGCGCCTTGGCGGCGTTGCCCGTGCCGGGAACCGATGCCGGCGGCACCGCCCAGGTCGGGGCGCCGGTGATGAACGGCAGGATCTCGGTCCCGGTCTGCGCCGCACGTTCGACGATCGCGTCGACGCTGGTCCAGTCGATCGGCCCGCCGCGGTTGGGCTGCAGCGACGCCCAGCCGATCGGGATGCGGACGCTGTCGACTCCACCGCGTTGGAGCCGCTGGAACTCTTCCTGGCTGGGGGTTTCCTGCGGCACCACGCCCCAGAAGGTCGCCGGCACGGCCTGCGCGGCCGAGGCGAACATTGCCGCAGCGACCATCGCCACCGCCAGTACTGCCGTCAGCCCACGCGCTCTCCTGCCGATTCGAATCGTCGCTTTGCGCATCGGGCTAGCTGGCCTTCGGCGAAACCTGGCCACCGGGGCCGCGGCGCTGGCGCCGCTGCCTGACCATCACCACGCCGATCGAGATCGCGGCCAGAACCACGATCGCGATCAGGATCGGGACCAAAGGCGAGGACGAGGAGCTTGCTGGCGCCGGGGCAGTGCTGGCCACCGGCTTGCTTTCGCCGATCGAGCCCGCCGCCTTGGTCGCGGTCGCGCCCTTGCCTGGGTTACCCTGGCCGCTGCCGCTGCCGCCGCCCGTGCTTGAGTTGTTGCCGGCCGAAGATGAATTGCCAGACGAAGAACCAGAACCAGACCCGGAAATTTCCGTGCTCCCGGAGGAGTTCTGGCTCGCGCCGCCAGGGCTCGAGGAACTGTTCGCCGTCGTGCCTCCACCGCCGCCCTGATTGCCGCCGCCGACGCTGCCGCCTGCGGTCGGTGCCACCGTGTGGCCCTTGGCGGTCGGAACTTCCGTTTCGTACTCGGTTTCACTCGATGCAGCGTGAGCGACCACGGGGAAGCTAGCCAATGCCAGCAGAGCAAGCACTGACAGAAGCGAGAAGACGGGTCGGGCCGAGTTCCGGCGCGGGCGGGACCAATGCATTCCGCGCAAGGTTAGAGGAATCGGCGGCGTTGATCGCTCCGCTCGCTCTGATCCTTGGCTTGGCGCTGGCCGGAGGCGGCTACGATCTGGCTCCACGACACGTATCGGGGCTGATCGTATGGCTCGTGGTCGTCTGCCTGCTGGCTTTCGGCGCAGTCGGGCGAGCCGCTCTGGGGCGGCCGTTCTACTGGGCGAGCGGGCTGATCTTGGGTTTGGCGCTTTGGTCTGCAATCTCATCTCTCTGGTCAGGGTCGATTGAGCTGAGCGTTGTCGAGGCAGACCGCGTTCTGGTCTACCTGGGTTTCTTCCTTGCCGCGTTCCTTATCGTCCAAACCGACCAAAGGCGCCAACGTTTCGCTGAAGGTCTGGCAATTGGCCTTGTTGCGGTTGCTTTTCTCGCTCTTGCCAGTCGTCTCCTGCCTCACGTGCTCGAGTCCGGCGAACTCGGAACCGGCGCTCGGCTGCGTTATCCGCTCGGCTACTGGAATGCAAACGGCCTGGTCTGCGGGATCGGCGCGGCGTTGATGCTGTGGCTCAGCCGCCACTCGCTGACCGGCTGGCTGCGCTGGGCCGCCGTCGCAGTGCTACCTGGGGTTCTTCTGGCTCTGTACCTGACCTACTCCCGCGGTGGCCTGCTATCGCTGGTGGTCGCCTGCGGCTGCCTGGTGGTCCTCTCCCACGACCGCATCTGGCTACTCGCAACGCTGGCGATCGGGGCGATCGGGGCCCTGCCGGCGGTGCTCTACGTGCAGGCGCACTTCAGCCTCGCCGAAAACATCGCCGGCCAGGCCGCGGTCGACCAGGGAACGACGGCGCTGGCGCCGCTCGCGGCCGGGACCGCGCTGGCTCTGGCGCTGCTCGCCGGCCTGCGCCGGCTGGAGAATCGGGGCGGCGGCAAAACCGGACGGATAGTCGAGCTTTCGCGCGATCCGAAGCTCCTGAGGGGGATCGCGCTGGCGGCAGCGCTGATCGCGATCGCCGCCGTGATCGCAGTCGGCGGCCGCGCCTGGGATCAGTTCTCCAGCCCGGATCTGCAGCTCCCCAACAGCCCCGAGGAACATTTCGGTCAGCTCTCGGGAGCCGGACGCGCAGAGTTCTGGCGGGTCGCGGTCGACGCCTTCGACGAAAAGCCGGTGACCGGTCACGGCGCCGGCACCTACCAGTTCTCCTGGGACCAGCTGCGCCAGGTGACGACGCCGGTGCGCGACGCCCACTCGCTCTACCTGCAGGCCTTCACCGAGCTGGGGATCGTCGGCGGGCTGCTGGTACTGGCGCTGGTCGGGCTCCTGCTCTGGACGGGGCTCGCTGCCTGGCGTGCGTCTGGCAGCGCCCAGCGCGAGCTGCACGCGGCGCTGTTCGCGGTCAGCCTGGCCTTTGCCGTCGGCGCCGCGATCGACTGGTTCTGGCAGATCGCCACGCTGGGGGCGATCTTCTTCCTCGCCGGCGGCGCCCTGGTCGCGGCGCGCTGCGCGCAGCTCGCCAGGGCTCGAGCGGCGGCGAACGGCGACGACGACGGTCGCCGTTACGGGTTCGCCGTGGCGGGGTTGGCGGTCGCCTGGATCACGGCGCTGGCGCTGATCGGGCCGCTGCTTGTCGACCGCGAGATCAACGCCAGCAAGTCGGCAGCCGCCGACGGCGATCTGGTCAGCGCCGTCAGCCACGCAAACACGGCGAAGTCGGTCGAGCCCTGGGCCGCCTCCCCCTACGTCCAGCTCGGCCTGCTCGCCGAGCTGCAGGCCGATTACCCGACCGCGGTCGGCCGCCTCAGCCAGGCGATCAACCGCGAGGAAGGCAACTGGCTCCTCTACTACCTGCGGGCGAGGATGGAGCATGAGGGGGGCGAAAACGCCGCGGCCCGCGCCGACCTCAGCGAAGCGCAGAGGCTGAACCCCCGAGAGGAATGCCTGCGCGGCGGGTTTGAAGGTTGCGGATGAGCCGAACCTCCGACGCCCAGAAGACGGGTCCGCGGACCGCGGAGCGAGCCCGGCCGCAAGCCGCTGCCCAGCAGCTCGGGCCGCCGGAGCGGCCGAGCCTGCCGGGGC
>JACDGU010000126.1 GCA_013821475.1 Solirubrobacterales bacterium
CCCTCGATCCATCGACGATCGACCTCTCCGCCACCGGGCTGGTCAGCGTCTTCCTCCGCCACCGGCTTGACGCGGTGCCGCTGGCCGGCGCCAGCCGGCGCAACATCGTCCAGGTCGCCGACCCGGCGTTGGCACCCAAGAGCCGTCCCAGCGATCGCCGCCAGGTCCGCCGCAACCTCGAGGCGGGCTACGAGCTCAGCCTCGTGCCGGGCACCGAGACGACTGCCGCCCAGCGCGCCGGCTTCCTCGACCTCTACGAGCAGACGATGCGACGTACCGACGCCGGCGACCACTACTTCTTCGGCGCCACCTACTTCGACCTCGTCCTCGCCGCCGATCGCACCTGGCTGGCACTTGCCGCCGCGCCCGGGGGCGAGCTGGCCGCCGCCTCGATCGCCGCCGCCAGCGACGGCTACCTCCACTACTACCTCAGCGGCAGCGCCGACTCGCGGCTGTCCGACTCGCCGATGAAGAACGTCGTCTCCCGCCTGATCGAGCACTCGGCGGAGCTGGAGCTGCCGCTCAACCTCGGCGGCGGCATCCGGGCCGGCGACCCGCTTGAGGAGTTCAAGCGAGGCTTCGCCAACCGCGAGGTCCCCTGGTACACCTCAGAGCTGATCTGCGACCCCGAGAAGTACCAGCGCCTCAGCGCCGCCCGCGACGCCGGCAGCTTCTTCCCCGCCTATCGCGCCTGACCAGGGACCGGGCCGCTATGCAGCGGGTTCCGCCGGGGTGGGCCCGGTGAATTTGAACGCCTGCACCGGCTCGCCACCGTACTTGCCCCAGGTCGCCTTGCCGAAGGCGCGGATCGCGGCGAGCGTCGCCGCCCCCTTGTAGGTCTTGCAGCCCATCAGGTTGGTCCAGGTCGTCGCCGCCACCGCGTAGGGCATCTTGTCGTTGGGGAACAGCAGCGTCGCCCCGTACATCGTGTCGTAGAGCCCCTTCAGCTGCAGCTGGTCGGCTTCGGGCAGGTTCGGCGCGTACTGGACCTCCATCCGCCCGTGCTCGAGCGAGTGGACGTAGTCGATTTCTTCCGGGGTTTCCCGGTAGGCGCCGTCGGCCTGCTGGTAGGGCGGTTCCACGTGCGGGCCCGAGGTCGGCGGGTCGGTTTCGTAGTCGGGGGTCGGCGATCCCGGCGGGATGTGTTCGTGGCCCTCGTCCTTGAGCTGCAGTTCAAGCTTGCAGCCGGCCTGTTTGGCGGCGGTCTGCAGGTCGGTCACCTTGGCCGCGGGCGGCGACGTCCCTTCGCGTTCGTCGGGCTGGATGCCGTTGGTCGAGCCGTAGGAGACGTTGAGGTTGATGTGGGCTTCGCCGCCGCTGTTGCTGCCACCGGCGCCACTGACGATGACCACGATCACGACCGCGACGACTATCGCCACGACCGCGCCGACGCCGTAGGCGATCATCAGGCGCCGGCGGTTTGTGCTCGACTGCTCGGCCTCCTTGTCGAGCCGGCGCTGGCGGAGCGCCTCCCTCTCTTCTTTCCGTGTCGCCATTTCGCGGGAGCCTAGTGACCGAGCTCGTCGCCACTGCCGGCCAGGGTTCCGGCGTCGCCCCGGGTCCGCTCCCAGGGGCGGGAGGCGCGCAGCGCGCCGAGCACGGCGCGCGTCGCCGGCGCCCGGTTGAGAGCGTAGAAGTGGATGCCCGGAGCGCCCGCGATCAGCAGCTCGGCGCACTGCTGCGCGGCGAAGGCGACCCCGAGCTCGAACTCGCGCTCGGGATCGCCGCCGGCGGCCTCGAAGGCGGCTTCGAGCGGCGCCGGGATCGTCGCGTCGCAGAGGCTGCAGATCCGTTTCGTCTGGGCGAAGCTGGCGACCGGGATCACCCCGGCGAGGATCGGCACCTCGATCCCGCGGCTCCGCGCGGCGCGGACGAAGTCGAAGTAGACCTGGTTGTCGAAGAAGAGCTGGGTGATCAGGAAGCCGGCGCCGGACTCGACCTTGGTCTTCAGGTAGGCGAGGTCGGTCTCGAGGTCGGGCGCCTCGGGATGCACCTCGGGGAAGCAGGCGCCGCCGAGGCTGAAGTTCCAGCCGGCCGCGATGAAGGCGGCCAGCTCCGCCGCGCTTCCCAGGCCGCCGTCGGTGCGGACGAAGGGACCCTCGTTGCCGGGCGGGTCCCCGCGCAGTGCAAAGACGTTCTCGATCCCGGCGGCGGCGATCCGGTCCAGCGTCTCCGCCAGCCCCTCGGTGGTCTCGCCGACGCAGCTGAGGTGGGCCATCGTCTCGAAGCCGAAGTCGTCCTTCAGCGCCCGCGTGATCTCGACCGTGCCGTCGCGGGTGCCGCCGCCCGCGCCGTAGGTGACCGAGACGAAGTCAGGCTCCAGGTACTCGAGCGCCTTGGCCGTCGTGTAGAGCTGCTCGGTCGCCTCCGCCGTTTTCGGTGGGAAGAACTCGACCGAGAAGGTCGGCTTCCGCGTGGCGATGATCTCGTCGATGCGCATCCGGGCAGGGTACCGGCGAGCGACTCAGGCGGAAGCTTCGTTCTTCTTATCCACTTTCTCCTGGAAGTAGGCCTGGATGTCCTCGAGGTGCTTGCCCTTCGTCTCGGGGACGAACTTCCAGCAGAACGAGACGATGAAGTCGAAGGTCCAGTTCGCCATCGTCCCCCAGCCCCGGCCGCCTTGCTGCGCACCGCGAGCGGTAGATCGCGGCGACGATCAGGCCCTGGGCGAAGCTGCCGGGGTCGAAGTCCTGCTTGATGAAGGCCCCGAACCGGCGATCGCCGCGGTCAGGACCACGGCCGATGCTTCAGAGCCCTCGTTCATCCCGGCGAGACCGTATACCGGCGTGCCGACCGGCGCCACCCTTGGTTTCGTGGCCTCGCCAAAGGCATAAATCCGGATTTTGCGGAATCGTGAATCGAGGGCCCCTTGCGCCCCTGCTGGGAGGCGCTAAGTTCGTCCTGCGACCGGGAGAGACCGGTTCCCGCGGAAGCCAGGCGGGGGCGGTCTCAGAAGGTGGCGTGACGAGCTTCTAAGCGCGAAGGCTACGCGCGAGGCAGGCAACCGAGCGTCATCACCGGTCGTTTTTCGTGCGCCAAGGCGTCCGACCCGCGCCCTAGCTTTGGGCCTGGTCATGGGGACCTGCCCTCCCTGGCCGGCGACCGGGGCGTATCGCACCGGGAGTTGGGCGTCGCCGGCAAACCCCGTGAGACTTGCCCGCGACTAGCCCGCCCGCTCCCACCTCCGCCGCCTACTCGAAGCGGGCGGCGGGCATTTAATCAGGGTCTTTTGCTGTAACTCGCCGTACTGGTCGGCCTGTGCGAGGATGGGTCGATGAGCGGCGAGGTTCGGTACGAGCGGTCTGGGAACGCCGCGGTGCTGACGATCGACCGCCCCGAGCGCCGCAATGCCATCGATGCCGCCGCCGCGCGCTCGTTGCGCCAGGGGTTCGACGCCTTCGAGGCCGACGCCGGCGCCAGGGTGCTGGTCCTGACCGGCGCCGGGGGCGAGGCGTTCTGCGCCGGTGCCGATCTCAAGGCGCTCGATCTCGATGTCGACGACCCGGCCGGGCCGGAGGGCTTCACCCGCCTCACGCCCTCGAAGCCGGCGATCGCGGCGATCGACGGCTGGTGCCTGGCCGGCGGCCTCGAGCTCGCCCTCTGGTGCGATCTGCGGATCGCCACTCCCGGCTCGACCTTCGGCTTCTTCGAGCGCCGCTGGGGCGTACCGCTGGTCGACGGGGGAACTCAGCGCCTGCCCCGCCTGCTCGGTCTCGGCCGGGCGATGGAGCTGATCCTCACCGGCCGCCCCGTCGACGCCGAGGAGGCCCACCGGATCGGCCTGGTCAACGAGATCGCGCCTCCCGGTGAGCACCTCTCCCGCGCCCTCGACCTCGCCGAGCGGATCGCCGCCTTTCCCCAGGAGACGATGCTCGCCGACCGCCGCGCCGCGATCGAGGGCTTCGACCTACCCCTCGCCGACGGCCTCGTCCTCGAGCACCAGCTCGGCCGCGAGACCCTCGACGTCGCCGTTACAGGCGCCGCCCGCTTCGCCGCCGGCGAGGGGCGACACGGTGAGGGAGTCTGAGCTGGACCCCCACAGGCTGCCCACGCTCAGATCCGCTGCATCTCCGCTTCGGCTGCTTCGGCGCCGAGGTAGGGCATCGTCACGGCGAAGACGAGGGCCGGCAGGATTCCTTGGAGCTCGGCGCCCCGGCCGGCGCGGATCTCGTCGAATATCAGGGACGTTGCGCCGCCGATTGCGAAGCTCGCGGTGTCGGTAGGAAGCTCGTGAGCACTGGTGGCGACAGTGCGCCCTTCCTCTAAGAAAGGGACGAAGCGGTCCAGGGCGGTGCGGTAGCGGACCCGCGCGTCCTCGCCGACCGCCGCCACCTCGACGATCGCCATCCGAGCGACGTCCGCCTCGGCGGCGAAGAGCTCGACCATCGCCCGCAGCGCCAGAACGACCCGCTCCGTCCAGAGTTCGCCGGCGGCAGCTTCGAAGGCAGAGCTGACCCGGGCGACGAGGAGCTCGATCGCGCCGTCGTAGGCGGCGAGGAAGCAGTCTTCCTTGCTGGCGAACATCTCATCGAAGCTGTCCCGGGAGATGCCTGCCCGGCAGGCAACGTCGGCGACGGTGGCCGCCTCGTAGCCCTTGGCGGCAGCCTCACGCATCATCGCTTCCAGCACCCGCTCTCGATTGGACATCATCTACCCAAGTACCCGGGCCCGGTGGGGTCAACCAGCGAGCATCTCGGCCTTCGCCACCGCTGCCTCGAAATAGGGCGGCGCGGCGACGTACATGAACTCCGGCAGCAGGCGATGCAAGCCGCCGTCGGCGCCGGCCGCGAGGCGGGTGTGCAGGACCATTTGGATCCCCGAGGATGCCGTCGAGGATCCGTTGACGCTTCGATGAGTTCAAGAGAGGTGCCGGATGGGTCAACTCCAGGCCCTGTCGGAGTTCGAGCCGTAGAACACGCCGTCTGGCTTCGGGAACCTTACTGGTATTTCCCCCATTTGTCTGGGTGAGCGCCGCTCGCGCTCAGGTACCCTGGCGTTCGTGTCCCACCGAACCCCGACGATGCGTCCCGCCCCCGGGCGGCAGCAGCTCTCCCGCGAGTTCATCACCCAGCATCAGCGGGCACGGATAATCGCCGCGCTTGCCGAGGAGACGGTCTCCAAGGGCTACCGCGCAGTCACCGTCGCCGACATCGTCCGCCGGGCCGGCATCGCCCGCAACACCTTCTACGAGAACTTCTCCTCCAAGGAGGACTGCTTCCTCGCCGCCCAGGACTACGCCGTCGGCGAGGCCCTGAGGCGAGTGGTCGAGGCGGCGTCCAAGGTCGACAGCTGGCAGGCTCGCGTCGACGCCGGCATCGCCGTCTTCCTCCGCTCCGTCGCCGGCGAGCCCGCCCTGGCGCGCACCTGCATCGTCGAGGCGCTCTCCGCCGGTCCCGCCGCCCTGGCCCGCTACGAGGAGTCGCTACAGGCCTTCGTGCCGCTCTTCCGCGTCGGTCGCAAGGTCTCTCCGCACGGCGAGGATCTCCCCGCGACCCTCGAGGAAACGATCATCGGCGGCATCTTCTGGATCATCTACCAGCGCATCGCCCTGGGCGAGACAGATCAGATCGAGGAGCTGCTCCCGGAGCTGGTCGAGTTTGCGCTGACCCCCTACGTCGGCGCCGCGGCCGCGAAGCGAACCTCCAGCTGAGGCCGCAAAGCCAGCTCAAAGTGGATTTTTTTCAAGCGGTATCGTCGCTTATGTGTCCGTGGATCCCGTCGATACCTCCGTCGAGTCGGCTCCCGACTATCCACCGGAGCTGGCTCGTCTTCCTCCCGGCCGGCATGGGTTGCCACGCGAGTTCGTCGTCCACAACCAGCGTGAGCGACTGATCGCCGGCCTCGCCGAGGCGGTCGCCGAAAACGGCTATGGCGGCACCACGATCGGCCATATCACCCGCCAAGCGGCGGTCTCCCGCCGCACCTTCTACGAGCACTTCGGCAGCAAGGACGAGTGCTTCGTCGCCGCCTACGACACGGTCATGGAGGAGTTGCGTGAGCGGGTCAGCGAGGCCTTCGACGCCGAGGGCGACTGGCCCCACGCGGTCCGGGCGGGGATCGCCGCGATGCTCTCGCTGCTCGCTGCCGAGCCGAATCTGGCCCGCCTCTGCATGGTCGAGGCACTGGTCGCCGGCCCGGTGGTCGTCGAGCGCTACGACGCCGCGATCCAGAGCCTCGTCCCCTACTTCAAAGCCGGCCGCGAGGGCCGCTCCAAGGAGGTCCTCTCGCGCCTCTCGCCGACCACCGAGGAGGCGCTGGTCGGCGGCATGGTGTCGCTGATCTCGCGCCGCATCATCGCCGGCAAGTCGACCGAGCTGGAGTCTCTCCTGCCCGACCTGGTCGAGTTCACCCTGACCCCGTACATCGGTAGCGCCGAAGCCGCGAAGATCGCCCGCGAGGGCTGAGCAGAAGCTCCCCACAGCGGTCTGGCCGGTCGCACCGCGGTCACGAATTTTTCTCGTTTCGCGCGACACGTGTGCGAACTGGCCTGAGACAATAAGTCTCATGTTCGGGCGCCACCGCGAATCCCTGCAGACCTTGATCAGCCGTCAGAGCGAGAGCCTGCGGGAGCTGCTCGACCGTCAGGGCGAGGAATCTCAGCGCAGGCGAGAGGAGACTCAGCGCAGGCGAGATGAAACCAAGCAAATGCGGGAGGAGACCCAGCGCAGGCGGGAGGAGACCCAGAAAAGATGGGAGGAGACCCAGCGCCGTTGGGAAGAGTCGGACCGCCGTTGGGAGGAGACCAAGGCCTCGATCGAGGAGTCCCGCGAGCTCACCCGCGAGGTCCTGCTCCGTAACGAGAAGGTCTACAAGGGCGTGATCGTCCGGATGGAAGAAATGGGCGTGGAAACCCGTGCCAGCACGGCCCAGATCCACTCGAACACGGAGGAAACCAAGGCCCACACCCGGGCGCTGCTGAAGGTGCTCGACCGCCTCGACCGGATCGACGGCTCCGAAGCTGCATAGCCCGTGCCCTTCGCACGAATTATTTGACTTCCAGCTCTTAGAACACGAACATACGTTCGTATGGAGATCGCCTGCGTCATCGATAGTCGTTTGGCGTCTCCTACGTGCCCGGGTCGCTCCGGGGGGCTGCGGCCCGGGCACCCTGACCTTGCCGATCCGGTCGCCGTGGCAGAGGCGACCGAGACGATGGTGCGCCGCCTGGAGGCGATCGGCGCGGCGGTCGAGTCCGAGCGCCCGGGCGAGGCCTTCTTCGCCGTCGACGGCCTGCGCGGGATCCACGGTGGCGACCGCGACGGGGTCCTGGCGGTGGCCCGGGAGGCGATCGGGCCGGGACCGCGGATCGGGACCGCACCGAATCGCTTCGCCGCCTACGCCGCCGCCTGGAAGCGGACCTCGGTCTCGGAGTCCGAGCTGCACCTCTTTCTGGCGCCGCTCTCGGTCTCGATCCTCCCCCTGCGCCTCGACGCCCCCGGCCGCGAGGCGCAGGAGCTGGTCCTCACCCTGCAGCGACTCGGCATCGAGACCTTGCAGGGGCTGTCGCGGATCTCCGCCGACCGCGTCGCCGACCGCTTCGGGCCGCTCGGCCAGCGGGCCAGGCGGCTCGCGGGCGGCAGGGACGATCCCCTGCGGCCGCGAGC
>JACDGU010000127.1 GCA_013821475.1 Solirubrobacterales bacterium
CCCGAGCACCGGCCCGGGCGGCGACGCTGGCCGACCACAGGGCCTGGCCGGCGAGCGCGATCTGTGCCGCCACCAGCAGCGCCAGCAGCAGGAACGGGACCACCGCGATCAACTCGACCGAGGCGGTTCCCCTCTCCCGGTGGCCTTGACTGCTGGCGGCTGGCGACGACACAGGACAAACCGTTTCAGCGGCGGGCCTACGAGTTACGCGCCAGATGGGTCAGTTGGGTGAAAACTCGGGCACCGAATGCGCCCCCAGCCCTCAGTACGTGTTCGCCTCGACCCAGACTCGCCAGATCGCGGCCACCGAGGCGGCGAGCAGGAGAATCCAGAGGACGGTGCCGCCGCCGGTCGAGAACAGCTTGTCGGAGCCGGCGACGAGCAACGCCAGCATCCCGAAGGCACCGTAGAAGACCGCCCGCCGGCCGTCGCTCAGCGTCGCCAGGGTGAGCTGGTTCTGGCGGCTGAGCGTGTAGAGCATCCAGGCGATGCCGGCGAGGAAGCCCATCGTCAGCGCGGCGAAGATCGCATCGACGACGTTGCCGCTCTGCGGGGCGAAGGCGACCGCGAGCGCCAGGACCATGATGATCGCGACATTGCGTACGTTGCGCACGCCACGATTGTACGCCGGAGCCGCGGTTTGCCGGGCCGGACTACTTGTGCGCCATCACGACGATGCCGGCCACCACGGCCGCCGTCACGCCGAGCAGGGCCAGGCCCGCCGCCGCTGCCGCCGCCCCGGCCGCCGCCGGACGTTCGTTGCGGCTGAGGTCGGCGAACCGCCCGAAGCCCCAGATCGCGATCGAGAAGGCGAGGGTCACGCCGACTCCGGCGACCAGCGAAGCCACGACGGTCTCCAGCAGCGCCTGACCCTCCACCAGCGTCGCGATCATCCGCTCGATGCCGGGACGGGGGAGCCGCGCTGGAAGCGCCGCGCGAAGACCGCGAAGATCAGGGACAGCGACATCAGGGTGACCAGCACCGGGCCGAGTGCGCCGGTGCCGAAGATCCGCGAGACGCCGTAAGCGAGGGCGCCGATCAGCGCCGCCGCCGGCAGCGTCAGCACCCAGGCGAAGACGATGTTGCCGGCCACCCCCCAGCGCACCGCGGAGAACCGTTTGGCGGCGCCGGCGCCCATCACGCCGCCGTTGATGACGTGGGTGGTCGAGAGCGGAAATCCGAAGTGGGTCGAGGCGAGGATCACCGCCGCGCCCGCCCCCTGCGAGGAGAAGCCCTGGGCCGGGTCCATCTTGATGATCCGGGTGCCGGTGGTTTTGATGATCCGCCAGCCGCCGCTGTAGGTGCCGAGGGCGATCGCCGCCGCCGAGGAGGCGATCACCCAGAGCGGCGGGTCGGCGTTGGCGGCGAGGCTGCCGTTGGCGATCAGCGCCAGCGTGATCACCCCCATCGTCTTCTGCGCGTCGTTGGTCCCGTGGGCCAGGGCCAGCAGGCCGCCGGAGACGATCTGGCCGTACTTGAAGCCACGGCTGACGGTGCCCGGCCGCTGCTTGCCCACCACCCGGTAGACGACGCCGATCGAGAGCCCGGCGACGCCGAAGGCGAGGACCGGGGCGATGATCGCCGGGATCAGGACTTTGCCGACCAGCCCGTCCGCGAGCACCGCGTTGAACCCCGCCGCGGCCACCGCCGAGCCGACGACCCCGCCGATCAGCGCGTGCGAGGAGCTCGAGGGCAGCCCGAACGACCAGGTGATCAGGTTCCAGGCGATCGCCCCGATCAGGCCGGCGAAGACGATCGTCGGGGTGATCACTTCCGAGTTGACGACGTCGTTGGCGACGGTCGCGGCGACCGAGATCGAGATGAACGCTCCGAGGAAGTTGAGCAGCGAGGCCGCCCCGATTGCCACCGACGGCCGCGCCGCGCCGGTCGAGATCGAGGTGGCGACGACGTTGGCGGTGTCGTGGAAGCCGTTGGTGAAGTCGAAGGCGAGCGCCGTGGCGACGACGATGACGAGGATTACGTCAGCGCTCACGAGTTCTTGATGACGATGCCCTCGAGGATCTGGGCAGCGGTCTCGGTCGCGTCGATCGCGTTCTCGAGGACCGCGATCACGTCCTTCCAGCGGATCACGATCATCGGGTCGATCCCGTTGGAGAAGAGCGAGGCGACGGCGTCGCGGGAGATCCGGTCGCCCTCGTTCTCAAGCCTGTGGATCTCGATCCAGTACTTGTCGAGGTCCTTGAACTCGCGCAGGTTCTCGAGCCCGGCGGCGAGCTGCTCGCAGGCCGCGACCAGAACCTTGGTCAGCGCCATCGCCTGCTCCATCGGCGCCTCGATCTTGTAGAGGCCGAGGAAGTCGGCGGCCTCCTCGGTGAAGTCGACGATGTCGTCCATCTGCGTCGCCAGGCCATAGATGTCCTCGCGGTCGATCGGGGTGACGAAGGTCGTGTTCAGCCGTTTGATGATTTCGTGGGTGATCCGATCGCCCTCGTTCTCGGCGTCGACGATCTCCTCCGAGAGGGTGCCGGCGTCGGGCCAGCGGTTCATCATCTGATCCAGCAGCCGCGAGGCCTGGACGGTGTTCTTCCCGGCCTCGATGAAGAGGTCGAAGAAGGTGGGATCGCGAGGTAGGAGCGAGAAGCGCGCCACGTGCGCGCATCCTAATGGCGGGAGAGGCGAGCGGTGTGCTCAGCTGGCTGCGGCGGCGAGCTGCTCGGCGGCGCGCGCGGCGTAGCGCTCGCGCAGCTCCACCTGGACGCTGCGGCGGCTGCTCTCGGGGGCGACCGTCCGCGTCCATTCGCCGTCGGAGTCGAGTTCCCAGGCGTTGACGTTGTCGGCGAAGCAGCGCTCGAGCACGTCGAGCATCTCCGCTTTCAGCTCCGGGTCCTCGACCGGGGCGACCAGCTCGACCCGGCTGTCGAGGTTGCGCGGCATCAGGTCGGCGGAGCCCATCAGGACCCGGGTCTCCTCGCCACGCTTGAAGGTGTAGACGCGCGAGTGCTCGAGGAAGCGGCCGACGATCGAGACGACGCGGATGTTCTCTGAGACCCCCTCCACCCCGGGGCGCAGGCAGCAGGTCCCGCGCACGTTGAGGTCGACCCGGACCCCCGCCTGCGAGGCCTCGTACAGCGCCTCGATGCAGCCGGCGTCGACCAGCGAGTTCATCTTCAGCGCGATCCGCGTCTCTTCGCCGGCCTGATGGGCTGCGACCGTGCGCTCGATCTCCTCGATCATCCGGCTGCGCATCGTCGTCGGCGAGACCAGCACCTTGCGGTAGGCCGCCGGGCGGCCGTAGCCGGTGAGGAAGTTGAACATCTCGGCGACGTCCGAGCCGATGCCCGGATCAGCGGTGAAGAGGCCAAAGTCGGTGTAGAGGCGGGCCGTCTTCTGGTGGTAGTTGCCGGTGCCGATGTGGACGTACTCGCGCACCCGGTCGCCCTCGCGGCGGGCGACGAGGATCGCCTTGACGTGGGTCTTCAGGCCGGGGATGCCGTAGACGACGTGGACGCCGGCCTCCTCCAGCGACTTCGCCCAGTGGATGTTCGCCTCCTCGTCGAAGCGGGCTTTGAGCTCGACCATGCAGACCGCCTGCTTGCCACGTTCGGAGGCGCGGATCAGCGCCGGCACGAGGGGCGAGTCGTCGCTGGTCCGGTACACCGTCTGCTTGATCGCCAGCACGTCGGGGTCGGCGACCGCCTGCTCGACAAATCGTTCGACCGAGCTGGCAAACGAGTCGTAGGGGTGGTGGACCAGGACGTCGCCGCGGCTGATCGCGGCGAACATGTCCACCGGTTGCTCGTCCTCGCCCTGCAGGCGCGACTGGGTGACCGGTGACCAGGGCGGGTAGCGCAGCTCGCCGTGGCCGGGGACGTCGGCGATGTCGTTGAGGTCGCCGAGGTCGATCAGGCCATCGACGTCGTAGACCTCGCGGTCTTCGAGTTTGAGCGCACCGATCAGCTGCTCGCGCAGCTTCGAGTTCATCCCGGCGGCGATCTCGAGTCGCACGACCTCGCCGAAGCGGCGGCGGCGGAGCTCGTCCTGGACCGCGCGCAGGAGGTCGTCGGCCTCGTCGCTGATCGTGAAGTCGGCGTCGCGGGTGACGCGGAAGTAGCCGTGGTCGACGACGTCGGTGCCGGGGAACAGCGCGTCGAGGTTGGCGGCGATCACGTCCTCCAGAGGAACGAAGGATTTGCCGTCATCGCCGACCGCCAGGAAGCGGCCGAGCAGCTCCTTCGGGACCTTGACCCGGGCGATGATCTCGACCCCGCTCTCGGGGTCGCGGAGCAGGACGCCGAGGCTGAGCGAGAGATTGGAGATGTAGGGGAAGGGCCGCCCGAGGCCGATCACCAGCGGCGTCAGCGCCGGGAAGACCTGCTCGTGGAAGCGGGCGTCGATCTCGCGACGGTCCTCCTCGCCGGCGGTGTCGAGCGAGACGATCCTGATCCCCCGCTCCTCCAGCGCCGACCGCAGGGCGCCGCCGAAGGCCGCATGCAGACGGCGGTCGAGCTCGAGCACGCGGGCCTGGATCGCGTCGAGCTGCTTCGCCGGCGCCAGGCCGTCGGGCCCGCGAGCGTCAATCCCCGCGTCGAGCTGGTCGAAGAGGCCGGCGACGCGGACCATGAAGAACTCGTCGAGGTTGGAGGCGTAGATGCCGCAGAAGCGGAGGCGCTCGAGCAGCGGCACCTCCGTGTCCTCCGCCAGTTCGAGAACCCGTTGGTTGAAGTCGAGCCAGGAGAGCTCGCGATTGAAGTAGTTGGCGGGATCGTCGATCGATCCATCGTACTGCGGCAATGCCGGCTCCCCCGCCGCCTCAGGCCACCTGGGCGAGGCGCTGCCGCGGCTCGGCGGGAACGGCGTCGAGGGCCCGCCGGTAGCCGGCCGCGAGTTGGCCCATCGAGCGCTCCCAGCTGCGACTGCGGGCGGCATAGGCGCCGGCTGTGCCGAGCTGGCGGCGCAGCAGCGGCGCCGAGGCGAGCTGCAACAGCGAGCCGGCCAGGTGATCGGGGTCGGGCCGGCAGAGCAGGCCGGTGTGGCGGTTCTCGATCAGCGCCGCCGGGCCGCCCTCGGCGACGGCGACGACCGGCAGGCCACTGGCCGCCGCCTCGAGGATGACCTGGCCGTAGGTGTCGGTGCTGCTGGCAAAGAGAAAGATGTCGGCGCTGGCGTAGGCGCGGGCCAGGTCCTCTCCCCCGAGCCAACCGAGGAAGGTCGCGTGCTCGCCGAGCGTGGCGCGCATCTCCTCCTCCTCCGGCCCGCCGCCGGCCACCAGCAGGTGCAGGCGTGGGTCGGCACGGTGGGCGCGGAGGAAGCTCTCGGCCAGCAGGTCGACGGCCTTCTCGCGGGTCAGGCGGCCGGCGTAGAGGACCTTGATCTCACCCGGATAGGCGTCGCGGTCGGCCATGACCGGGTCGAAGCGACTGAGGTCCACCCCCCGCTCCCAGCGCTCGATCGCCGCCTGCTCGACGCCGAGCTCGACCAGCGATGCGTCAGCCGAGGGGCTCGGCGAGAGGACGGTGCGGGCGGCGCCGTAGAAGGCGCCGAGGCCGATCCGCGCCAGCGCCTCGACCCCGTCGTTGCCGCTGCGCATCCCTGCGTATGCGGCCAGCTCCGTGTGGTAGCTGGCCAGGTGCGGGACGCCGGTGACGCGGCCGAGCAGCGTCGCCGCGATCCCGGCCGGGCCGGGGGCGGTGACGTGGACCAGGTCGTAGCGGCCCTCGGCCAGGGTCTCGACCAGGTCGGGCAGGCCGGGGACGCCGAGCCGCATCCCGTCGTAGAAGGGCATCTCCAGCTCGGCCGCGGCCGGGAGGCGACGGTCGACGCCGGGATCGGTGCCGATCACGTCGATCTCGAAGCCGGGCACGCCGCGCTCACGGATCTGCTCGATGGTGTGGGTGACGCCGTGCATCGAGCCGATCCCGTCGGCGATCAGGGCGATCCGGCGGCGCTCGCCGTCGCGGCCTGAGAGAATCGCCTTCTCGGCGCCGAGGAAGGCGGTCGAGGGGGCGTAGGGGATCGCCGGCAGCAGCGCCGAGAAGAGGCCGTTGACGGCGCTCGGGTAGTCGCCGCCGGCAACCGCGGCGACCCCCTCGTCGACGGCGCCGCGCAGGCGCCGGTCATGGATCCGGCGGGCGCGGCGGTAGAGGTCGGCGTGGGAGAAGCCGTCGGCCTGCAGGTGGGCGATCAGCTCCCGGCCGCGCAGGTCGAGGCCCATCGCCACGAGCCAGGACTCGAGCAGGCAGCGGGCGTCGTCGGGGCCGATGTCGGCGGCGACCCTGCCCTCGCGCACCGCACCCTCGCGCAGGACGCGTTCGGCCATCTTCAGCACCGCCGCCGGGTCCGGTGCCGCATCCGGCCCAAGGTCCCCGCGGTCGTACTCATCGCCGCTGGGCGGGAACAGGGGCGACCGCGCCTTGGAGTCGGCACCAACCAGGGCGCGGGTCGCCAGCGCCATCGCCGCGTGGGTCCACTTGGCGGCGCTGCCCTGCTCGCCACCCGGTTCGGCGTCGCCCCGCATCACGCAGGCGAGAAACTCTTCCGGCGTGCGAGCAGCGGCGGGCGCCTCCGTGAAGGTGCGGCCGATGTCGACGCCGGCATGGTCGTCGGAGCCGCCGATGCCGGTGCCGCCGCGCGTCTCTATGTAGACGACGGCGGGCATGTTCAGCTCGGCGGCGCGCGACCCGTTGCGGACCTCCCAGATCGGGAAGAGCTCCGCTAGTCGCCGCCGGTGGCGCCGTGTCAGCGGCGCGGCGACGTTGAAGAAGGGGTGCGCGAGCGCGCAGGCGATCCCGTTCTCGTGCAGGTATGCGGCGCAGGCCTCGACGTCGCCGGAATGAGCCTGCAGCCACTCGTGGTCCCCGAGAGTGATCCCGTAACAGAGGACGTGAACCGCCTGGGGCTCGCCGGCGAAGCGGGCGGTCAGCTCCTCGGAGACGAAGCAGTCGGGACAGCCCTCGAGCTCGAGTGCGCCCGCGATCGTGTCGTGATCGGTGATCGTCACGAAGTCCATCCCCCGCCGCTTGGCCAGCTCGTAGACCTCCTCGGGCGGCGTCGCGCACTCCGGCAGCCCGAGCGCGCGCTGAACGCCCAGCCGCGAGAGCTGCGAGGCGGTGGAATGGCAATGCATGTCAACACGGGAAGTCATCGGTGTCTCCCTCTCTATTTCAATTGGCTGGCTACAGAGTTCGCCATTTGCAGCGAGTTCTTGTGAAAGGGCTGGTAACGAGGAGTGAACTTCGCGTGATCGGGCAAGGCGAGACGAGGGATGGGTGGACCTCACCTGCGCGAACTGCGGGGAGGCTTGGCGAGGTCCACCCATCCCTCACCCCACGTCGCGATCACCGAAGTTCAGGGAGCTTCCGGACTTTCGAAGCTCGGCCTCAAGGACGAGAGCTGTTCAGCTTGGAAGCCGAGAGGTTCTCGTTGGAGGGACTGGTCCACCTCCCCACCTGGCGCCGCCCTTGGGCGTCGGGGAGCTTTCGGGTAGGGGTGAAGCGTCTTGTACTTTTTTGCTGGCGAGCTCCGGGCGACAGCACTGCGGCGACCCTCAAAAAAGTTAAGCGGAACCCG
>JACDGU010000128.1 GCA_013821475.1 Solirubrobacterales bacterium
CCGTGGAGGGGTGTGGCGCCCGGTGGCTGAGCAGCCGTCCAAGCGCAAGCGGCGCGGCGGCGACTCGATGTCGCGCGGCTACGCCCGCGCCGAGGAACGCAACCAGGCCGCCCGCGAGGCGCTGAAGCCGCTGGAGGAGGGCGAGCGGCCGACGGTGGTGACGATCGGCGCCGTCGTCGCCGGGCTGATCGCGGCCTCGATCCTGGTCGGCTACCTGGCCGGGGTGAAGGTCAACGGCGAGGACCCGAAGCTGGCCCAGGTGCTGGCGCCGGCGCTGATCATGGGCGTGATGTCGTGGGGGATGTGGCGAGCCAAGTACTGGGCCGTGCTCGGCTTCCAGCTGATCCTCGTCTTCCTCATCTTCAGCGCCGTCTACGGCCTGGCGCTGCAGGCGGCGACCGTCGGCCAGTTCGCGGCGACGCTCGGCCTGCTGGCCGTCGCCGGCACCTTCTTCTTCTTCATGGTCAAGGCGATGGCGCGGATTCAGATGCCCCAGCGCCCCTCTCCCTGAGCCGATACGCCGATCGTGGGGATCTACAAAGACCCCGGCGGGCCGGCCAGGGGACTCCTATAGGCTCAGCGGCCGATGGCTGACTCCTACGACACGATCGTTATCGGCGGTGGCCCCGGTGGCTACGTGGCCGCAATTCGGGCCGCCCAGCTGGGCAAGAAAGTCGCCGTCGTCGAGAGCGACAAAGCCGGCGGGCGCTGCCTCAACTACGCCTGCATCCCGGCCAAGACGCTGCTGCGCACGGCCGAGATCTACACCGAGGCCAAGGACGGCTCCGAGATCGGAATCGTCGCCGGCGACATCTCGATCGACTGGGACGCGCTGCAGACCCGCCGCGCCTCGGTCTCGGAATCGCTCTCGAACGGGGTCAAGTTCCTCTGGGACAAAAATAAGATCCCGGTGATCGAGGGCGTGGGCTCGCTGACGCCCGAGGGCAACGTCAAGGTCGGCGAGGAGGTCTACGAGGCCGGCGCGGTGATCCTCGCCACCGGCTCGGTCGCGCTGCCGATCCCGGGCGTCGAGTTCGGTGGCCGCGTCCTCGACACCTGGGGCGCCTGGTCGCTGCCGGAGATGCCGAAGAAGATCGCCGTCGTCGGCGCCGGCGCCTCGGGCTCGGAGATCGCCTCCGCCTACTCGCGCTTTGGCACCGAGGTCGTCCTGATCGAGATGCTCGACCAGATCCTCCCGGCCGAGGACAACGACATCGCCAAGATCGTCGAACGCTCGTTCAAGAAACAGGGGATCGAGATCTCCACCGGAGCGCCGGTCGACAACGTCGAGGTCGGCGAGAGCTCGGTCAAGTTCACCTACGGCGACAAGTCGGCCGAGGTCGACTACCTCTGCGTCGCCGGCGGGCGGACCGCCGACATCGAGGGCCTGGGCCTGAAAGAGGCCGGGGTCGAGATGGACGAGAGCGGCCGCAAGATCAAGGTCGACGGCTACCAGCTGACCAGCAACCCCAAGGTCTACGCGATCGGCGACCTGGTCAACAAGAAGGCCCTCGCCCACAAGGCCTCCGAGGAGGGGGTCGTCGCGGTCGAGAAAGCCGCCGGCGTCGAGACCCACCCGGTCGACCAGGAGCTGATGGTCGGTGCCACCTTCACCCACCCCCAGGTCGCCAGCGTCGGGCTGACCGAGGCCGCCGCCAAGGAGGCCGGCCACGAGGTCAAGGTCGGCAAACAGAAAATCTCCGGGGAGGGTGCGGGCACCGTCTACGACGACAAGGAGGGCATCGTCAAGCTCGTGATCGACGCCAAGTACGGCGAGGTCCTCGGCGCCCACATCGTCGGCAACCGCGCCTGCGACATGATCGCCGAGCTGGTCGCGACGATGGCGCTCGAGGGCGGCTACCAGGAGCTCTCGCGGATCGTGCATCCGCACCCGACGGTCTCCGAGACCGTTCTCGATGCAGCCCGAGCCGTTGATGGCTGGGCAATCCACGCCTAGGACGCTGCAAACCGGCGCATCTGGGGGTCCTCGGTCGTTCGGCTCGGGTCACGCACGGTAGTGCGCTCCCCTCCCCTCACTTCCCTGCGTCCCCCCACCTGCTTGGTTTTCGCGCCCTAGGATTTGCTCTCAGATGAGTCGCGCCACTTTTTATTACGACCTCGGATCCCCGTACGCGTATCTATCGGCGGAGCGGATTAGCGGGCTCTTCACCGAAGCGGGGCTCGAGCAGCCTGAGTGGCAGCCGATTCTGCTCGGCGGGCTGTTCCAGCATTTCGGTCGCGACTCATGGGCGAACGGGCCGGGGCGGGCGGAGGGGATCGCCGAGGTCGAGCGCCGGGCATCCGCCTACGGGCTGCCGCCGATCGCCTGGCCCGATCCCTGGCCCGGCAACACGCTGACGGCGATGCGGGTCGCGACCTTCGCCAAGCAGACCGGCCGCACCGTCTCCTTCTCCCTCGCCGCCTTCCGCCAGGCCTTCGCCGCCGGCCGCGACCTCAGTGACCCCGACAACGTGATGATCGCCGGCGCCGCCTGCGAGCTGCACCCGCGGGCGCTGCTGAAAGCGGTGCAGACCGGCAGCGTCAAAGCCGCCCTGCGCGAGGCGACCGACCGGGCCGCGGCGCTCGGCGTCGAAGGCGTGCCCGCGCTGACGGTGGGCGAGCAGGTCTTCTGGGGCGACGACCGGCTCGAGGCCGGCCTCGAAGCCGCTGCGGCCTGACCCCCCATTCGTCTCAGCACTTGTATACAAGTGCCTGGTGAGACGCCCGATCCTTTAATGTGGCGACTCGATGGCCGACTTGCCTGACGCCGCCACCTGTTATGAGCTCCTCGCGCGAATGGCGCTGATCCGGCGCTTCGAGGAGGAGGCCGGCCGCCAGTACCAGCGCGCCAAAGCCGGCGGCTTCCTGCACCTGGCGATCGGCGAGGAGGCGACGATCGTCGGCACCACCTCGGTGATGCGCGACGAAGACTTCCTGATCGGCACCTACCGCACCCACGGCCACGCGATCGCCCGCGGCACCGACCCCAACCGGGTGATGGCCGAGCTCTTCGGCCGCGTCGACGGCACCAGCGGTGGCCGCGGGGGCTCGATGCACATCTTCGACGCCGAGCATCGCTTCATGGGCGGCTACGGCATCGTCGGCGGCAACCTGCCGATCGCCGCCGGCCTCGGCCTCGCCTCCCAGTACAAGGGCGAAGAAGCGGTCACCGTCTGCATGTTCGGCGACGGTGCCTCCAACACCGGCAACTTCGGCGAGACGATGAACCTGGCGGCGCTGTGGACGCTGCCGGTCCTCTTCCTGGTCGAGAACAACCTCTACGGGATGGGCACCGCGGTCGAGCGCCACTCTGCGCAGACCGACCTCTCGAAGAAGGCCGAGGGCTACGGCATCTCCGGCACCCGGGTCGACGGAATGGACGTTCTCGCCGTCCGAGAGGGCGTCGCCGAGGGGCTGCGCCAGGCCCGCGAAGAGGAGCGGCCGGCGCTGATCGAGGCCTTCACCTACCGCTACCGCGGCCACTCCGCCGCCGACCCCGAGGTCTACCGCGAGAAAGCGGAGGTCGAGGAGTGGCGTGAGAAAGACCCGATCGAGAACTTCGCCAAGCGCTGCGTCGAGGCCGGGGTGCTGGGCGAGCGCGAGGTCGCCCAGGCGCGCGAGAAGGCCGAGGAGATCGTTGTCGCCGCGGCCGAGTTCGCCGAGGCCTCGCCCGAACCGCCGCTCGACACGATGTACGAAAACCTCTACGCGACGACCGACCCCAGCGGCTGGTACGCGGTCGACGAGCGCAGCCCCGAGCCGCACCGTGGCGAGAACGAGGCGGAAATGCCGGCCGCCGCGCGCGAGCTGGCCGAAGCCGGCGCCGCCTATGCCGCCCAATCCGAGGAGGGCGACCGGCCCAACCCGGCGATCCACGGCGACGCGATGGACGGCCACTCGCGCCAGGCGCCGGATCCCGAGGAGGACGACGGCGAGCCGCAGGACACCGTCGAGCGTCCGCTAAACGCCGAGGGGGCGGAGGACTGATGGCCGAGCTGCGAATGCGCGAGGCGCTGCGCGACGCGATGGCGGAGGAGATGCGACGCGACGAGGGCGTCTTCGTGATGGGCGAGGACGTCGGCGTCTTCCGCGGCGCCTTCAAGGTCACCGACGGCCTGCTCGACGAGTTCGGCGAGCGCCGGGTGCGCGACACGCCGATCTCCGAGAACACGATCGTCGGCGCGGGGGTCGGCGCGGCGATGGCCGGCCTGCGGCCGATCGTCGAGCTGATGACGGTCAACTTCTCGCTGCTGGCGCTGGACCAGATCGTCAACCACGCGGCGGCGATCCCCTACATGTTCAACGGCCAGGCGAAGGTGCCGATGGTGGTGCGGATGCCCGGCGGCGGCGGCCACCAGCTCGGCCCCACCCACTCCCACAGCTTCGAGGCCCTCTACCTACAGGTGCCCGGCCTGCTGGTCGCCTGCCCCTCCACGCCGGCCGATGCCAAGGCGCTGCTGAAGGCGGCGATCCGCGACGACAACCCGGTGATCTTCATCGAGCACGAGAGCCTCTACGGCGTCCGCGGCGAGGTGCCCGAGGGGGAGGACGTGGTGCTGCGCTTCGGCGAAGCGGCGGTGCGGCGCGAGGGCAGCGACGTGACGATCATCGGCCTGCTGAAGATGGCCCAGGTCTCCGAGGAAGCCGCGCGCACTCTCGCCGAGGAGCACGGCGTCGAGGCCGAGGTGATCGACCCGCGCACGCTGCGCCCGCTCGACCTCGACACGATCCTCGCGTCGGTGCGCAAGACCAACCGCGCGGTGATCGTCGAGGAGGGCTGGCCGCACGGCGGCGTCGGCGCCAACCTCTCGACCCTGATCACCGAGCAGGCCTTCGACGACCTCGACGCGCCGGTGCAGCGGGTGACCGGCGCCGACGTCCACATGCCCTATTCGAAACGACTCGAGCAGGCCGCGATCCCGCACTCCGAGCACGTCGTGTCCGCCGCGTTGGCGACGCTTGAGGGGTCGCGCTGATGACCGACATCGTCATGCCCCGCCTCTCCGACTCGATGGAGGAGGGGACGGTCCTGCAGTGGATGAAGCAGGTCGGGGACGAGGTCGCCGTCGGGGACGAGATCGTTGAAATCGAGACGGACAAGGCGAACATGGCCTACGAGAGCGATGTCGCCGGGACGCTGACGGAGATCATCGCCGAGGAGGGAGCGACTCTTCCGATCGGCGAGCCGATCGCGCGGATCGGTGATTCGGCTGAGGGTTCTGAGGCCTCAGCTGCGGGGCCTGGCGAGGGGGAGGGCGCAGAAACCGCCGAGACCCCGACCGCTGCGGCGGAGGTTGCGGGGGAAGAGGCATCGCCGGAGGCTTCGGGGGACGGGGAGCGGATTAAGGCTTCGCCGGTGGCGAAGAGGCTTGCGAAGGAGAAGAGGGTCGATCTTTCGACGATCGAGGGGTCGGGGCCGAATGGGCGGATCGTGAAGAAGGACGTGAAGCTGGCGGCCGCTTCCGCGGGGGCGGGGGACGCGGAGGCCGAGACGGCAGCGGCGGAGCAGAGCGTCGAGCCGGCGCCTGCCGCGCCCGCGGCAGTGGCGCCTGGTCCCGATCCACCTTCAGCTGAAACTGCGAAGGGTCAGACGACGATCCAGGAGCCGACGAAACTGCAGTCGACGGTGGCCCGGCGGATGTCGGAGTCGAAGGCCACGGCGCCGCACTTCTACCTCGAAGCCGAGATCGACATGAGCAAGGCAGTGGCGGCGCGTAGGGCGATCAGGGGCGCGGCCAAGGAGGGTGAGGTCGTGCCCTCCTTCAACGACATGGTCGTCAAGGCCTGCGCGATCGCGCTGCGCGAGTTCCCGAAAGCCAACGGCGCCTACCGCGACGGCCGCTTCGAGCTCTACTCGCGGGTCAACGTCGGCATCGCCGTCGCCGCCCAGGGCGCGCTGGTGGTGCCGACCGTGTTCGACGCCGACAAGAAGGGGCTGCGCCAGATCGCCTCCGACTCGCGCGCGGTGGCGGGCAAAGTCCGCGATGGCAAGATCACCCCGCCCGAGCTCTCCGGCGGCACCTTCACCGTCTCCAACCTGGGGATGTTCCGCATCGACAACTTCTCCGCCGTGATCAACTCGCCGCAGGCGGCGATCCTCGCGGTCGGCGCGATCGTCGAGAAGCCGGCGGTCCGCGAGGGGCAGATCGTCCCCGCCCAGCTGATGAACGTCACCCTCGCCTGCGACCACCGCATCCTCTACGGCGCCGAGGGCGCGGAGCTCTTGGCTCGCGTCCGCACGCTGTTGGAGGAGCCGGTTTCCCTAGCTCTCTGAGAAAGCGCGGGACCACGCAGTTCAAGGACGCAGGGAACGCCGTGTGCTCCGCACACAAGTGACCGAGGACGCCGAAATGCGCCGGTCCCGCGCCCTCTCAGCAGGTCTTGCGGGCGCCGGTGACCGCATTCCAGGCGCTCCCCAGCGAGAAGTCGGCGTTGACCCGGAAGACACCGGTGTGGGCGGTGCGGGCGACGGTCCAGTCGCCGTGGCGCAGCAGGCAGCCGCTGCCGCGGGAGATCGACCAGTAGGGGGTGAAGCTGACCCGGACCAGGAAGCGGCCGGGCCGGGTGACGTCGAGGGCGAAGCCCTGGCGGCCGATCGAGAGCGTCTGGGTCCGCCCCATCCCCAGCGGCTCGACCAGCGGCTGCGGGTTCAGCACCTTGTAGATGCGCCAGTGTTCGGAGCTGAAGCGCAGGCTGAGGTAGCTCGGGTGGCTGAGGATCAGGCGCTGCTCTTCGGTCGACGAGTAGTCGAGGGGCGCGTCGGGGAGGGCGACGTAGGAGATCGCGTTGGAGCGCAGCCAGGCGCGGTAGGCGCCGTCGGTGAGCTCGCCTTCGTCGTAGAAGATGTCGTCGCGGGTGGTGTCGAGCTGGCGCAGCCAGCCGCGGGCGAGCTCGAACTTCGGCGCCAGGTAGGCGGACTCCCAGTGGTTGGCGGTCGGCGGCACCTCGATCCGCAGGCCCTGGCCGTCATGCCGGCGCAGCCAGGTCGCGGCGGGCTGGAAGTAGGAGGAGGAGGTCGAGGGGTCGCCGACCGAGCGGGCGATCTGGGTGACGCTGGCGGTCAGCTGCCAGTAGAGGCTGCCGGCCATCACCAGCGCCAGCATCCAGGGCGCTACCCGGGGGCGGCGCGAGAGCACGACCGCGGCCAGCACCGGGCCGCCGAAGAGGGCGCCGAGGCGGACCGCGTTGCCGCCCATCGCGTTCGGTGTCAGCCAGATCACGATCGCCGCCAGCAGGTAGCCGACGATGACCCGGCGCAGCTGGCGCTCCTCGGGCAGGTCGCGAATCACCCAGAGCGCCCCCGCGCACCAGAGCGGGATCGCGATGAAGGAGGAGAAGGCGAACGGGAACTGGCCCGGTTCGGGGAAGGCGAGGTTGGGGACGATGGTGAGGACCAGCGCCACGGCCCCGGCGGCGAGCGCGGCGCGATTGACCCGCCGGCCGCGTTCCCAGGCGCCGGCGAGGACGACGCCGGCG
>JACDGU010000129.1 GCA_013821475.1 Solirubrobacterales bacterium
TAAGCCCCCCGAAGCGTGAAGTGAACCCGCGTTCCGGGCATCCCGTCTTCGAGCCAGATCTTGCCCCCATGCGCTTCGACGATCGCCCTCGAGATGGCTAACCCGAGGCCGGCGCCGTCCTCGTTGCGGGACGCGTCGCCACGGTAAAAGGCATCGAATACCTTCTCGCCGTCGGCCGCCGGGATCCCCTCGCCGTCGTCGGCGACCTCGACCTCGACGTCGCTGCCGTCGTTGCGGGCGCGGACGGTGACGCTGCCGTCGGCCGGGGTGTGGCGGATCGCATTCTGGATCAGGTTGAAGAGCACCCGCTGGACCTTCTCGGCGTTGGCCTGGGCGACGAAGTGGCCGGGCGGCAGCTCGGCCGCGATCTTCACGCCGCGGGCCTCCGCGGGGGCCCGCATCGCCGCCACGGTGTCGCCGATCAGGTCGCCGAGCTCGACCTGGTGCATGGTCCAGGAGATGTCGCCGGCCTCGATCCGCGAGAGCTCGAAGAGGTCGTCGACGAGGTCGCTGAGGACGGCGACGTGGGTACGGATCTCGCCCAGGTAGCGGTCGCGGGTCTCTCCCGTCACCACGCCGTCGTCGATCGACTCGACCAGCAGCCGCAGCGAAGCCAGCGGCGTACGCAGGTCGTGGGAGGCGGCGGCGACGAGCTGGCGGCGCGCCTCCTCGATGTCGCGGCGCGAGCGCTCCTCCATTGCCAGCCGCACCGCGAGGGCGGTCGCCAGCGCGGCGCCGGCGGTGGCGAGGACGACGAGCAGGATCTGGTCGGCGCCCATGTGGTCCGGGACTCCGACCGCGGCGGCGCCGGCGAGGAAAGCCGCGACGGCGATGACGACCGCCCGCTTCATGACCGGAACCTGTAGCCGACGCCCCATACGGTCTCGATGAAGCGCGGCTCGGCGACGTCGTCGCCAAGCTTGGCGCGCAGGCGGCGGACGTGGACGGTGACGGTGCTGGTGTCGCTGAAGAAGGACTCGTTCCAGACCGCTTCCATCAGCTGGTCGCGGGAGAAGACCCGGCCCGGTCGGTCGGCGAGGTAGGCGAGCAGGTCGAACTCGCGCATCGTCAGCGAGAGCTCATCGCCGTCGAGGAAGACGCGTCGCGTCGCCGGCTCGATCCGCAGCGGCCCGCACTCGATCGGCGGCTCCTGCGCTTCGGGCGGCGGCGAGACGCGGCGCAGGACGGCGTCGACGCGGGCAACCAGCTCGGCCGGCGAGAACGGCTTGACCACGTAGTCGTCGGCGCCGTGACGGAGGCCGACGAGGCGGTCGGACTCCTCCCCGCGCGCGGTCAGCAGGATCACCGCGGTCGGCGGTCCTGGCCGCTCGTGCAGCTGGCGCATCACCTCGATCCCGTCGATCCCGGGCAGCATCACGTCGAGCACGACCAGGTCGGGGCGGTGCAGCGCCGCCAGCCGCAGCGCCTCGGGCCCGTCGCCGGCCCGGTAGGTCTCGTAGCCGGCGCGCTCCATGTAGCGGCCGACGACGTCGACGATCGTCGGCTCGTCGTCGACGACCAGCACCGTGCCGGAGGAGTTCTTCGCCATCTCGGCGATTCTCGCGCCTGGGGCGAGATCGCCGCTAGCCGAAGGTGAAGGCATAGCCGGTCACTCCCTTTTCCGGTTCCAGTTCGAGCACGTGGTCTTCGACCTTCGACAGGTTGACGAGGTTGTAGAGACGCTGGGCGGTGACGTCGACGACGCCGTTGCGGACATCGGTGCCGGCGTCGGCGGCGGAGATCGGCTTGCCGTCGAGCTTGACCCTGACCCTGCGATCCACGCCCGGCGAGCCGAGCACCATGTAGACGCGGCGGGCGGCGAAGTGGAGGTCGAGCGAGCCGCCTTCCGCCGTCGCCGATTTCAGCGCGATCCGCCAGCTGCCGTGGTAGGCGTATTCGTTCAGCGGCAGCGCCGAGGGGGCGGTGAAGTCATTCAGGCCGGGCGAGAGTTCGGAGTTGGTGAAGCGTTCGGCGCGCTCGGGCCCGAGGTAGGTCTCGGGCGTGAGCGGAGCGTCCGACGGCGCCACCGCGCGCACCTGCCCTGCCTTGGCCGGGAGCTTCTTGCCGGCTTCGGCGAGCAGCTGGCGGATCACTTCTTCTTTCTTGCCGTAGTTGCCCTCGCCGAAGTCGGCGTAGCGGACGTGCCCGTTCGCGTCGACGAAGAACTCAGCCGGCCAGTACTGGTTGCCGTAGGCGTTCCAGGTCCCGTATTCGTTGTCCTGGACGACCGGGTAATGGATCCCTTCGCGGGAGATCGCGGCTTCGACGTTGCCGGCGTCGTGCTCGAAGGAGAACTCCGGAGTGTGGACGCCGACGATCGTCAGGCCGTCCTTCGCGTAGCGCTGCTCCCAGGCATTGAGATAGGGCAGCGTGCGGATGCAGTTGACGCAGGTATAGGTCCAGAAGTCGATCAGCACCACCCGTCCCCGCAGCCCCTTCATCGTCAGCGGCTTGTCGCCGGGCGTGTTGAACCAGCGCTCGGTTTCCGTGAATTCGGGCGCGACTCCGTAGACGGGGAGATGGAGTTTGTTCTGGGCCGAGGCGGGCGTGCCGACCCCCTCACCGCCCCGCGCCACTTCGGCCCCGACCCGGTCACCGGAGCCGCCGCGAATTCCGGTCAGCGCCGCCTGGGCCGAGCTGGTGTTCTCCAGGCTTTCCGTCGGGTTGACGAGGAACGAGGGCAGATCCGCCTGCACGCTGGTCTCGAAACGGATGTCGTATTCGCCGATCATCGCCAGCGCGACGACGACCATCACCGCTCCCATCGCCACCTGGACGCCCACCGCGCGGCTGCGTAGGGGGACCAGCACCCGGCGCCCGCCGAGCATCAACAGGTAAAGGACCGCGGCGGAGCCGATCGCGTAGGCCAGCGCCACCGCCAGACGGCCGGTGCTGAAGCCCTGCGAGGCGGCGCCGGCGACGACGGCGGCGAGGATCGGGCCGGCGCAGGGCGAGTAGACGACGCCGAGACTGAGGCCGATCACAAGTCCCCCCGAGAAACCCTCGCCGCCGCTGCGCGGGGCGAAACCGGTGCGGCTGACCAGCCCGCTGAGCCAGGCCTCGAGCCGGGCGGCCAGAGGCGGGACCATCAGCACCACCCCGAAGGTGAGCAGGAAGAAGATCGCGAGGTCGCGCAGCAGGTTTTCGGAGAGCCCCAGCGCCGAGATCACGGACACCAGTGCGACGATCACGAAGGTGAACGACAGCGTCAGCCCGATCACGATCCCCAGCGGTCGCCGACGGCCCCCGGTCGCACCGGCCGAGAGCGCGATCGGCAGCACCGGCAGCACGCAGGGCGAGAGCGCCGTGGCGGCGCCGGCGATGAACCCGAAGAGGATCAGCAATGCCATCTCGTCAACCTTTCCACCCCCGGGTTACGGGGAGATGACGGATCCGGGTCAGCCGGCGCTCAGTGGCGCGGCGGCTCAGCGGTGATCGCGCCCTCGGGGCGCCCCACCACTTCCCCGGCCCGACCGACGGCCTCGCCGATCCCGAAGTGGGAGCAGATCGTCAGCTCGTGCTCGCGGCGTAGCGGCCGGGCGGGATCGACGACAGGGGCGCGTTGGAGAACCTCGCCCTCGTAGGCGATCCAGACACCGGAGGGCGTGCCGGCACAGCCGGCGAAGGGCACGGCGACGACGCGGGTGTTGCGGCGGCGGCCGAGGCGGACGATCAGCCAGACCGGCTCGCCGTCGTCGTCGTCGACGAAGAAGCCCTCAACCTGCCCGACCTGGCCGCCGCCGAAGTCAGCGACCTCGGCGCCGATCCAGCCCGTCGCCTCTTCCAGCGACGGCGGTGCCGGCGGCTCAGTCATCGACGTGCCTCTCGAGCAGCTCGGCGGCAGCCGAGGCCGGGTCGAGCTCGCGGCTGACGACGCGATCGAGCAGCTCAGCGGTCTCGGGGTCTTCGGCGACGACCCGTTCGAGCCGGCGCCGCATCCGTGCGGTGGCGATCCCGAGCACCTCGCTGCGCAGGTTGCGGGCACGGCGGTCCCCCAGGGTCCCGGCCGCCTCGATGAAGGCCCGGTGCTCGTCGATCCTCGCCGCCAACTCCTCGACCCCCTCGCGGCGCGTCGCCTCGGTGCGCAGGATCGGCACCTTCCAGCCGGCGGGGTCGTGAGACAGCGAGAGCACCCCGCGGACCTCGCGGATCATCGTATCGGTCATCGGGTGGTCGGCCTTGTTGACGACGATCACGTCGGGAATCTCCATCACCCCGGCCTTGAGCGCCTGGATCGAGTCGCCCGAGCCCGGCATCAGGGCGAGCACGATCGTGTCGGCGTGGTCGACGATGTCGATCTCGGCCTGGCCGACGCCGACGGTCTCGATCAGGACGTCGTCTTTGCCGGCGGCGTCCATCACCAGCGCCACCTGCAGGGCGGCCTCCGAGAGCCCGCCGAGGGCGCCGCGCGAGGCCATCGAGCGGATGAAGACGCCGGAGTCGAGGAAGTGCTCGGAGAGGCGGATCCGGTCGCCCAGCAGGGCGCCGCGGGTGAACGGGCTGGAGGGATCGATCGAGAGCACCGCCACCTCGCGGTCGGCCTTGCGCAGCTCGCCGGTGAGAGCGCCGATCAGGGTGCTCTTTCCCACCCCAGGCGGTCCGGTGAAGCCGACGATCCTTGCCTTGCCGGTGCGCGGGTAGACCTCGCGGACGAGCTCCCAGCCGGCGGGGTCGTCGGACTCGATCAGCGTTATCGCCCGCGCCAGCGCCCGCTTGTCGCCGGCGAGGAGGCGCTCGGCGAGCGTTGCGGATTTGGCGGCGTCGGGCATTGGCGGGCCAGTCTAAAGTCCTGGCCGCCGTGATCCGCTTCCTGTCCCGCAACGGAATGCTGAACCGCCATTACGGGCGCCTGCTCTGGCGCTATCTGTGGCGGCGCGGATTCACCGCCGCGGGCCGGCGCTGGAGCACCGACGGTTTCCTCTTCCTCGGCCGTCGGCTCGAAATCCAGATCGCCCGCAAGGCGCAGATGCGCTTCGGCCGCTTCGTCTGGATCGGCGACGGCTCGAAGATCCGCTGCCACGAGGGCGTCGTCGAGATCGGCGAAAAAACCGTGATCGGCCAGGAGTGCACGATCTCCGCCTACCAGCGAGTGCGGATCGGCGAGCAGTGCGTGATCGCCGACCGGGCGATGTTCATCGATTTCGACCACGGCGTGGTCGAGGTCGAGCGGCCGATCCGCGTCCAGGGCATCTACAAGCGCGACGTCGAGGTCGGCTCCAACGTCTGGATCGGCTACGGCGCCTGCATCCTGCGCGGCGTCAGCGTCGGCGACAACTCGATCGTCGGGACCAACGCGGTCGTCACCAAGGACGTCCCCGCCAACGCCGTCGTCGCCGGCATCCCGGCGCGGGTGATCCGGATGCGCGAGGCGCCGGTGGTCCTGCGCTGGCGCAACCCGGTCGAGCCCGATCCCGACGCGGCGAGCACGCTGCCGCCCCCCGGCCAGCCGGTTCGCTGAAGGGTTGTGGGGGTCAGGGGCCCCACAACCCTTCAGGCAGCGAACCATCAGCGTCGCTCGATCTCGAAGGCCGAGCGCCGGCCTGTCACGACCTCGATCTTATCCCAAATGAGAGTTATTGTCTGTCAGCTGATAAGCTTCAGCGCTGGCGCTCCGGTGGGTGGTCCGCGGAGCAGTCGAATCGGCGCGTGCGCCGGAGACTGCAGCAGGGAGAACCATGCCACCAGTGGATATCGCCGCCCGCTTCGGGGACAACCTGGCTCGCTGCCGCAAGCGCGCCGACCTTTCCCAGGACGAGCTCAGCGTCCGCGCCTCGGTCCACCGCACCGAGATCAGCCAGCTTGAGCGCGGCCTGCGCGTCGCCCGGATCGACACCCTGGTCAAGCTCGCCGTCTCACTCGAAGTCTCGGCCGACGAGTTGTTGGCCGGCATCGAGTGGACCCCGGGCGATACCCGGGTCGGCCGCTTCAGCTCGAGCGCGAGCGATTAAAGCCGGCTCAGGCGGGGCCGAGCTTGGCACCGACGAGATCGGCGTAGACGGCGGCGGTCTGCTCGGCGACGTCGCCCCAGTCGAAGCTGCGGACGTGCTCGTAGGCTTCGGCGACCAGGCGACTGCCGAGCTCGTCATCGGTGAGGACGCGGATCGCGACCTCGGCCAGGGCGTCGGGGTCGTGGGCGCGGAAGCGCAGGCCGGCCTCCTCGTGGGGGACGACCTCGCGCAGGCCGCCGGTGTCGGCGACGATGCAGGGACAGCCGGAGGCCATCGCCTCCAACGCGACCAGACCGAACGGCTCGTAGATCGAGGGGACCACGGTGAGGTCGGCGATCCGGTAGAGCGAGTGCAGGACGTCGTCGCCGATCCAGCCGAGGAAGGTGCCGTGCTCCATCAGGCCCAGCTCCTCGGCCTGACGGTGCAGCTCGGACTCGTGGGTCCCCGAGCCGGCGACCAGGAAGCGCGTCCCCGGCGCCCCCTCGATCACGGTCGGCATCGCCTCCAGCGCCAGCTGGAATCCCTTCTCGTAGACGAGGCGGCCGATCAGCAGGACCAGCTTCTCCTCCGGCGCGGCGAACTCGGCCCGCAGCTTCGCCAGCTCGGCGGGCTCCTGGGCGGGGAGGTCATCGGGGTCGATCCCGTTGGGGATGACGCTGACCAGATCCTCCTCGACCGCGAAGATGTCGACGATCTGCTCCCGCATGTAGTGCGAGCAGGCGATCACCCGGTCCGAGCGGTTGGTGATCCAACGCTCGACCCCGTGAATGTAGGTCTGGGGATGCTTGTCGACCCAGCCCTGGTGGCGGCCGTACTCGGTGGCATGGATCGTCGTCACCAGCGGCGCTTCGAAGCGGTTGGTGAGGTGATCGCAGGCGTTGGCGACGAGCCAGTCGTGGCCGTGGACGAGATCGAAGTCGTAGCGGTCCCCGAGCTCGACCCCGGCCGCCAGCATGTCCGAGTTCATCCGTTCGACCCAGGCGACGAACTCGCCGAGGTCGGTCGGTCGCTTCGGCTCGACGATGCGGTGGATGTGGACGCCGCCGCTGTTCTCCTCCGCCGCCGACTCCTCGCCGCCGCGGGTGAGGACGTGGACCTCGACCTCGCGCTCGACCAGCGCCTCGGAGAGCTTGCGCACGTGCCGCGCCAGTCCCCCCTCGATCAGAGGCGGGTACTCCCAGGAGAGGATCAGGATGCGTGTCATTCGGGGCGAATCAGGGCTCCAGCAGCGGAGCGAGGCTCATATCCGGGGCGAGGGAACGCATACGCGGATCGGTGACGGATTTGGAGTCTATGGCCTCCAACATCGCCCGGGCGTGCTCGGTGGCGCGCTGGTAGGCGTAATCGCCCGCCTCGCCGCGGCTGTCGAGGAAGGCCCAGTCGCTGGCCTGGGCCGCCAGCAGCTCGCGGGCGGCGCGCAGCGCGGCATCGCCCCGCAGGCCGGCCGAGAGAGCCCGCAGCAGCCGCAGCTCGAGCC
>JACDGU010000130.1 GCA_013821475.1 Solirubrobacterales bacterium
CTGTTTGCTACGCCGAGTCCCTCCCCGGCCTCCTTACGCCGCTGCTCGCAGTTGCACATGAGCGTGATGCTCCAGCGTCTCCCCCACCGCCCGCTCGACCTGGCGCAAGGCCCGCGGCTCGGCCTCCGGCGCCTCGGCCAGGGGGTTCGCGAGCGCCTCGACCATGAAGCTGTGCGCCTGCTCGGAGAAGTCGAAGGAGCCGGCCTCGCAGCTGGCGCAGACGATGCCGCCGGCGGCGCCCGAGAAGCCGACCAGGTGTTCGACCTCGCCGCAGTTGGTGCAGGAGGCGAGCTCGGGGACGAAGCCGGCGGCAAGGGCGAGCTTGAGGCGGAAGGAGAGCGCGACTTCCAGCGAGGCGGCGCGCGGCTCGCTCGGGTCGTCGAGCAGCGCCAGGTAGCGGCAGAGCAGGTTGTAGGCGGGGAGGTTGGGCTCGGCCGAGTCGAGCAGGCGCAGCATCGCGTCGCAGGCGCGGGCGCCGGCGGTCAGCGCCGGGCCCGAGGAGCGCAGCCGCGGATAGCCGTCGATCGTCGCCACGTTGGTCACGGTCAGCAGGTCGCCGCGGCCTTCATGGAGGATCAGGTCGAGGCGGAAGAACGGCTCCAGCCGGCCGCCGAAGCGGGATTTCGGTTTGCGCGCGCCCTTGGCGATCGCCCCGAACCGCCCCCGCGTCTTCGAGTAGAGGTGGAGGATGCGATCGGCCTCGCCGTAGCGGATGCTGCGCAGGACGATCGCCTCGGTCTTGACCGTGGTTCCGGGCACCCTCCTACTTTGCCCGGCGGCGCGGACGGCGGCGCAGTTTGACCTGGCAGCTGGGGCAGAAGTATGTCGAGCGGCCGCCGACGACGATGCGGACGATCTCCCCCTCGCAGGAGGGGCAGGGCTGACCCTCGCGGGTGTGGACGAGGAACTTCTCCTGCATCGTCCCCTTCTCGCCGCGGCCGTCGCGGTAGTCGTCGATCGAGGAGCCACCGGCGTCGATGCCCATCTGCAGCACGTCGACCACCGCGTCGCGCAGGGCGAGCCGGTGCTCGGGCTTCATCGAGCCGGCCGGGGAGAGCGGGTGCAGGCGCGCCCGATAGAGCGCCTCGTCGGCGTAGATGTTGCCGACGCCGGCGATCCGCGACTGGTCGAGCAGGAACGACTTCAGTGGCGCCGTGCGCCCAGCGGCCATCCCCCCCAGGGCCTCGGGCGTGAACTCGGGCGAGAACGGCTCGACCCCGAGTTTCGCGAAGCGCGCCGGCAGGTCGGCGTTGTCGATCAGGAAGGCCTCACCGAAGCGACGCGGGTCGGTGAACCAGAGCTCACGGCCGTCGTCGAGGACGCAGCGCGCGCGCAGGTGCCTGGCCTCCGTGGTGCGCTCCCCCTGGTAGAGCAGCCGCCCTGCGGCAGGATCGAGGATGTCGTCGCCCTCGACCAGGACCAGGTTGCCGGTCATCCGCAGGTGCATGACCAGCGTGCGATCGCCGTCGAGTGCCAGCATCAAGTACTTGCCCCGTCTCCCCAGCCCTTCGATCGTCGCGCCACGCACTGCATCCCCGAGCGCCGCCGGCGGCACCGGCCGCGACCAGCGCGCGTCGAGCACCTCGAGCTCCTCGATCCGATGCCCTTCCAGCTCCGGCTCCAACTGCCTGGCGACGGTCTCGACCTCGGGCAACTCGGGCATCCCCGAGTTCTACCCGTTCGGACGTGTCTGAGTTTAAGTGCCATATAGACCCCGAAAGCTCAGACACGTCCGCGACGGCGGCGCTCAGTCGCTGCTGGCCCTGGGGTGGGCGCTGAAGTAGACCTGCTTGAGGCGTTCGCCGGAGAGGTGCGTGTACATCTGCGTGGTCGAGATGTCGGCGTGGCCGAGCATCTCCTGCACCGCCCGCAGATCGCAGCCGCCGGCGAGCAGGTGGGTGGCGAAGCTGTGGCGCAGCGTGTGCGGGCTCATCCGGCCAGCGAGGCCGGCGCCGCGGGCGTGCTTCTGGACGATCTTGTACAGACCCTGGCGGGTCAGCGGCCCGCCGCGGAAGTTGACGAACAGCTTCGCCTCGTGACGGTCGCCGACCAGCTGCTGACGGCCGCCGGGCAGGTAGGCGGAGATCGCCGCGATCGCCTGCCGGCCGAGCGGCACCAGCCGTTCCTTGGAGCCCTTGCCGCGAGCGCGCAGGAAGCCCTCGCGCATGTCGATGTCGCCGTGCTCGAGGCCGATCGTCTCCGAGGCCCGCAGCCCACAGGCGTACATCACCTCGAGCAGCGCCCGGTCGCGCAGCGTCGTCGGCTCGCTGCCGCGCGGGGCGGCGAGCAGCTTCTGCACCTCGGCGTAGTTGAGGACCTGGGGCAGTTTCTTCGAGCGCCGCGGGGCGCTCAGCGCCGCGGTCGGGTCGTCGCCGATCAGCTCGTCGCGTCGCAGGTGCTTGTAGAAGGAGCGCAGGCAGGCGGCCTTGCGGTGGATCGTCGAGGCTGAGCAGGCGGGACGGCCTTCCCCGGTCGCAAGCTCGGCGAGGAAGTCGGCGACGTCGGCCGGGCGGGCGTGCAGCGCATCGAGATCGTGGGCAGAGAGGTACTCGCCGTACTGGAAGAGGTCGGTGCGGTAGGCGTTGAGGGTGTTGCGGGAGAGGCCGCGCTCGAGCTCGAGGTAGGCGAGGAAGTCGAGGACGAGACCCTCGAAGCGGGCGTCGGCACCGGCAGCAGCCGGGACCGCGGGGACCGAGGGCTTGATCGCGATCGCCATGCAGGGCTGGTTCGGCTCAGCGGTTCACAACCCTTGGGGCGCAACGGACTATGCGCCGTCCATCGCACTCAGTAGATGGCCTGCTGCGAGGGGCGCAGCGAAAAAGAGAGGGTCCTCCGCGATCTCGCGGCCCATGGTGCGGGTCGGCAAGCCCGACTCGCCGTACCCGGCTAGATCGACGGGCGCGAGGCTGAGGTGATGAGGACCCTGGGCTGATTCCAGTTCTGCCATGGCTTCGGGGTGGCCATCCGGAACCGCGACATCCACCGAAGCCAAAAGAAGGTCGAGGACCGTGCGGGTGTGGTGGCTGAGTCCGCGGTGGCGCTCGCGGGGGTCGGTGGCGGATAGGCGTGGGGAGATCAGGGTCGGAAGGCGGAGCGAGAGGGCGGCGTGGGCGCTGTCGAGGGCGGCCATGCCGCCGTGGCCGAACTCGGTGTCGGAGCCGATGATGCCGGGGCCGGGGCCGACGAGAACCGCGTCCCAGCCGAGGCGGGCGGCGGCATCGAGGGCGCCGACCGTGCTCAGCGCCTCATGCTCGCCCCCGTAGGCGGGGCCGGCGGTGATGTGCCCGCAGAGCAGGCCTCGCTCGCGCAGCTCGGCGAGATCACGCGAGAGCGAGCCGGGCAGCGCGCCGCCGGCCGTCTGCACGTAGCCGAGCCGAAGTCCGGGCGAGGCCTGCGCAGCCGCCCAGGCCGCAGGCGCCAGATGACCGTGAAGTGGCAGGACGGCAACCGACACCCCCCGCGCGGATCCCGTGGTTCCTTTTGCACCTATGCCGTCGTTTTCGAACCGCGCGGTGCCCTGGGACGCGTCCCCGACTCCCTCGACCGGCTCGACCGGGTACTGGAGCGAGGTGTAGTTGAGCTTGACCACGTGCTCCGCGCCCGAGCCCCCTCCCCCGCCCTCGAGCCGGGTCAGGTTGACGTGGACGACGTCGAAGCCGCCCGAGCCGAGCCCGAGCTCGACGGCGACCGCGTTGACGATGACCTCATCGCTCTCGCGCATCTCCCCCAGCAGCGCCGTGTCGGCCCAGGCGGGTCGGCGCTCGCCCGCGACCTCGACAACCAGCGGCGCGGCGGAGACGACGACGCCGCGGCGCAGGTCGAGGTAGCCGCTCACGCCTCGCTCGGGGCGCCGTCGCCGGCCCCACCGGCGGCGGCCGCCGCGGCGAGGATCCCCTCGCAGACCTCGAGCATCTTCTCGAGGCTGCGCGCCGGCACCATCTCGTCGGCGGTGTGGACGGCGTCGGTACCGTTGGAGAGCAGGACGCAGTCGAAGCCCTCGCGGCGCAGGGCGTTGGCGTCGCTGCCGCCGCCTATCGCGACCCGTCGCGGCTCGAGGCCGGCGCTGCGCAGGCCCGCCTCGGCGAAGCCCAGCGCCGGCGAATCCCTCGGCAGCTTGTAGCCGCGGAACAGCTCTTCGATTCGGACGTCGACGTCGCAGCCGTGCTCGCTCGCCCCCCAGGCGCAGGCGTCGGCGATCTTGCCGGCGATCTCGGCCGCCCGCGCAGCCTCGAGGCTGCGCGTCTCGGCGTGGATGCCGCAGTGACCGGGGACGACGTTGCCCGAGGTGCCGCCGGAGATCAGGCCGACGTTGGCGGTCGTCTCCTCGTCGAGCCGCCCCAGCTCCATCCGCGAGATCGCCGCGGCGGCCGCCGCGATCGCGCTGCTGCCGTCCTCGGGTGCGATCCCGGCGTGCGCCTCGACCCCGACGAAGTCGGCGAGGATCTTCTGCTGGGTCGGGGTACTGACGATCACCTCGCCGACCGGGCCGGCGTGATCGAGGACGAAGCCGCAGCGCGAGCGCAGCGTCGATGCATCGAAGGCCTTGGCGCCGCGCAGGCCCTGCTCCTCGGCGACGCTCATCACCAGCTCGATCCCGATCGGCGGCGGCTCCTCGGCGTGGCGGACGACCAGCTCCATGAAGACCGCCACCGCGGCCTTGTTGTCGGCGCCGAGGATCGTCTCGCCCCGGCTGCGGAAGACGCCGTCGTCGTCGACCACCTCGACCTGGCCTGTGTGCGGCACGGTGTCGAGGTGGGCGCAGAACATCACCCACTCGTCCTGCTGCCCGGGCAGCCGCGCCAGCAGGTTGCCTGACCCCGCTTCGGCCGGCCCGGCAGCGTCGTCCTCGCCGACCTCGAGCCCCAGCGCCCGCAGCTCGGCGGCGACCGTGTCGGCGATCTCGCGCTCCTCGCCGGTCGGGCTGCGGATCTCGCAGAGGCGGACGAAGGTCTCGAACAGTCGGGCGGAGCTCACAGCCGACAGGCTAATGGCAGCGTCCGCGAGCGGCCAGGACGGATCAGGCGCCGCGGCGGACGCCGATGTCGCTCTCCTCGGCGTCCTCGATCGGCTCCAGCTCGCCGCCGTCGGCGGGCCGTTCGCCGGCGTGCGTGGCGGCGGCGCCGATGAACTCGCGGAACAGCGGCTCGGGCCGGTTGGGCCGGGAGTTGAACTCAGGGTGGTACTGGGAGGCGATGAAGAAGGGGTGGTCGGGAAGCTCGATCATCTCGACCAGGCGCTCGTCCGGAGAGGTGCCGCCGCAGACCAGGCCCTCCTCTTCGAGCCGGCGCCGCAGCTGGTTGTTGACCTCGTACCGGTGGCGGTGGCGCTTGTAGATGACCGCCTCGCCGAAGATCTCGCGGGCTTTGGTGCCCTCGTGGAGTTTGACCGGGTCGGCGCCGAGGCGCATCGTCCCGCCCATTTCCGAGACCTCCTTCTGCTCCGGCAGCAGGTCGACGACCGGGAACGGCGTCTCGGGATCGAACTCGGCCGAGTTGGCGCCCTCCATGCCGACCACGGTGCGGGCGAACTCGACGACCGCGATCTGCATCCCGAGGCAGATCCCGAGGTAGGGGATCGAGCGTTCGCGGGCGATCCGCGCCGCCTGGATCTTGCCCTCGATGCCGCGCTCTCCGAAGCCGCCGGGAATCAGGATCCCGTCGCAGGCCTCGAGCTGCTCGGGGTCGAGGTTCTCGGAGTCGACCAGCTCGACCTTGACGTTGACGCCGTGGTGGAAGCCGCCGTGCCCGATCGCCTCGATCACCGACTTGTAGGCGTCGGCCAGCTGCACATACTTGCCGACGATCGCGATCTTCACTTCGCCGGTGGCGGAGTCGGCGCGGCGCACCATCGCCTCCCAGTCTGAGAGGTCGGGCGAGGGCGCCTCCATCCGGAAGTGGTCGAGGACGAGGTCATCGACGCCTTCGGCGCGGAAGCCGAGCGGCACCTTGTAGATGTTGTCGACGTCGTGGGCGGAGATGACGGCGTCGACGGGAAGGCTGGCGAAGAGGGCGATCTTGGTCCGGATCTCGCGGTCGAGGCGCCCTTCGGAGCGGCAGACCAGCGCGTGCGGCTGGATCCCGATCCGCCGCAGCTCGTTGACCGAGTGCTGGGTCGGCTTCGTCTTCAGCTCGCCGGCGTGGCCGATGTAGGGGACGAGGGTGAGGTGGACGAACATGCTGCGCTTGACGCCGATCTCCGTGTACAGCTGGCGGATCGCCTCGAGGAAGGGCAGCGACTCGATATCGCCGACGGTGCCGCCGATCTCGGTGATGACGAAGTCGACCGACTGCGACTCGGCGACGATCAGGATCCGCTGCTTGATCTCGTTGGTGATGTGCGGGATCACCTGCACGGTGGCGCCGAGGTAATCGCCGCGGCGCTCGCGGCGGATCACCGAGTTGTAGACGGCGCCGGCGGTGACGTTGGAGGCGCGCGAGGTGTTGGAGTCGGTAAAGCGCTCGTAGTGGCCGAGGTCGAGGTCGGTCTCGGCGCCGTCCTCGGTGACGAACACCTCGCCGTGCTGGAACGGGCTCATCGTCCCCGGGTCGACGTTGATGTAGGGATCGAACTTCTGCAGCTGCACGCGGTAGCCGCGGGAGACCAGAAGGCGCCCGATCGAGGCCGCGGCGATCCCCTTTCCGAGTCCGGAAACCACCCCGCCGGTGACGAAAATGAACTTCGTGTCGCCTTTGTTGGTCGGACTCATGCTCTGCCGAGCGAGTCTAGCCAGCGCAGTGGCGGAACCGAGTCGATCGCCGCCGAAATAGACCGTAACTCCCCGTAAATCGTCAGCGCGAGGACGATCCCCAGGGCAACGAGACGCGCATCTTCACCCAAAATGGTGAGAAGCCAGATGCCGGCGATCGCGCCGATCAGGTTCGAGCCGGTGTCACCGAGCATCGCCCGCTCTCCCAGCGTCAACCAGGCGCCGACCAGGACCGGCCCGGCGAAGATCCCCAGCAGTTCGATCGGCGCCAGCGTCCAGGCGCCGAGGCAGAGGCCGACTCCGAGCAGTGTCAGGCCCTTCTCCGCCCGCCCCGGCCGCAGGTCAAGCAGGTTGAAGAGGTTGGTGGCGAGGATCAGCAGCGCCACGTCGGCGACGTAACGCCAGGATTCGAGGCCGCGGCCGGAGACCACGTAGGCGGCCAGGGCGAGCGCCCCGATCGCCTTGATCGCCCCGGTCGAGAGACTGCCGGCGCGCAGCGCGCGCCAGTGGCCGCGCCAACCGCGCGAGGTCGCCACCGCTGCACCCTGGCCGAGGGCGTCGTCGAGGAAGCCGAGGAAGGCGATCCCCAGCAGGTAGGGCAGCCAGCGGCGCAGCTCGGGCTCGAGCAGGTCGAGGTCGGCGCGGTCGTTGAGCACCGCCAGCGGCGCCAGCGCCACCAGCGCCGCCGTCGCCAACACCGCGC
>JACDGU010000131.1 GCA_013821475.1 Solirubrobacterales bacterium
GCTTCGCCAGCGCCACCCGCCACCGCGCCGCCGCTTTCGCCTGCAGCGCTTTGCGCCGCGCCGCGCGGTGGATCTCGGCTTTGGTGATCGGTTCCAGCGCGGTGATGCTCGAGTAGCCGGTGAGGAAGATCCGGTGGCCGTCGGAGATCACCGGCGTGTAGGTGCCCTTCGGGTAGCGGAAGACCTTGCGGCCGCTGCGCATCATGAACCCGGTCGTCGTCTTGTTGGTGAACTCGGCGACGTAGACGATGTCGCCGACGGCCGAGAGCGAGCCGACCACCTGGCCGCCGGCGGGGCGGCTCCAGCGCAGGCTGCCGTTCTTGGCGTCGAGCGCGTAGACGTTGCCGTCGAAGGAGCCGATGAAGACGGTCGGCGGGCTGTGCCTGGTGTTGGCGACGGCCGGTCCCGAGTAGACGTAGCCGCCGGTCGAGTAGGTCCAGGCGAGGGCGCCGTCGCTGGTGTCGAAGCTGTAGACGCGGCCATCGTTGTTGCCGTCGTAGACGCGCCCGTAGGCGACGGCCGGGGTCGAGTAGAAGGCGCCCGAGCCGCCGAAGCCGGGGCCCAGCGAGCCGCTCTGCCAAATCAGCTCGCCGGTCTCGGCGTCGACCGCGTTCATGTAGCCGCCGTAGTCGCCGACGTAGAGGCGGCCGCCGTAGTAGGCCGGCGCCGACTTCACCGGGCCGCCCACCGGGGTCGACCAGCGCACGTGGCCGTTGACGGTGCTGAGCGAGAACAGTTCGCCGTTTTCGCAGCCGAAGTAGACGCTGTTTCCGATCACCACCGGTGAGGACTCGGCCCGGCCCGGCAGCGAGTGTTTCCAGATCACCCGGCCGGTCTTGGCGTCGAGCTTGACGATGTGGCCGGGGTCGAGGTTGACGATGTAGAGGCGGTGCTTGGCGTAGGCCGGCGAGGAAGCGTTGAGGTGACCGATCCGCCGTTCCCAGAGGACCCTGCCGGTGTCGGCGTCGAGGGCGAAGGCGAAGCCGCTGTTGTTGACCGCGTAGAGGGTGTCGCCGACGTAGATCGGCGGGAACTCGAGCAGCGGCCGCTCGGTGTGGCGCCAGAGTTTGCGGAAGGGCGGCGCGACCCCCCGCGCCGGCAGGTATCGGGTCCGGGCCGGGTTGAGGCCGAAGACCGGCCAGTTGACGCTGTGCGCCCTTTTCGGCGGCGCTTTCGGCTGCTGCGGTTCGAAGCGGTCGATCGCTTCCTGGTTGTGGACGTCGGATGGTCGCTTCAGCAGCTGGTAGGCGACGAGGCCGGCGCTGAAGACGATCGCCAGCGCGAGCAGGCCGATCGCCAGCCGCGGGTGCTCGTGCCAGATGGAGGAGAGGTTGCGCTTACCGAGCATCCGCGGCGCGGCGCTCGGACTCGGTGCAGATGCCGTCGACCAGCGACTTGACCGCCAGCTTGGTGACGCCGAGGACCAGCGGCGCGACGACGGGCACGGTCGGGGTGGTGCGGACGGCGTAGACCATGCGGGTGCCGGCGCCCTGCGCGGTCAGCTCGACGGTGCCGACGTGGTCGCGCAGCGGCGCCCCGGAGAGCAGCTTGTAGGAGAAGCGGGTGGGAGCCTGGAAGGAGATCACTTCCTCGCGCAGCGGCGGCCCGACCAAGGTCAGCCGGCGGATCGCGCCGACCCCGTTGGGCGCCGGCTCGCCCGGGTGCTCGAGCGCCGACTTGCGCAGCGGCGTGAAGGCCGCGTAGCCCTGGTGGTCGGTGAGCACGTCGAACAGCGTCTGCGGCGGCGCCGCGACGTCGCGCACGAAGGTGAAGCTGGCCATGCCGGAGAGGCTACGTCAACGCCCAGCGCTGCGGGTCGGTGCCGTCGACCGCGACCACCTCGCCGGCGAGCGCCATGTGGTCGAGGAAGGAGAGGACGATCTGCAGCACCCAGGCGCTGGCCGGCCCGTCGAGGTTCTCCCGACCGAGGATCTCGGCGACGATCGCGAAGGCGGTCTGCTCGCCGTCGGCGAGCGCGGCGCGGACCTTGCCGCGCAGCTCCTCGACCTGGCGCCGAGCCTCGGCGATCTTGTTCTCGGGGTCGCGGAAGGGGCGACCGTGGCCGGGCAGGCAGAGTTCGACCTCGAGCGGCTCGACCTCGCTCAGGCTGGTGAGGAATTCGCCGACCGGATCGGGGCTGTGGCCGTAGTCGAAGAAGAGGACCGTCCGCCCCAGCAGGTGGTCGCCGGTGATCATCAGCTTGCTCTCGGGCTGGTGCAGGACGACGTGCGAGGGCGCGTGGCCGGGGGTCTCGTGGACCTGCCAGACGCCGTGGTCGGTCTCGACCTCGACCCCCGGCGCCAGCTCGCGGTCGGGGACCCGGATCGCGTCGATCCCGGTCTCCTCGTCGCCGCTGCGGGACTCGCGGTAGCGCGCCAGCGCCACCGGCGGGACGCCGCTCTGGCGGGCGACCTCGAGCCGCTGCTCGAGCGCGGCGGCGGGGTCGTCGGCGAGCAGCCGCACGTGCTCCCAGGCAGGGTGCATCCAGAGCTCGCAGCCGGCGGCGTCGACGATCGAGGCGGCGAGGCCGTAGTGGTCGGTGTGGGAGTGGGTGCAGACGACGAGGCTGACGTCCTCGACGCCGAACCCGGCCTGGGCGAGGGCCAGGTCGAGCTGGCGCAGCCGCCCGTTGCCGCCCATCCCGGTGTCGAAGAGGACGATGCCGTCGCCGGCGCTCAGGGCCCAGGCGTTGCCGTGCGGCACCCCCGGCCAGGGCAGCGGCAGGCGCAGGCGCCAGATCCCGGGCAGGATCCGCTCGGTCCGCGGCGCGGCGGCTTTCGGCGTCGGCTCCACCGGGGCATCCTCTCAGGCGGTGTCGGGGGTCGGCGCTGCTGCTCTACGGGGCCGAGAAGGTGGCGGGGTCGGGACCGGTGCGGTTGCCGGAGTCGAGGCGGGTGATCGCGGCCATGTCGTCTTCGCTCAGCTCGAAGTCGAAGATCTCGGTGTTCTCGCGGATCCGCTCCGGGGTGACCGACTTGGGGATGACGATGTTGCCGAGCTGGATGTGCCAGCGGAGGATCGTCTGCGCCGGCGTCTTCTCGTGGTGGGCGGCGATCGTTTCGAACGTTTCGTCGCTGAGCAGGGCGCCCTGGGCGAGCGGGCTCCAGGCCTCGGTGGCGACATCGTGCTCGGCATGCCAGGCACGCAGCTCGGCCTGCTGGAGGTCCGGGTGCAGCTCGATCTGGTTCACCGTCGGCAGCCTCTCGGCCTCGCGCTGGAGCCGCTCGAGATCCTCGACGCGGAAGTTGGAGACGCCGATCGAGCGCGATTTGCCCTCCTCGGCGATCCGTTCGAAGGCGCGCCAGGTGTCGAGGTAGCGATCCTCGCTCGGCACCGGCCAGTGGATCAGGTAGAGGTCGAAGCGGTCCATCCCCAGCCGCTCGAGGCTCTTCTCGCAGGCGCTCAGGGTCGAGTCGTAGCCCTGCTCGGAGTTCCAGAGCTTGGTGGTGAGGAAGATCTCGTCGCGGCCGAGGCCGGCGGCGGCGATCGCGGCGCCCACTCCCGCCTCGTTGCGGTAGGCGGCGGCGGTGTCGATGTGGCGGTAGCCGGCGGCGAGGGCCTCTTCGACGGCCGCCTGGGTCTCGTCGGGCGGCACCTGGAAGACGCCGAAGCCGAGCTGAGGGATCTCGACCCCGTCGTGCAGGGTGACGCTGGGAATTGCGGTCGCGCTGGCCATCTACTCATCTCCGTTCGTTTGGGTCTCGCGGCCGAGTACCCACGGCAGGTGCCGAGTATGCGGCGCCGGGGGCTTCAGTTCACGGCGAGGGGCTTTTGAGAGGAGGGATCGGGTGTCCCCTTCGCTTGCTGGGATTTTCGCCGGGAGCCGGGGTATCTCTCGCCGCGCCGAAGGGACGAAAATCAGGACGCCGCGCGCTACGGGGACACCCAATCCCTCCCCCACGGAACCTCCGCTCCGCTCACGAGGCGAGGCGACCTCGTGGATCGGAGTCCGCTCGTCTACGGGTTTCGCAAAGCTTCCGTCCCGCGGAAGCTTCCGCGAGAGCTGGCTTACCACGAACCTCCCCGCAGCGGGTCCGTCCCGATCTCATCTCCCTAGAGACGGCGTCCCGGGTGGAGGGTCGGGTGCCCCTCCGAACGTTTTGTGCCGCTGGCCTTGAAGCCATCTCGGACGGCTCTCAGCGATACCGCCAGTCAGGCAAGAGAGGAGGGGTACCCGACCCTCCACCCGCGATGGCAGTCCCTAGCCAGCGCCGCCGCGGCGGATCAGCTGGTTGCGAGCCCGATGGCAAGCAGCGGAAACGCGAGCATGACGCCGAGGTAGAGGCCCATCAGCGCGCCGGATTTGAGACTGGCGCTGTTCGACCGCGCGCCGGAGATCGCGCCTACGAGAAAGACGAATGCGGCGATTCCGAGACCGATCCAGAAGATGGGAGGCATGCGGCGGCGACAATACCGCAACTGGCCCAGTCCTACGCGCCGATCACGATGGTCCGGGAACAGCAGGACCCGCCCTGCGAAACGACCGCCGAGCCGTACGAGCCGACCAGCGTCGAAACGGTGCTCGGCAACCCCAACGTCACCCTGCAGCGCCTCGTCCTACGCCCACATCGCCGGCGAAGCGGGCCACCCCGGCTTCGTCCTGCAGTTCTGGTTCTTCTGGTACTTCAACCAGTTCAACGATCTCCACGAGGGCGACTGGGAGGGGATGCAGATCTCCTTCGAAGCGGAATCGCCGGCCACGGCGCTGGGCGAAGAACCGAGCCAGATCATCCTCTTCCAGCACGCCGGTGGCGAGCGCGCCGACTGGACCGACGGCAAGGTCCAGAAGGAAGGCACGCACCCGATCGTCTACCCCGCGGCCGGCTCGCACGCGACCTTCTACGACTCCGCCGTCTACGTCGAGAACGGCCAGCAGGGTTCGGGCCTGGGCTGCGACGTCACCTCCGAGCCGCTGCGCGAACTGCGCCCGCACCCGGTCCTGCTCCCCGACCACGTCACCGACCGCGGCCGGTTCCGCTGGCTCAGCTACTACGGCCGCTGGGGCGAAAGGGAAAAGGGCTACAACAACGGGCCGACCGGGCCGCAGACGAAGACGGTCTGGAAGGAACCCTTCAGCTGGATGGAAGACCAGCGCTCGACCAGCCCACGACTGCCGGGCGGCTCGATCGTCGGCCCGCAGGTGACCAAGGCCTTCTGCAGCACCGTCGCCGCCGCCTCGGAACTGATCAACCTCGACGCCAAGTCACGGCCGGCGGCGATCGCGACGATCGCGGTCACGCTGATCCTGATCGCACTCTTCGTCGGCCTCACCCGTTGGGCCCGGTCGACCTCACCGAGCTGCGAGCGCGGCGCTCCTTCGGGCAGCTGGTCCGCGCCGCCCGCCGGCTCTACGGACGCCACTGGCTGGTCCTGGTCGCGATCGGGCTGACCGCGATCCCGGTCGTCGGCGGCGCCAACCTGCTCGCCGGCCTCTTCTCCGGCGGCGGCGGGGTCGACGGGGGCGACCGGCCACTCGGGCTTCAACCTGGCGCTCGGCGACCTGCTCGAAAACCTCGGCCGCCCGGTCGCCTCGCCGATCGTCGCCGCGGTCGTCGTCGTCTTCGTCCGGCTCCTGGTCGAATCCAGGCCGGCCGGCTTCGGCGCCGCCTGGCGCGGGATGGGCCAGCGCTTCTGGCGGGTGGTCGGCGCCCAGCTGCTGGCGACGCTGGGGGTGACGCTGCTGGCGGCCACGGTGATCGGCCTGCCCTGGGCGATCAACAAGTACGTCGCCTGGAACTTCGTCAAGCAGGAGGTCCTCTTCACCGACAAGGGCATCCGCGAGTCCTTCCGCGGCAGCTCCGACCTGGTCCGCGGGCGCTGGTGGCACACGGTCCGCGTTGCCGGCTTCCTCTTCCTGGTCAGCGTCGTCGTCGGCCCGGTCGCCTCCTTCGCGCTGATCTTCACCACCCTGCCGCTGATCTGGATCAACCTGCTCGGGGCGCTGATCTTCTCGCTGCTGATCCCCTACGTGGCGATCGGCGAGACGCTGCTCTACTTCGACCTGCAGGCACGGGCCGCGACCGAGCCGGTCAAACCGCGGCGCTCATGGCGCCTCTGGCAGCCGCGCCGCTTCGGCCGAGTCGTCCGCGACCCCTCGCCCCAAGCGGCGATGAGCGGATAGGTTGCGGGCGTGAAACTGCTCGCCTTCAGCGACCTGCACTGCGATCTCGAGCAGGCGGCGACCCTGGTCTCGATGTCGGCGGGGGCCGACGCGGTGATCGGCGCCGGCGACTTCGCCTCGGTCCACGAGGGCCTGGAGGAGACGATCGCGGCGCTGGCGGCGATCGAGGCGCCGACCGTCCTCGTCCCCGGCAATAACGAGACCGTCGAGGCGCTGCGCGAGGCCGCCGCCGGCTGGGAGGCGGCGACCGTGCTGCACGGCGAGGCGACGGCGATCGAGGGGACCGATTTCTTCGGCCTCGGCGCGGGTATCCCGGTGACGCCCTGGGACTGGAGCTTCGATCTCGACGACGGCGCCGCGGCGGCAATGTTCGACACCTACCCGGAGGGCGCCGTGCTCGTCCTCCACTCGCCGCCCAAGGGCCACTGCGACGGCGGCTCCGACGGCAGCCACTTCGGCAGCCCGGCGCTGCTGGCGGCGATCGAGGAGCACCAGCCGCCGCTCGCGGTCTGCGGCCACATCCACGAGGCCTGGGGCTGCGAGAGCCTGATCGGGGCAACGCCGCTGCGCAACCTCGGGCCGGCCGGCACCTGGATCGAGCTCTAGGCTGACCGACCCTGCGGCATCCGGCTCGGGATCGACGCCGAAACCGCAGCCGCGGGCGCTGCTCGGCCTGCTGGTCCTGGCGGCTCTCGTCGGCATCGTCGTCTCGCTCGCCGCCTGGGCCTTCCTCGAGATCGTCCACCAGGTCCAGGTCTGGGTCTTCACCGACCTGCCGCAGGACCTCGGCTACCACGACGGGGTTCCTGCCTGGCTCTACGTCGTCGTGCTCGCCCTGGCCGGGCTGCTCGCCGCCTTCGCGATCGTGCGCCTGCCCGGCAACGGCGGCCACGTGCCGGCCGAGGGCCTGAAGATCGGCGGCGCCCCGGTCGAGCCGATCGAACTGCCGGGGATCCTGCTCGCCGCCTTCGCGACGATCTCGCTCGGCGTCGTCCTCGGTCCGGAGGCGCCGCTGATCGCGATGGGCACCGGGCTCGGGGTGCTGGCGATGCGCAGGGTGCGCGGCGACGCCCCGCTCGAAGTGCAGGCGGTGATGGGTGCGGCGGGCAGCGTTGCCGCCGTCTCGATGCTGTTCGGCTCGCCGATCATCGCCGCCGTCCTGGCGATCGAGGCGCTCGGCCTCGATCGCCAGAAACTGCCGCTGATCCTGGTCCCCGGCCTGCTCGCCGCCGGGATCGGCTCGCTGGTCT
>JACDGU010000008.1 GCA_013821475.1 Solirubrobacterales bacterium
AGCGGGGAGTGTCCGCCGAGCCCCTCCCCCCGGCGCTCTCCTCGCTCTCGCGGACGGCAATCCGGGCGAAGGACACGCGGGCAGCCCATGCCGCTGAGATGCCTGAGACCCCCGCCAGCAGCAGGGCTACGCGGGGGTCATAGGCCTCCGAGAGCCAGCCGACCAGCGGTCCGCCGATCGGCGTCGAGCCGAGGAAGACGACCGAGTAGAGGGCCATCACCCGGCCCCGCATCTCCGGCGAGACGGCGAGCTGCAGGGTCGAGTTGATCGTCGCCGCGAAGGTCACCGCGGCGGCGCCGAGCAGGGCGAGAACCGGGATCTCCAGCGCCAGGGTCGGCATCGCCGCCGAGAGCAGGGCGGAGATCCCGAAGGCGAGGGCGCCGGCGGCAATCAGGCGCGGCCCGGTGCGCCCGTGGGCGCCGTTGACGAGGGCGCCGGCGATCGAGCCGACCGCCATCGCCGAGACCAGCACTCCGTAGGTCATCGCGCCGCCGTGGAAGCTGAAGCGGGCCAGCAGCGGCAGCACCACCTGGAAGTTGAAGCCGAGGGTGCCGACCAGCGCCATCAGGGCCAACGGCACCGCCAGCTCGGGGGTGGCCCTGACGTAGCGCAGCCCGGCGCGGATCGCGCCCTTCTCGCGCGGGGCGATCGGGGCGGCGTGCAGGCCGCGCTCGTCCATACTCGAGAGGGCGAAGATCATCGCGACGAAGGTGAGGGCGTTGATCGCGAAGCAGGGGACGACGCCGAAACCGGCGATCAGCAGGCCGGCGAAGGCCGGGCCGACGATCCGCGCCGACTGGACGATGACGCTGTTGAGGCTGACCGCGTTGACGACGCGGTCGGGGCCGACCATCTCGATCACGAAGCTCTGCCGGGTCGGGTTGTCGACGGCGTTGACGAGGCCCATCGTGAAGACGGCGAGGAAGACCATCCAGGGGGCGACGATCCCGGTGGCGGTGACGACGAGCAGGCCGATCGCCGGGATTGCCATCAGCGCCTGGGTCGCGATCAGCAGCCGCCGCTTCGACATCCGGTCGGCCAGCAGGCCGCCCCAGGCGCCGAAGAGGAGCATCGGCAGGAACTGCAGCGCGGTCGTGGCGCCGACGGCGACGCCGCTGTCGGTGAGGCTGAGGATCAGCCAGATCGCCGCCACCGTCTGCATCCAGGTGCCCGACAACGAGATCACCTGGCCGATGAAGTAGCGCCGGTAGTTGGGAACCTCGAGCGAGTTGAAGGAGCGTCGCAGGTGGTACCTCACCCGCGTTCATCCTCCCGCATCCGGTCGAGGATCTCGGCCGCCCGCTCGAGCGTGTCGACGTCGGCTGCGGGGAGATCGCGCATCCGTCGCGCCAGGTAGGCGTTCTTGCGGCCGCGCAGGCGGCGCAGGCGCTCGCGGCCGGCGGCGTTGACGGCGACCAGGGCGCTGCGGCCGTCGGCGGGGTCGGGGGTGCGCTCGATCAGCCCCTCCCGCTCCAGGCAGCCGAGGGTCCGGGTCACGGTCGGACGCTTGACGCGCTCGATCCGCGCCACCTCGCTCGGAGTCAGCGGGCCGTGGCGGTCGATCGTCGCCAGAGCGGCGACCGAGGTCGGGGTCAGGCCGGCGGTCTCGGAGGCCGCCTCCTGCCGCAACCGGCGCGAGGTCCGCACGATCGCCATCCGCAGCTTCGTCGCGGTGTCGGTGAGGGAGGTGGTGTCGGGACTCTTCGCTTGCATTGATTAGCTCTGGTAATTAGATTAGCAAACTACTTTCGGGGGTCTGAGACGTCGCTCACACTCGGCCACCGCGGCGCCGACGTAGGATGCGGACAGTGATCTTCGTCCTACCTCCAGAACCGCACTGCCGATGACCGACGCCCGCGACGCGCTCGACAAGCGCTGGATCGCCCTGGCGCTGCTCTGCGTCGCCCAGTTCGTCGTCGTCCTCGACGCCTCGATCGTCAACGTCGCCCTGCCGACGATCGGCGAAGCGCTCGATTTCTCAGAGAGCAACCTCCCCTGGGTCGTGAACGCCTACGTGCTGACCTTCGGCGGCTTCCTCCTGCTCGGCGGCCGCCTCGCCGACCTGCTCGGCCGCCGGCGCGTCTTCATGGCCGGCCTCATCCTCTTCGCGCTGGCCTCCCTGGCCGGCGGCCTCGCCGCCAACTCCGGCCAGCTGATCGTCGCCCGCGCGATCCAGGGGCTCGGCGCGGCGATCCTCTCCCCCGCCGCGCTCTCGATCGTCGCCACCACCTTCCGCGACGGCGCCGAGCGCAACAAAGCGCTGGGGATCTGGGGTGCGGTCGCCGGCTCAGGCGGCGCCGCCGGCGTCCTCCTCGGCGGCGTCCTGACCGAAGCCCTCGGCTGGGAATGGGTGCTCTGGGTCAACGTCCCGATCGGGATCGCGGCGGCGGCGATCGCCCCGAGCCTGATCGCCGAAACCCGCTCCGAAGACGAGACCCGGCATTTCGACGTCGCCGGGGCGGTGGCGATCACCGTCGGCCTCTCGGCGCTGGTCTTCGCTCTGGTCGACGCCAACCAGGTCGGCTGGGGGTCAACCCAGACGATCCTGACGCTGGTCGCCTCGGCGCTGCTGTTGGTTGCCTTCGTCGTCATCGAGCAACGCTCGCGCGCGCCGCTCGTTCCCTTCTCGATCTTCCGCATCCGCACCATCACCGGCGCCAACGTCGTCGGCCTGATGGTCGGCGCCTCGTTGTTCTCGATGTTCTTCTTCATCTCCCTCTACATGCAGCAGGTGCTCGGCTACAGCCCGATCAAGGCCGGGATCTCCTACCTGCCGCTGGCAGTTTCGATCATCCTTTCCGCCGGAATCGCCTCGCAGCTGGTGACCAAAGTCGGCTTCAAGCCAATCCTCGCCACCGGCATGGCCCTGATCGCGGCCGGATTGCTCTGGTTCACGCAGATCTCGGTCGACGGCACCTTCCTCGCCGACATCCTCGGCCCCTCGCTGCTGGCCGCGGTCGGGCTCGGCTTCGCCTTCGTACCGGTGACGATCGCCGCAGTCTCTGGAATCGAGGACCGCGAGCAGGGCCTGGCGAGCGGACTGATCAACACCGCCCAGCAGGTCGGCGGTGCCCTCGGCCTGGCGATCCTCGCCGCCGTCGCCAACGCGACGATCGGCTCCTCGCACGATCCGTCGGTCCTCGTCGAAGGCTTCCAGTCCGCCTTTTTCGTCGGCGCCGGCTTCGCCATCCTCGGCCTGATCGCCACTCTGGTCCTGATCCGCAGCAGCGACAGCCGCGCGCATGTGGAAATTGGCAACGACGACGCCGCGGCCGACGCCGAGTAGGGCCCGAGGCCCGGCGAGCCCTAGCGGCGGTGGACCTCGGTCGCCGTCGCCTGGTCGCGCGGCCTGACTACGATCTCGTCGACGTTGACGTGCGCCGGCAGCTCGACCGCCCAGCGGATGCACTCCGCGACGTCGGCGCCGCTGAGCGGCTGCATCCCCTCGTAGGTCAGGTGCTGGGTGTGTTTCTCGAAGGCGCCGAAGATCGCGCCGCCGCCGACGACTACTGGGCGATCACGACGATACCACGCTTGGCTCGAACATCTACCCGACGACGATCGGCGGCCAGATCGTCTCCACCTTCCTCCTCCTGGCCGGCATCGGCTTGTTGGCCAGCGGCACAAAACGTTTGGAGGAATACCCAATCCCTTCCCCGAGAACTCCACCCAACTTCCCAGGGTTGAGAGGGACGTAAAGCTTCCACTTGGGGCATCGCGGTAGAGCTTTTCTGCGCTCCGCGTGGAGAAGCTCAACCTCATTCCGGTGGGTTAGGGCCGGCGGGAGGGTCGGGTGCCCCTCCGAACGTTTTGTGCCGCTGGCCAAGATGCCTCCTCGGACGGCTCCCGGCGATCCGGCCAGTCAGGCAAGTGAGGAGGGGTACCCGACCCTCCCGCCGGCCCCCATCCCTAATCCTCGTCCCCCTCCTCGGCAATCTTTGCCTCCAGCTCCTTCATCACCTCGGGATCCCGCAGCGTCGTCACGTCGCCCAGCGCCCTTCCTTCAGCGATGTCGCGCAGCAGCCGGCGCATGATCTTCCCCGAGCGCGTCTTCGGCAGTTCGTCGGCCCAGATGATCCGCTTCGGCCGGGCGAATTTGCCGATCCGCTCGGCGACGGTGCCGCGGATCCCCTCGATGAGCTCATCGCTGGGCTCGGTCCCTCCCCTAAGAGTGACGAAGGCGCAGATCGCCTGGCCGGTGTCCTCGTCGGCCTGGCCGATCACGGCCGCCTCGGCGACCTTCTCGTGGGCGACGATCGCCGACTCGACTTCTGCCGTCGAGAGCCGGTGGCCGGAGACGTTGACGACGTCGTCGATCCGGCCGATCACCCAGAGGTAGCCGTCGGAATCGACCCGAGCGGCGTCGCCGACCAGGTAGCGCTCCTTGCCGAAGCGCGAGAAGTAGGTCTCGATGAAGCGCTCGTCCTCTTTGTAGAGGCCGCGCAGCATCGAGGGCCACGGTTTCTCCAGGACCAGCAGCCCCTGCCCCTCGGAGATCGGCTCGCCGTCGGACTCGCCGACCACGCTCGCCGCAACCCCGGGGAACGGCGTCGTCGCCGACCCCGGCTTGGTCTCGGTGATCCCCGGCAGCGGCGTGATCATGATCGCACCGGTCTCCGTCTGCCACCAGGTATCGACGATCGGACAGCGTTCGCCGCCGATCACCTTGTGGTACCAGAGCCAGGCCTTGGGGTTGATCGGCTCGCCGACCGAGCCCAGCAGGCGCAGGCTGGAGAGATCGAACTTCTCGGGGATGTCCGCCCCCCACTTGATGAAGGTGCGGATCGCGGTCGGGGCCGCGTAGAGGATCGTCGCCTTGTAGCGCTCGATCAGCTCCCACCAGATTCCCTGGTGGGGATGGTCGGGCGCACCCTCCCACATCACGCTGGTGGCGCCGTTTGAGAGCGGCCCGTAGACGATGTAGGAGTGACCGGTGACCCAGCCGACGTCGGCCGCGCACCAGTAGACGTCCGTCTCCGGCTTGAGGTCGAAGACGTAGCGGTGGGTGGCGGTAACGCCGGCCATGTAGCCGCCGGTCGTGTGCAGGATCCCCTTCGGCTTCGCGGTCGAGCCCGAGGTGTAGAGGATGAAGAGCGGGTGCTCGGCCTCCATCGGCTCGGCCGGGCACTCGGGCGGAGCGGCGGCGAGGACCTCGTCGTAGAAGACGTCGCGGCCCTCGCTCATCGGACACTCGATCCCGGTTTTGCGGATCACGACGATCGTCTTCAGCGCGTGATGAGAGCCCATATGCTCGTCGACCGTGGTCTTGATCGGCGCCGTCTTGCCCTTGCGACGGGCACCGTCGACGGTGATCAGCGCCTTGGCTTCGGAGAAGTCCATCCGCTCGGCCACCGACTCGGCCGAAAAGCCGCCGAAGACGACGTTGTGGATCGCCCCGATCCGGGCGCAGGCGAGCATCGAGACGGCAACCTCGGGGATCATCGGCAGGTAGATCCCGACCACGTCGCCCTTCTCGACGCCGAGGTCCTTGAGCGCGTTGGCAAAGCGCTGGACGTCACGGTGCAGGTCGGCGTAGGTGACGTCGAGCTCCTCGCCCTCCTCGCCGCGCCAGTGGTAGGCGACCCGGTCGCCCCGGCCGGCCTCGACATGGCGATCGAGGCAGTTGGCCGAGGCGTTCAGGCGCCCGTCCTCAAACCACTTGTAAAAGGGCGGGTTGGAGTCGTTGAGGCCCTGGGTCGGCTCCGTCTCCCAGTCGAGCAGCTCGGTCGCCTGGCGCAGCCACCAGGCCTCCGGGTCGGCAGCCGCCTGCTCGTAGATCTTCGGGTCGCTCCAGAGCGCGTTCTCGCGGAAGCCGGGCGGGGGATCGAACTTCTCGATCCCCAGCATTTGCTCCAGCTGGACCTCCAGGTCGCTCGATTTCTCCTCAGTCGCCATCCGCCCTCTCCTCTCAGTCGCCCAGTGGCTTGACCGGCAACACGATCCGCCCGAAGGTCGAGTTCGTCACCGCCGCAAAGGAGGCATACCAGGCAGCCGCCGCGGTCGCGAGGCCGAAGAAACCGCCGGCTTCGGTCAGGCCTTCGGTTTCGTTTGCGGCACCGATCCCGAGCAGGAAGAAGGTCACCGTCAACAGCGCGAAGACCGCCACGATCGCGGCCGTGGTCCGCAGCGAGGCGACCAGCATGTAGAGGGTGAAGATCCCCCAGGCGATCAGGAACAGGCCGATCGAGGCGCCGACGTGCTCGGGCGGGATGTCTCCGGCGAAGAAGGTCACCAGCGCCCAGAACGAGATCCAGAAGGCCCCGAACGAGGTGAAGGCGACGGCGCCGAAGGTGTTGCCGGTGCGGAACTCCCACATTCCCGCCAAGAGCTGAGCGATGCCGCCATAGGCGAGCGCCACGCCCAGCACAACCGGCTCACCGGCTTTGCTGACCAGGCCGGAGTTGAACATGCTGAGGATGAACGTGGTCAGCGCGAACGCGGCGAGGCCGAGTGGCCCCGGATCCGCGGGTTTCCAGCCTGCTCCGACTTCGGCGGCCGGTTCCCGGCTCGGCGAGGGCGGATTCGGACGTGATGCTGCCTCCATGATGTCTCCCTTTCCCTAGGTGACGATTCCAGACCCAACCTCGGGACTACCCGGTTGCAACAATTGCAACCAGGCTCTTTCCGAGCGGGCGGGAGGCGCGCTAAACCGCGAAGATCAAGGTGCAGATCAGGCCCGCGGCGATGCAGTAGATGCCGAACGGGGTGAGGCGGTTGGTCTCGAAGAAGCGGAGCAGGAACTTGACCGCGACGTAGGTCGTCAGCGCCGCGGCGATCGCCGCCACCAGCGCCTGGCCGCGGACGCCGTCGCCGGCATGACCGAGCAGCTCGGGCAGCTTGAGGAAGCCGGCGGCGGCGATGATCGGCGTCGCCAGCATGAACGAGTAGCGGGCCGCGTCCTCGTTCGAGAGGCCGGTGAGCAGGCCCCCTCCCATCGTCACCCCCGAGCGCGAGATGCCGGGGATCAGCGCCAGCGCCTGGGCGGCGCCGATCGCCAGCGCCTGCCTGAAGCTCATCTTCGCGATCCGCGCGTCGCCGTCACCCTCGTAGTCGCCCGGCCGCGGCGCCCGCCGGCGCAGGCGCTCGCAGAGCAGCAGCAGGACGCCGTTGACGGTGAGGAAGATCGCCGCCGACTCGGGCGAGGCGAAGAGTCCGCGCAGCTTGTGCTCGAGCGCGAGGCCGAGGATCCCGGCCGGGATCGTGCCGGCGACGATCACCCAGCCGAGGCGGGCGTCGGTGTCGGTCGGGGTCGAGCGGCCACGCAGCGAGCGCCAGAGCCCGGCGAAGATCCGCTTCCAGTCCTCGAGGAAGAAGAAGAAGAGGACGATCGCCGTCGCGCAGTGGGTCGCGACGAGGAAGGCGAGGAAGAATTCGTCCTTCTGGTGGATATCCCAGCCGAAGAGCGAGGGCGCGATCACCGCGTGACCGAGGCTGGAGATCGGGAACGGCTCGGCGATCCCCTGCAGGGCCCCGAGGACGATGGCCTGGAAATAGGAGATCGGTTCCAAGAAGAGCGGCGAAGCTAAGGGGCCTCTTTAAAGCCCAGATGAGAGCTTGATTAGTAACCGGTGGGATGCCGGACGATGAAGCCTTCCGGCGAGTCGACCCAGGGGTCGTGCCAGCGCGGCCCCGGCCCGCCGACGGTATCGAAGGCGATGCCGGCGATCACCATCCAGGTGTGCTCGGCGTTGGCGTAGACGGTGATCCACTTGCCGGCTCCGGCTTCGCCCCAGGTCTCGAGGCCGGTCGAGTCGAGCGGGCTTTCGAGGAAGCCGCCGCCGTGCAGGGCGAAGCTGACCGCGCCCGAGCAGTCGTAGCCTTCGGATTCAAAGGAGCCGTGGCCGCCGCCCCAGATATAGGGAGTCTGGGCGATCGAGTTGGCGGCGGCGATCGCGTCCTTGACCGCCTGCGGCGCGGCGCTCGGCGCGCTGGCTTCGCTTTCGCTGATCACGCTGGCGCTTTCGCCCGGGTTCAGCGGCGCCGGGACCTCGGCGGTGGGCACGCCGCTGATGCCGGCTTCGGAGGCGATCTGGTTGGAGATCGAGGCGAGGTTGCTGCCCAGCGCTTCTTCGCGGCTTTCCAGCGCGTCCATCGCTTCGCGGCGCTGCGCCTGCGCCGACTTCAGTTCGGCGAAGCGGGCTTCGGCTTCGGCGCTGGCGGCGGCGACTTCCCGCTCGATCGCGGCGATCGAGTCGCGCGCGCCTTCGACCTTGTCGCGGTTCGCCGACAGGTGTCGGACGGCGCCGGTGACCTCTTCGCGCAGCGCCTTCACCCGTTCCACCACTGAGTCGTCGGCGTCCTGAATCTGGTTCAGGTATTCGGTCTGCGCCGTCATCTGCGAGAGGTTCTCCGATTCGAGGATCGTGCTGACCACGCTCGGCGAGCCGGCCTCGTAGATCGCTACCAGGCGGCCACGGAGGATGCCGAGAGCGCGCTCAAGACGGGCGCGGACGACTTCGAGGTGTTTGCGTTCGCTTTCCAGCGCCTTCGTCGCGGCGTCGAGTTCGCTTTCCTTTTCTGCCAGTTCGCCCTGGACCGCAGCCTCTCTCTGGCGCAGCGCCGAGACTTCGCCGATCATCGAGTCGATTTCGGCGTTCTGGGCGGCGATCGTTTCCGCCAACGAACTCTGGTTGGCGCGTACGCCTTCGAGCTTGGTCTGGGTCGTTTCGAGCTTTTCCTGCGGCGTCTTGGCCGGCGCGGCCGGCGCGCTTCCCTCCCACGACGCCGCGAGGACGCCGAGGGCGCTCAGCAGCAGTGCCGCAAAGAGCAGCGCGCGGCGCCTGTTGGCGCCCGGGTGAGTGTCGAAGAGTTGAGCCCGCATCGGTTCCGCGCCGACCCGGGAAGGGGGATCGGCAGTGGGCCGCGCAGGCTAGCGAAGTCGCCTGAAGATTGTGAGGAGTTGCTAATAACCTGCAACTTCCCTTGCAAATGGGCTGGTTCTGGAGGAGAAAACGGGACGGTGTCGAGGGCTCGGAGGGAGGTCGATAGGTCTCTCTGGGAATTCAGTGCATTTCCGCCGCTTCGCGACATTCCCAGAGAGACCTATCGACCCCCCTCCCAGTCCCCTGAACGGATCCCGCTTCCTCCTCCCCGCATCTCGAAGATTCTGGACCTCCGTGCTTTGCGGTCCCGGTGGGTCGTGTGGGAGAGGAGGGTGGTTGCCCTTCAGGCGAATGTTGCCGCAGGCGCGATATGCAATCTGTCATCTGCCCGCCATAGGCGGGCTCCATCTGGGGGAGCCGCACGCTTTAGCGTGCGCGACTCAATTCGCCTGAAGGGCAACCACCCTCCTCCACCTCCGTGCCCCACCGGAAGCGCCACGCTGGACGCTTCCGGCACCTCGCGGAGCCCTGCCTAGGCGAGCAGCTTCGCCTTGGCGGTGTCGAACTCCTCGGCGCTGAGGGCGCCCTTTTCTTTGAGGTCGTTCAGTTTGTGCAGTTCGTCGGCGGGGCTGGTGTGGGCCTGCTTCTGAACATATTCGTCGAAATGCTTTTTGGCGTCGGCCTGGGCTTTGATCGTCCTGTCGCGCATACCGTTGCCGCGGGCGATCAGGTAGATCAGCGAGGTCAGGAACGGGATGACTACGAGGAACAGGACCCAGGCGGCCTTCGCCCAGCCCGAGAGCTGATGATCGCGGAAGAGGTCGGTGAGGATCGTGATCAGGATCCAGATCCAGATCACGAAGAAAAAGATCTCCAGCGCGACGAGGAGCAGTTCCCCGAGGCTGATGTCTGCAAGCAGCAAGGTGCTTCCTTTCGGTTCAGTTGGGCAGCACCGGCGGTGGAGCCGATGTGATCAAGCGCACGCTATCCGGCGTGCCCGGCGGCGAGGCGCCAGCTGAACAACGTGATCGCGACCGAGGTCGCGAGGTTGAGGCTGGAGACCCCCTCGCGCATCGGGATCGCGATCCGCGCGTCGGCCCGCTCGAGCAGGCTGCCGGTCAGCCCATGGCGCTCGGTGCCGAAGGCGAGGACGGCGCGTGCCGGCAGCCGCTCGGGCGCCAGCTCCTCACCCTCGGGATCGATCGCCAGCAGCGGGCGGTCGCTCTCCGGCAGGGTCTGGATCGAGGTCACGGGCAGGGCGAAGTGCAGGCCCGCGGCGCCGCGGACGGCGTCGGGGTACCAGGGGTCGTGCTCGCCGGTGGTCAGCAGCGCCGCCGCATCGGCCGCCGCAGCGACCCGCACGCAGGCGCCGATGTTGCCCATGTTGCGCGGGTCCTCGAGCAGGACGACCGGCGCCGGTCCGCGGGCGGCGAGGACGGCGGCGACGTCGGCACGGGGACGGCGGGCGATCGCGACGACGCCGGTGCGCGGCACCAGCGGCACGATCGCCGCCAGGGTCTCGTCGTCGATCGGCTCGACCCGCACCGCGAGGGTGCCGGCGAGATCCGGGGCCAGCTCACTCGCCAGCGCCTCCAGCAATTCGGGGTCGACGGCGACCGCCTCGATCAGCTCGGCGCCGAAGCGCAGCGCGTGCTTGAGCGCGTGAAAGCCCTCGATGACGGCGAGCGCCGGGTCGCGCCGGGCCCTGCGAAAACGATGGATCAGCTCGTCCCCCACGCCGCCATCATGGCCGATGCGCAGCGCTGGGAGGGACTACGAAAAACCCCGGACCCCAGGGGGCGTTTTCATCCCGCGGCTCCTTTCAGACCCATCGCGTCCGTAAGGAATCACGGGATCCCTAGCGAGGGCGGGACGCGGTAGGGAGTCGGGTGGACCTCGCCAAGCCTCCCCGCAGTTCGCAGGCGAGGTCCACCCGACTCCCCCTGTGCCCGCCCCCGCTAGCTAGGAGGAAGTGTGGACGAGGCGGTCGCGGCCGCCCGCCTTCGCCTCGTACAGCGCCGCGTCGGCACGGCCGATCAGCTCGTCGATCGTCTCGGTGAAGTCCCAGCAGGCGAGGCCGGCGGAGCAGGTCTGCCCCTGCGGCGTCGCCTCCCGCAGCCGCTCGACGATCTCCGCCGCCTGCTCGATGCAGTCGGGGATGACGACGACGAACTCCTCGCCGCCGAAGCGGACGATCGTGTCTTCGCCGCGCAGCACCGAGTCCCAGGCGACCGCGCACTCGCGCAGGGCGACGTCGCCGGCGAGGTGGCCCTGGCTGTCGTTGTAGAGCTTGAAGTGGTCGATATCGACGATCGCCAGGCAGAGCGGCGACTGGGAACGGCGGGCCCGAGCCATCTCCCGCGGCATCTGTTCGTCGAGCGCACGGCGGTTGGGCAGGCCGGTGAGGGCGTCACTGCGGGCGAGGCTCTCGACCTCCTCGAGCAGCTCCTCACGCTCGGCCTCAATCCGCCGCAGCTCGGTGACGTCGGTCGAGCGGGTGTAGACGAGACCGTCCTCGGGGGCGAAGGCGGAGCTCGAGCGCAGCCAGTGCCAGCTGCCGTCCTTGGCCCGGACGCGGCTTTCCAGCCCGACCGACTCGGCCCCCTTGAACAGCTCGGCGGCGGCGGCGAGGGCCCGGCGGTGATCATCGGGATGGGTCAGCTCGAGCAGCATCCTGCCCTGCAGCTCATCGGATCCGTAGCCGAGCAGCTGCTTCCAGGCGCCGTTGACCTCGACGCAGCGCCCCTCACGGTCCATCGTGCTGAGCATGTCGTGGGAGAGGTCGAAGAAGCGACGGGCGCGCTGGTCGGCCTGGGCGCGGTGGGCGACGATCCGGTTGGTCAGCGCCATCACCACGGTCAGCGAGATCGCTGTGAACAGCCAGCGCGTGAGCGGCGAGTAGCCGGCGGTGCTGGGGACGATGGCCAGCGCCAGCCCGTAGACGATCAGGATCCAGACCAGGTGGGCGGCCGCGACCCGGCGTGAGAAGTAGTAGGCCGAGATCAGCATCGACCAGACGAAGATCGTTCCGTAGACGCCGGCGGCGACGCCGCTCTGGAAGGTCACCAGACCGGTCGCCGCGGCCGTCGCGGCAAGGATCAGGTGTGTTGCCGGCAGCGGAATCCTGGCGTAGAAAGCCAAGCAGAGAACGCCGGCGAGCGCCATCGCCGTCGCCGTGACGATCATTTCGGCGGCATTGGCGCCGCCCGGGTGCGGCAGCGCCAGCGAGAGCGCCACCAGCTCGGCGCCACCCACCAGCAGGGCCCCGGCGGCTCGGGCCTCGGATTGGCCGCTACCCCTCAGGGAAACCTGCGTTTTCGCCGTTGCCCACATACCTCCCAATATCGACTATTTTCCGGCCGGGCATTAGCCCTGCACGCCTGAGAACGCCAGCGTTAGGCCTCGGCGGAGGCCGAGTGGACCAGCCGGTCGCGCCCCGCGGCCTTCGCCACGTACAGCGCGGCGTCGGCGCGGCGCACCAGGGTCTCGGCGGTTTCCTCGCCGCTCCAGCGAGCGAGGCCGGCGGAGCAGGTCAGGCCCGGGGGAGTCACTTCACGCAGGCGCTCGACGATCTCGGTCGCCTCCTCGACGCCGCAGTCGGGCAGGACGGCGAGGAACTCCTCGCCGCCGAAGCGGGAGATCGAGTCGCCGGCGCGCAGCGCCGTGTCCCAGGCGGCGGCGCACTCGCGCAGAGCAGTGTCGCCGGCGAGATGGCCGTGCTCGTCGTTGTAGGCCTTGAAGTGATCGACGTCGACGATCGCCACGCAGAGGGACGATGCCGAGCGGCGGGCACGGGCGATTTCGCGGGGCAGCTGTTCGTCCAGGGAGCGGCGGTTCGGGAGGCCGGTCAGTGCGTCGCTGTGAGCCAGGCCCTCGACCTTCTCCAGCAGCCGCTCACGTTCGACCTCGATCCGCTTCAGCTCGGTGACGTCCGTCGCCCTGGCGTAGACCAGGGACTCCTCGGGCGAGAGGGTCGAGCTCCAGCGCAGCCAGTGCCAGGTGCCGTCCTTTGCCCGGTAGCGGTTCTCGAAGCCGACGTGGCCCCCACCCCCGTACAGCGAGGCCGCCTCGACTTCGGTGCGCTCGCGGTCGTCCGGATGAACCAGATCGATGAACGGCATCACCAGGATCTCGTCGAGGTTGTAGCCGAGCGAGTCGGTCCAGGCACCGTTGAACTCGAGCAGGTTGCCCTCGAGGTCGCCGATCGAGAGCAGGTCGTGGGAGAGATCGAAAAAGCGGCGGGCGCGGCGGTCGGCGCGGGCGCGGTGGGCGACGATGAGGCTGGTGAAGAGGAGGACGACGGTCAGCGTAATCGCCGTGAACAGCCAGCGGGTGATCGGCGAGTAACCGGCGGTACTGGCGACGAAGGCCAGCGCCAGCGCGTAGACGCCGAGCAGCCAGACGAGATGGGCGATCGCGACCCGGCGCGAGAAGAAATAGGCCGAGATCAGCGTCGCCCAGACGAAGATCGAGCCATACTGGCCGGCGGCGACGCCACTCTCGTAGATCAACAGGCCAGTCGTCGCCGTCGTTGCCGCCAGCAGCAGATGGCCGAGAGTCACCGGAATCCGTTCGAACAGGATCAGACAGAGGACGCCGGCGATGGCCATCGCCACCGCCGCCACCGTCAGCGCGTAGGAGTTGCCGCCGCTGGGGTGGGGCAGCAGCAGCGAAAGCAAAACGAAGGTGGAGGCGCCGAGCAGCAGTGCACCGGTGGCGCGTGCGACAGAGCGCTCGGGAGCTCGCAGCGATGCCTGTTTCCTCGCGAACGGATTCCTCATGCCCTTCGGCATCGACCCCCTGGACTCAAGCTTTAGCGGGCAGCACCTGGAACTGGCTCATCAAACCGTGATCCTCGTGGTCGAGCATGTGGCAATGGATCACGAACTTGCCGGCGTAGTCGGAGAAGTGGCCGGCGAGCAGGATCCTTTCGCCGGGATAGACGAAGAAGGTGTCCTTGAGACAGTCTTCCCACGGCGGCGGTCGCCTGCCGTCGCGCGATAGCAGGTACCAGTCGGTGTGGTGCAGGTGCATCACGTGGGCGACGTTGGTGCGGTTGTGGACTTCCCAGGTGACGGTCGAGCCGAGCCGCGGGAAGGCGTCCGAGTGGGCGGGGTTGAAGGTCCTGCCGTTGATCTGCCAGACGGTCTTGAACAGGCCCCCGATCGTGATCTCCCACCTGTGGTCGGGCTTGCGCTTGGCCTTGCGGGTCCAGTCCGGCAGCGCTCGCAGCTTGCGCGGGACCCTGGTGCGGTCGGCGAGGCGCTCGCTGCCGACCCGGAACTGCATCAGCGCCCCGGCGTAGGTGCGCGAGCCGGTGACGTTGCGCCCGACGTGGAGCTTGGAGCTGCGCAGCTCGACCGTCTCGCCGCGGGCGCCGGCGAAGTCGACGATCACCTCCGCCCGCTCCGCCGGCCCGAGCAGGATCTCGTTGCGCCGCACCGGCATCGGCATCAGGCCGCTGTCGGTGGCGATCTGGACCATCGGCGCGCCGTTGGAGAGGTGGACGTTGTAGCTGCGGAATGGGGAGACGTTGAGCAGCCGCAGCCGGTAGCGGCGGGCGCCGACGTGGTGGTGGGGCATGAAGGCGCCGTTGACGAGCACGCTCTGGCCGACGATCCCGTCGGCGGGCGGTCGCAGGTGGTCTTCGAAAGGGTTGGTCAGCTGGTTGTGGCGGTCGAAGCTGCGCTCGGAGATCATCAGCGGGATGTCGCGCTCGCCCCGGGGGAGCGGCAGCGAGGCGTCGAACTCGTCGTCGACGATCCACATTCCCGCCAGCCCGTGCCAGCTGCGCGGCGAGGTCCGGTCGAGGCGGTGGTCGTGGTACCACTGGAAGGCGGAGCGTTCGGGGCGGCCGTCCTCCATCAGGTCGTAGACGTAGGTTTTCCGCGCCCCGGGCTCGAGCAGCAGGTCGTTGCCGGACTCGCGCGGGCTGAGGCCGCGGGGGATGTGGCAGTAGTAGGAGAGCGGCTGGGACTTGGTCAGGCCCCCGGGCTGGCCGTCGAACTGGGTGCGGTTATGTCCGCCGTGGAGGTGGACCGAGAGCTCGCCGACCCTGGCCGGCAGCTCGTGGTGGAAGGTGACCTCGGTCCGCTCGCCGGCGGGACGGCGCACGGTCGGCCCCGGGAAGCTGCCGCCGTAGGTCCAGAGCTTCGTCTTGCGCCCGGGCAGGATCTGCTGCTCGGCCTCGCGGATCGGGATCCGGATCTCGGAGTCGGTCAACTCCTCCGGAATCGGCAGGCGAGCCCGGAACGGCACCGCCGCGGACGCGCTCGGAGTCTCCCCGCCGAAGGGGAGGAGCGACTCGAGCCGGCGGCGCTGCGGCGCCAGCAGGGCCGCCGCGCCGCCGCCGAGGGCGCCGAGGAAAGCTCGGCGCCCCAGGCGGGGCGTGCCTGGCAACTTCTCAGCCGTGGGCTAGACGCCCGGGACGCCGACCGTCGGCGCCTTGACCTGGATCTTGCCCTGCATCCAGGGATGGACGGCACACATGAAGTAGAGCGTGCCCGCATTCGCCGAGACCACCTGGGTCAGCGACGATCCTTTCTTCTGCGTGAACCAGGAATCGCCGGTCTTGGCGATCGTGCCCATCGTGCTCCAGCCTTCGGGACCGGCTTCGGAGGGGTTGATGCTCGGCGGTTCTTCGCCGTGCGCACCCTGCCATTTGGCGATCGAGAGGCAGATGTGTGTCGGCGTGAAGCAGCTTTTCCGCGCCGGCGGAGTCTTCGGCAACGAGCCCTTGGTGACCAGCGAGAAGGTGTGCGGGCCGACCTGTTTCGGGTTCGTGTCATTGACGATTTCGAGTTCGTCGCCCTGGGTGACGCTGCTCGGCGCTTCGAACTTGAGCTTACCTTTGACGAGGACGATGTGGATCGTGTCGGTCACCCCCGTCGGCGTCACCGCCGCGTCGGCGATGGCCGGTGCGACGAGCAACGACAGCGCGGCGGCGACCGGGACGGCGAGCACGAGTGCCCGGAGCGAAGCCGAGCGGTTGAGCCTTTTTCGCAAGAGATGCCTTTCTGAGCCAGATTTGGACGAACCAAGGCGGACGAGGCGTTGCAAACTAGTAAACGCTTGTGCCCAAATCAAGAGCCCGTCCGAAAGCTGTGCATCGCCTGTAGCCTGGTCTGGAGCCGATGGCCCCCAGCTACCTCCACACCTGTTACCGGATCGGCGAGATCGACCGCTCGGTCTCCTTCTACGAGAAGCTCGGCTTCGCCGAGGTGGCGCGGATGCCGATCGGCGACGAGGCGATCAACGTCTTCATGGCTCTGCCGGGCGAGGACCCGCGCCTGGAGCTGACCTTCAACCACGGGGTCGACGCCTACGAGCACGGCACCGGCTACAACCACATCGCGATCCTGGTCGACGAGCTCGACGCTACCCTCGAGGCCCTCGCCGCCGAGGGGATCGAGCCGGAGAAGCCGCCCTACCGTCCCGGCGGCCGCACCGAGGGCCACCGGATCGCCTTCGTCAGGGACCCCGACGGCTACCGGATCGAGCTCGTCGGCGAGTAGCGGCCGTGAAGCCACCACGACTCCGCCGAACGGCGCTCGTCGCGCTGATCTTCGCCGCGATGGCGGTGCCCGCAGCCGAGGCCCGCGCCGATGGTCCGCGGACGCCATCCGTCGTGGCCCGCGGACACAGCCTTTTCGGGGCTCCCTGGCGGATCAGGTTCGGCGAAGAACAGGGCTACGGTCGCAAACCCGACTACGCGACCTTCCTCTTCTCAGTGGGCGACAGCACCGAACGGGATGAATATGAAGGCGGCTTCTACGCGTCCATCCCGCTACCGCTGCCTCGTACCTTCACCTTCGACGCGATTTTCGGGAGCGAATTCGACCGCTACGCGGAGGCCGACCTGGCGGGGACCGCCGGACCCCGCGTGGCGCGGATCGCGGTGAAGATGGCGGACGGGTCCGCGCTCGAAGCCGACCTCCTCCGTGCCCCGAGCCGCTTGCTCGCGCGCCACCCGAGGCTGAGTCGTTTTCGCTTCTTCGACCTCTTCTTCCCGATCTCCGCCGAACCGGTTTCGGTCTCCGCGTACGATCGCGCAGGCAAGCTGCTCGAGAGCCGGCGAGGGCCTGGCGCCACACCACGGCGCCACCGCGACGTTCTGCCCTCGGCGGGAATGCCGGCTAGCGCAAGCAGCTCGGCGGGGTCGTCGATCAGGTGATCGGCCGCCTCGGCGCGCAGCTCGTCGGGATGGAAGCCATAGCTGACGCCCGCAACTGGGGCATCGCCCGAGGGGCTGGGCTCAGCCTGGAGAGATGCCGCCGCCGACCGCGGGCGGCGTGCTGGGCGGCGGCGCCGGGGTGTTTTCCTGGGTCGGTTCGGGTTCGGGTTCGGCCGTTTCTCCTTCGCCTGCTTCGGCCTTTTCTTCCTTTTCCTGCTGCGTCGATTCGCCCGTTTCTTCTTCGGATTCTTCGAATTCTTCTTCTTCGCCGGTGCCGGATTCCGAGGAGGCCCGGGTATGGTCGGTGCTCAGCGCCGACAGTTCGGGCAGGCTGCTCGGGACTTCGAATTCGGGGCATTCGCCTTCGGCCGCGGCGGACATGTAGTTCTGCCAGATCGGACCGGCGGTCGGGCCGCCGAAGCCGGTGCTTTCGCGCGACTGCGGATGGCCGACCCAGACCGCGGTCGAGTACTTCGGCGTGAAGCCGACGAACCAGGCGTCGGACTCTTCCTCGGAGGTGCCGGTCTTGCCGGCCTCGGAGGTGCAGCCGATCGAGGTGTAGCCGGCGCCGGTCCCCATCGTAATCACGCCCTCGAGCAGTCTGGTCACTTCCCAGGCCTGGCCCGGAGTGAGGACGCGATCGCCTTCGCCGTTGTCGATGTTGTCGACCTTGCCGTCGGGGAATTCGACCCGGCTGATCGCGGTCGGGTCGTGGTGGATGCCGCCGTTGGCGAGGGTCGCGTAGGCGTCGGCCATTTCCAGCGGCGTGACGCCTTCGGCGAGTCCGCCGATCGCCTCCGCCGGCAGCGACTGCAGGTTCGCTTCAATCCCCATTTGGTGCGCGGTTTCGGTAACCGCTTCGGGGGTGACGTCGAGGTCAAGCTGGGCGAAGACGACGTTGATCGAGTTCCAAGTGGCTTCAGAGAGCGCCATCACGCCGCCACCCGGCTCGTCGTTGTTGACGGTCCAGCTGCCGCCGCCGGGGATTTCAAGCGTCATCGGCGAGGTGCCGTTGTAGTAGGTCGTGTAGGGATCGATGCCCTGCTTGATCGCCGTCGTCAGCACGTAGGTCTTGAACGAGGACCCCGGCTGGCGATGCGCCTGCCAGGCGTAGTTGAACTGTTCTTCGCCGGGTTCGCCCTTGGTCGAGGCGAGGGCGACGATCGCGCCGGTCTTGGGGTCGACCGAGGCCAGGCCTGCGGCCGGACCGCCACCGGGGTAGCAGACGTAACACGATTCGGCGATCGCACTTTCGGCCTCTGCCTGCCGCGCCGGGTCGATCGTCGTGTAGGCCTTGAGGCCACCTTTGCGGACCGTGTTGATCCCGTACTTGTCGATCAGTTCCTGCTGGACCAGGTCGAAGAGGAAGGGGTCGTGGATCACCTTGTACTTGTCGCCGGGTTCGAGGCCGAGGCCGTGGGTGCGGGCGTCGAGGTATTCCTGCTGGTCGATGTAGCCCTGTTCGACCATCGTCCCCAGCACCTCGTTGCGGCGCTGCAGGGCGGCCTTGGGGTCGAGGATCGGGTTGTATTCGGAGGGCGCCTGCGGCAGGCCGGCGATCAGCGCCGCCTCGGTCAGGTTCAGTTCCTTGGCCGGCTTGCTGAAGTAGGTCTGGGCGGCGGCTTCGGCACCGACGGCGGTCTGCCCTTCGACCGTCCCGTAGGGGGCGGTGTTGAGGTAGGAGGTGAGGATCCAGTTACGACTGTGGGCTTCGAACAGGTCCTCGGCCAGGTGGGCTTCGGTCAGCTTTCGTTCGATGGTCTGTTCGGGATGCTGGATGTATAGGTTGCGGACCAGCTGCTGGGTGATCGTCGAGGCGCCCTGGACCGGCTTGCCCCCGGCCAGCGCGTCCTTGACGACTGCGCGGCCGATCCCCTCGTAGTCGAGCGCACCATGGGTCCAGAAGTTCTTGTCCTCGATCGCGACCGTCGCCTCCTTCAGCGTCGTCGGCAGCGAGCCGGAAGCGACCGGCTGGCGGATGGTGTCCGAGCGGATGAAGCCGATCAGGCTGCCGTCGGCGGCGTAGATCGCCGAGGAGCGGCCCTTCTGCACCGGCTTCAGGCTCGCGAGCGGCGGCGCCGAGTTGTAGACGTTGAGCGCCCAAGCGCCGGCGGCGACGGCGGCGGCGCCGATCGCGAGCACGAGGATGCTGACCGGGATCACGATCTTCTTCCAGCGCGAATGGTGCGGCTTGCGCCGCCTCCTGCGAATGCGAGTAGCCACCGCTTGCGATTGTAGAGAGCGCCGGGTGCCGGCCGGCGCCGATCGTGGGAGCCGCAAGCCGGCTTGCCAAGCGGCTCGGCCGGCGGCGGCGTCGCCGGCAGGTCCCTCGCTAGGCGCGCAGCTTATAGCCCTGGGTGAAGAGCCGCAGGTTGAAGGCGAACAGCGCCGCGGTGGCGGCGGTCAGCGCCAGCAGGGCGATCGGGATGCTGATTTCGGTGTAGCCGACGAAGCCGTAGCGGACCAGCGAGATCATGTAGTAGATCGGGTTGAAGTGGGTCAGCGTCTGGAACGGCTGCGGCAACAGCGAGGCCGAGTAGAAGACGCCGCCGAGGAAGATCAGCGGCTGCAGGATGAAGGTCTGGGCGAAGGCGACATCGTCGAACTGCTCGGCGCGGACCCCGATCAGGACACCCAGCTGAGAGAAGAAGAAGCCGACCAGGAAGAGCGCCGGGATCAGGACCAGGATGTTGTCCACCGGCAGGTCGACGAGGACGAAGGCGACGGCGCAGGTGATCACCGCGACCATGCCGCCGCGGACGAAGCCGCCGAGCGAGAAGGCCAGCAGCAACTCCAGCGGCGAGGCCGGCGAGGAGAGCTGGTCGTGGATCGCCCCCTGGAACTTCTGCTGCAGGATCGAGGAGGAGTTATTGGTGAAGGCGTTGGTCGCCCACGACATCATGATCAGGCCGGGAATTACGAAGAGGATGTACTTGATCCCGTGCAGCTCCTTGATCCGCGAGCCGAGGGCGGCGCCGAAGACGGTGATGTAGAGGAAGGTTTCCAGCAGCGGCCCACCCAGGGTCTGTTTCTTGATCTTCATGAAGCGGCTGACCTCGCGGCGCCAGAGCGTCGCGAAGCGAATCTGGGCGGCGCTCACAGGGCAATCTCCTCGATGCCCTCGACCCGCGAGCGCGAGAGCTCATTGCGGCCGACCAGCGCCAGGTAGGCGTCCTCGAGGTTGGCGACACCGAAGCGCGCGGCGAGGTCGTCGCTGCTTCCCTCCGCCGCGATCTGCCCGTCGGCGATGAAGGCGATTCTGCTGCAGAGCTGCTCGGCCTCCTCCAGATAGTGGGTGGTGAGCAGGATCGTCGTCCCCTCCTGGTTGATTTTCTGGACGTAGTGCCAGAGCTCGAGCCGCAACTCGATGTCGACGCCGGCGGTCGGCTCGTCGAGGATCAGCAGCCGCGGTCGGTGCATCAGCGCCCGGGCCAGGACCAGCCGCCGTTTCATCCCGCCCGAGAGGGTGCGGGTGCGATCGCCGGCTTTGGCGGTGAGGGAGAAGGTCTCGAGCAGCTCTTCGGTGCGCTCGCGCCGCGCCCGCTTGGGCATCCCGAAGTAGCCGCCGTGGAAGTCGAGCGTCTCCTCGGCGGTGAGGAAGTGGTCGAGGTTGATCTCCTGCGGCGCCAGCCCCACCGCCTGGCGGGCGGCGGTGTAGTCGTGGATCGCGTCGTGGCCGAATACCTCAATCGAGCCGCCGGTCGGCTGCGCGAGGCCGGTCGAGCAGTGGATCAGCGTCGACTTGCCGGCGCCGTTGGGACCGAGCAGCCCGTAGAACTCGCCGGGCTCGATGTCGATCGAGACCCCGCGCAGTGCCTCCACCCCGGTCGGGTAGCGCTTGGCGAGGTCGACGATGTGCAGGGCTTTGTCGCTCACCCGTCCAATCTATTGAGCGGCGGGTGCCGGCTAGCTCGGGCGGCGCTCGGCCGCGGCTACGAGGCGGTCGTTGGCGAGCCGCATAGCTTCTCGATCCCGGGGCTGGAGCGATCGATGCCGACGATCTTCACCGTCTCGACCAGCGGCGCCGGCCCCCGCCCTCGACGCGCATCGGCCCCTCGCTCCGGGGGGCGTGTCTGACTTTTCGGGTCATATATGGCGCCCAAAGTCAGACACGTGCCGGCCGTGGTCGGATGCGTGTCACGGATGTGTGCCTTATAAGTGGGGTCGTGCCCGCTCCCCTGCTCGTCGTCGACGCGCCCTCGATGCTGTTTCGCGCCTTCTACGCGCTGCCGAGCAAGATCGTCGGGCCGGACGGCAGGCCGGTCAACGCGCTGCTGGGGTCAGCAAATCTGATCCTGCGCGAGGTCGAGATCCACGCGCCGCGCGCCGTCGTCCTCTGCTTCGGCCCCGACGCCGCCTCCTACCGGACCGAGCTCTACCCCGCCTACCACGCCAAACGCGATGAGGAAATGCCCGACGAGCTGCCGCATCAGTTCGAGGACAGCCGGTCCTTCTTCGAGGCCTTCGGCTGGACGGTGGCGACCAGCGGCGAGCTCGAGGCAGACGACCTGCTCGGCACCTACGCCCGCCGCGAGGCCGAGGCCGGCGGCCGGGCGATGCTGCTGACCGGCGACCGCGACATGTACCAGTGCGCCCGCGACGGGGTGACGGTCCTCTACGTGCGGACCGGCGGCAAAGGCACCGAAGAGGTCGGGCCCGACGAGGTCCGCGAGCGCTACGGGATCGGGCCCGAGCTGGTCCCCGACTTCATCGCCCTGCGCGGCGACCCTTCCGACGGCCTCCCTGGCGCCAAGGGGGTCGGCCCGAAGACCGCGGCCGAGCTGCTGCGCAAGCACGGCTCGCTCGAGGCAGTGCTCGACTCCGCGATCCGCGAGCAGCGCCCGAAACTGCGTGCTGCGCTGATCGACGCCAACGAGGACCTGCTCGCCTTCAAGGACATCGCCACCCTGCGCGACGCCGGTGTCGAGCCGCCGGAGGACCGGCCGACCGACTGGGCCGGCGCCGCGGCCGCGGCCCGCGAGCGCGGGATGAAACGGCTGGCCGAGCGCTTGGAAGCGTCGGCCGACTAGCCGGGTGGCGGTCGGTGGCGGGATGGGAGGCGCAGGGCGGCGGCGAGGCTCCAGGCGGAGACGACTCCCCAGACGCCCTCGAGCAGGACGAAGCCCCACTGCGATTCGATCAGCGCCAGCGCCGCGAGGATCGCCGAGCCGACCAGGTTGAGGGCGAGGTAGAGGCGCGTGTCCGGGCGCATCCGTTCGAACTGGACCCCGGCGAAGGCGGTGAGAATCAGCAGCGCGCCGACCACTTGGATCACCTGGTTCACCTCCCGAGCCTAGAGCCGCGAGTACCGTGGACGCATGCCCTCGGCCCAGATCCCGTGGCGCGGCCCGGGCGCGGATCGGCCCGACCTTCCCCACCCCCCCGGCTCGATGCCGCTGCGCTCCGCCGGCCAGAACCGCAAGTGCTGGCGCTACGTCGGCCTCTTCGACGAGCAGCTGATGCTCTGCGCCGCCCGGGCCGAGGTCGGCCCGATGGCCCAGTCCTTCTGGGTGCTGTTCGACCGCGGCAGCGGCCGGCAGCTCGCCCACACGGCGCTGCGGCCCGGCAGCCGCGAGGTGACGATGGACGGGCCGGCCTTGGAGATCGATGGCCGCGGCCTGCGCGCCAGCCTGCGTCTCGGCGAGTGCGAGCCGGTCGAATCGATCTGCCCCAGCGGCAGCGGCTGGAGCTGGACCCGCAAGCGCGCCGGGGTCCCGATCGAGGGCACGGTCGAGATCCCCGGACGGCGCTGGCAGGTCTCCGCCCGCGGCATCGACGACGAGTCGGCCGGCTACCACCAGCGCCACACCAGCTGGCGCTGGTCGGCAGGGGTCGGGCGCTCCGCCACCGGCCAGGCGCTTGCCTGGAACCTGGTCGAAGGCGTCAACGACCCGGCCGAGAACAGCGAGCGCGGGATCTGGGTCGACGGCGACCCCAGCGAGCCGCCGCCGGTGCGCTTCGACGGCGACCGCGAGGGCATCGAGCTCGGCGACGGCGAGCGGCTCGAGTTCAGCGCCGAGTCCGCCCACGCCCGCGACGACAACTACCTGCTGTTCCGCTCCCGCTACCGCCACAGCTTCGGCAGCTTCACCGGCTCCCTCCGCGGCCACGAGCTGGCCCAGGGCCTCGGCGTGATGGAGCGCCACGACGCGGTCTGGTGAGCGCGGTTGAGGTTTTCCTCGCTATCCGAAGAAAACCTCAACCGCAGTCCTTGCTTGGGCTCGCAGTCGGCTATCGGCTCAGTCGCCTGCGGCCCAGGCCGCCAGCGCGTCGCGCCGCGCCTCGAAGAACGCCAGCGCCAGCGCCTCCGGGTCGGCGGCGGCGAGCAGGTCGGCGTAGGTCAGCTCGGCGCCTTTGAATCCGCCCGCGTTCCAGAGCTCGCCGGAGACCTCGGCGCTCCAGGGGCCGACGTAGGCGTAGGGCTCGGGATGGTCGTCGTCGCCGGGGGAGAAGCCGTAGTTGGCCCTGACTCCGGCGGCTTCGGAGCCCAGTTCGATCGCGATGTCGAAGTGCTCGGGCCAGAGGCGCGGCGGTGTCACCTCGTCTGCGGGTCCCGCTGCGGCCACCAGCTGGGAGAGGACCGCGTCTCCCAGCGCGTACCACTGGCCGAGCACCGCGGAGGCGGCGGCGGCGACCTCGAGCGGCTCGTCCCGCAGCTCGGCACCGGCTGGCAGGAGGTCGGCGATCAGGTCGCCGGCCTCGGCCAGGGCCTGGAGCGACGCCCGCCGCTCCTGGCAGTCGACCTCCCGCACCAGCTCGGCTGCCTCGACCCGGACACGCTGACGGGCGCCGGCGAACTCGAACTCCGGAGTCCCGAACCCACCCGGCGTCGCCGCCAGCGCGATCTCGTTGGCGGGCTTACGCTCCGGCGCGACCAGCACTGCGGCTACCCGATGCAGCGACGCAACCGTTGCGGCGAAGCGATCCGGCAGCGGTGAGAGGCGCGGGCTCACGGTTGCCCCAGTCTCCCACGCCGTCGCCCATGCGCGCCCGGGATGGAACGCCCACAGCACCCCTAGGAAGGCTGAATCTGCTCGCGCCCGCGGCGTTCCCCTACCAGGTGTCGACGAAGCGGTGACCCGAGCCGGGCTCCGGGTCCCGCCCCGCCGCAGCCAGCGTCGCGGCGATCACGCTGCGCGTCTGCGCCGGGTCGATCACGTCGTCGATCTCGAACAGCATCGCCGAGTTCAGCGCCTTCGCATTGTCTTCGGCGGCGGCGGTGAGGTCGCGGACGCGCTGCTCGCGCTCGGTCTCGTCGGCGATCGCCTCGAGCTCCTTGCGCAAGGCCAGCCGCACCGCGCCTTCGAGCCCCATCGGTCCGAGGTGCGCCGACGGCCAGGCGACGGTCAGCAGCGGCTCGTGCAGGCTGCCGCCGGTCATCGCCTGGGCGCCGAGCCCGTAGCCGCGGCGCAGGATCACCGCCACCAGCGGGACCCGCAGAGCACCGCCCGCGACCAGCAGCCGCGAGGCGTGGCGGACCAGGCCGGTCGCCTCGGCGTCGGGGCCGACCATGAAGCCGGGCGTGTCGACCAGCGAGACGACCGGCAACCCGAAGGCGTCGCAGAGTTGGATCAGCCGCGCGGCCTTGTCAGCGCCGTCGCTGGTGATCGCGCCGGCCGTGTGGCGGCTGTCGTTGGCGAGGATCCCCACCGGCCGCCCCTCGATCCGCCCCAGCGCGGTCACCATCTCCGGCGCGAAGCGCTCGCGCAGGAAGGTGACCGAGCCCTCGTCGGCGAGGGTCTCGACGATCGGCGCCACGGCGTAGGCGCGCCGCGCCCGCTCGGGCACGATCTCACGCAGCAGCTCCTGGTCGGCCGCCGGGGCAGGGGCGATCGCTCCCTGGAAGTAGCCGACGAGCCGCTTGGCGACCGCGGTCGCCTCGGCCTCGTCGGCGGCGACGACGTCGACGACGCCGTTGGCGGCCTGCATCGCGACCGGCCCGACCTCGTCCGGGTGGACCTCGCCGAGCCCGCCGCCGGCGATCATTGCCGGTCCTCCCATCCCCAGAGAGGAGCCCTCGGTGGCGACAATCAGGTCCGAGCAGCCGGCGATTACGGCGTTGCCGGCGAAGCAGCGGCCGGCGACGACGGTGACCCGCGGCACCACCCCGGAGAGCCCCGCCCAGAGCGCGAAGGCGCGCGTCTCCAGCCAGGAGACGACCGGGTAGTCGGTGTCGCCGGGCCGGCCGCCGCCGCCCTCGGCGAAGAAGACGGTCGGCAGCCGCATCCGCTCGATCAGCTCGAATAGGCGGTCCTTCTTCTTGTGGCCGAGAGCGCCCTGGGTCCCGGCCAGGACCGTGTAATCGTAGGAGAGGACCGCACAGGCGGCGCGCTCGCCGAACAGGTCGCTATTGATCCGGGCGGTGCCGGCGACGAGGCCGTCGGCGGGGGTACGCTCGATCAGGTCCTGGACCTCGCGCCGGCCGCGCTGGGCGGCGATCGCGAAGCGCCCGTACTCGACAAAGGAGCCGGGGTCGACCAGGTCGGCGATGTTCTCGCGCGCCGTCCTCGCCCCCGCCGCGTGGCGGCGCTCAACCGCATCGGGCCGGGCCGCGTCCTCGGCCAGGGCCCGCCGGGCCAGCAGCTCGGCCAGGTCCTTCCGCTCGCCGCCGCCGTCGGTCATCTACTCAGCCGACGTCAGGGAGCTCGTCGCTAATGCCCGAAGCCGCCGAAGATCGCGTAGGGGTTGAAGGGTCGCTCGGCGTAGGCGACCGCGGCGCTGCCCTCGACGGTGACGACGCTCTCGGCGGGGGCCTCGCCCTCGATCCGGGTCGCCAGCGCCCTGGCATCGTCCTCGTCGGGGGCGCCGAGCACCAGGTACTTCCAGCGCCGCACCGGCGAGAGGCCCTCGGCCCGCAGCAGCTCCTCGAAGCGCGCCGCCTCGTGGCGGCTGGGCAGGTCGACGCGGACCTCGAACTGGGCGGGCGCACCTTCTTCGACTTCCTTGCGCTCGGTCGCGATCAGCTCGGCGTGCTCGGCGGCCCGGGCGGCGACGTTTTCGGGCAGCGCCGCGTCGGGCTCCTCCCACTCCTCGGCTTCGGGGTGCCAGTGCTTGAAATCGATCGCGAGGTTCCAGCCCTGCCCGCTCGCGAGCTTGGCGATCGCGTCGCGGGCGGCCTCGGCCTGGGCGCGGGTGCCGGCGTAGACGAAGACGGTGTCGCCGTCGCGGGAGACGATCAGGCGGTCGTGGAAGGCAGCCTCGCTGAGTTCGTGCTCGAGCTCTGGGGATTGCAGCTGCTCGACCAGCGCCTCGCCGTCGTCCTTTGCCTCAATCTGAAGTCGCCAGTCGTCGTTCATGCGCCCAACATAGAGTCTCGCGGCGACGCGCGCAGCGCCAGCGCCGGCCTAGTGCTGGGCCTCGAGCTGCTTGCGCAGGCGGCGCATCCCTTTGCCGAGGGCGCGGGCGAGAAAGCGCCGGGACAGCGGCGGGAAGATCCGTTCCGAGCGCGGCACCTCGACCCAGGCCAGCTCGAGCGTGACCTGGGTGCCGCCGTGCGGCAGCGGGTCGAGCCGGTAGGTGCCGCGGGTGCGGCGCTTGCCGTTGGAGCTGATCGTCTCCTCGACGATGCGCTGCGGCCGCTCGGACTCGAGCACCACGAACTCGGCGAATTCGCGCGAGCCGGGGGCGCTGACCCGCGCCCGTGCCTTGGCGCCGACGCCGTGGGCGGGGCCGGTGAAGGTCCAGTGGAGGTACATGTGGCCGAGGTACTGCTCGTGGTTGGCGAGCAGGTCGAGGTACTCGAAGACCTCCTCGCGCGGCTTGGCGACGGTGGTGGAAACGGTGATCGGCTTCATCGCCCGATCCTAGAGCGCCTCCCTCGAACCTTCGCTCAGGTCCCCCGGATCGCCCTGCCGACGATGTTCTTCATCCGCGTCCGGTCGCGCTGCGGCAGGGCCCCCGGGCGCCCCTTCGACTTCTTCGCCAGGGTCCAGAATTCTTTCTGTTCGGACTCGGTCAGGTTGTTCTTCACCCGGTCGCGGCCCTTGTCGGCGAGCCAGATCGAGACCGTCCAGACCATTTTCCAGGGAATCCGCTTCCAGACTGCAGGGGCGGCCTTGCGAGCGATCCAGAGGGGCATCGGCTCAGTCCTTGGCGACGACTTCGACGGTGCCGTGCATTGTCGGGTGGACTTCGCAGAAGTAGGTGTAGGTGCCGGCCTGCTTGAAGGTCGCGGACTTGAGCTTGCCGTTGGCGAGGATGCCGGTGTTGAAGCTGCCGTCGTCGGCGGTCGCCGTGTGGGGGGCGGCGTCCTGGTTGAGCCAGGTCACCTTGCCGCCGACCTGGACGATGACCGGGTCGGGGCCGTAGGTGAATTCGACGATTTCGACCTTTTCCGAGCGCCCCGCGGCGCCGCTGGGCGCCGTTTCACTGCCGCTGGAGTCGGAGGTGGACGGACCGGCGGAGCCGGATTCGGTCGAGGAATTGCCCGATCCGCCGCCGCAGGCAGCAAAGGCAATGGAGAGCGCAATCAGCGCCGGCGCGAGGAGTGCTTTCGTCTTCATCACCCCAGGCTACCCCGGCAGCGGAAACGCGAAGCGTCGCCCGCTGCGATGCGGTCGTGACCTGGGGCTAGGCTGCAACCGGTGCGCCCCAGCCAATGCCCCGTGCCGTGACCAGGCGCTTCGCCGACGCCGTCACCGGGCCGCGCGGTCGCTGGGTGACGATCGTGGCGTGGCTCGCGATCGCCGTCGCCGGCTTCGTCGGCCGCTCCCACATCGACGACGTCACCGCCGCCGGCCAGAGCAGCTTCCTGCCCAGCAACGCGGAATCCACCCGGGCGCTCGACGTCCTCCAGCACAGCCAGAGCAGCGGCGAAGAGGTGCCGGTGGTGCTGGTCTTCAACCGTGAAGGAGGACTGACCGAGACCGACCTCGCGGCGATCGGACGGATCGGCAAAGGCCTCGACGCGCTGAGGATCACCGGCGCGACGCCGATCATCGACCCCTTCTCGGCCGGCTCGACCGAGTCGCTGGGCGGGATCGCGAAGATCGCCGACGGGATCGGGCCGATCTCGCGCGATGGCGAAGCGGCCCTGGTGGTGCTGGCGATCAACGCCGCCGACCGGGGCGCGATCGTCTCCGGCGTCCAGATCATCCGCAGCTACCTGGCCGAACACGAACGTCCGGGGCTGAACGCTTACGTGACCGGCCCCGGCGGCATTGCCGCCGACCTAGAGCAGGTGGCGAACGAAGCCGGCAAGACGCTGCTGATCGCGACCCTCAGCCTGGTCCTGATCCTGCTCCTGCTCGTCTACCGGGCACCGCTGCTGGCGGTGCTGCCGCTGCTCGCGGTCGGCGCCGCCTACATGGTCGCGATCGGCATCGCCTACCTGCTGATCGAGGCCGGCGCGATCACGGTCAACACCGAGGGGACCTTCCTCTTGCTCGTGCTCGTCTTCGGCGCCGGAACCGACTACTCGCTGCTGCTCGTCCACCGCTACCGCGAGGAGATGCAGCGCGGCAGGCCGGTGGCCGAAGCGCTGCCGGTCGCTCTGGCCGAGAGCATGCCGGCGATCGCCGCCTCCGGCGGCACGGTGATCGCGGCGATGCTGGTCCTGCTGGTCGCCGACCTGCAATCGACCCACTGGCTCGGGCCGATCCTGGCGATCGGCATCGCGGTGATGCTGGTCGCCGCCTTCACCCTGCTGCCGGCGCTGCTCTCGGCCTTGGGCGAGCGTGCCTTCTGGCCCGCGGCGGGCTCGGCGAAACGCGTCGGCCACAGCCGCTGGACCCGGGTCGCGGCGCTGGTGCGGCGGCGCTCGCGGGCGATCGTCTTCCTCGTCTTCGGCGGCCTGATCGTGCTCGCGCTCGGCAACCTGACGCACCACGGGACGATCGGCTTCGGGCAGGGAGAGACGCAGCCGACCAACTCCAGCCGCGGCACCGCGGTGCTCGGCGATCACTTCCCGCCCGGCATCGGCTCGCCGCTGACCGCTGTTGTCAGGGTCGAAGACCTCGGCCCGGTGGTCGAAGCGATGGAAAAGCTGCCGACCGTGAAGGTGGCGCTGCCGGTGCCACCGACCGGGGGCGACGGCAGCGGCGACGACGGCAGCATGGTGGTCGTCGTCCTCAAGGGCGACCCCTACTCGGGCGAGGCCGCGCACGCGGTCGCCGGCATCCGCGAACGCCTGCACGAGGTCTCCCCCAGCGGGCTGCTCGGCGGCATCCCGGCCGAGAACTACGACATCGAGCGGACCAATGCCCACGACACGAAGCTGATCGTCCCGCTCGTCCTGCTCGTCGTCGGCCTGATCCTGGCGGCGGTGCTGCGGGCCCTGGTCGCCCCGGCGTACCTGATCCTCACCGTCGTCGCCTCCTTCGCGGCGACGCTCGGCCTCTGCACCTTTGCCTTCTCGATCTTTGACAGCGAAGGGATCGCCTTCGACCTGGTCCTGCTCTCGTTCTTATTCCTGGTCGCCCTCGGGGTCGACTACAACATCTTCCTGATGGCGCGGGCCCGCGAGGAGTCGGCGCTGCGCGGCACCCGCGAAGGGACGATGGTCGCCCTCGTCAACACCGGCGGCGTCGTCACCGGCGCCGGGTTGATCCTCGCCGGGACCTTCGCCACCCTGACCCTGCTGCCGCTCGAGGAGCTGGTCCAGATCGGCGCCACGGTCGCGATCGGGGTCCTGCTCGACACCTTCGTCGTCCGCGCCCTGCTGATCCCGGCGATCACCTACCGGCTCGGCGAGCGCACCTGGTGGCCGTCGCGGGTCGTCGCCTCCGACGCCGGGGCCAGCTCCGACGCCGAGCCTCAGTAGCCGGGCGACCGTTTGATTTTCTTGCGCTCGGAGGCGTGGGCGCCGCCCTTCTTCTCCAGCGTCGCGCAGGCCTCCGCGATGTCGACCGCCAGGTGGTCGATCTGCTCGCGGCTGAGCGTCTGCTTGACCAGCGCTCGCAGGACTTTGACGTCTTCGGCATTGGGCGGCAGCGTGTAGGCGGGCAGCATCCAGCCACGCTCGGCCGAGAGCTGCCAGGAGACGTCGAACTCGTCGTATTCCTTGCCCTCGGCGAGCTTGAAGGCGACCAGTGGCAGCTGCTCCTCACCGTCGCCGATCAGCTCGAAGTAGCCCATCGCCTTCAGCTTCTCGGCCAGGTAGCGGGCGTTCTTCTGCATCGCCTCCATGATGTAGCCGTAGCCCTCACGCCCGAAGCGGACGAAGTTGTAGTACTGGGCGAGGACCATCGAGGCGCCGGTCGAGAAGTTGAGCGTAAAGGTCGCGTCTTTCTTGCCGAGGTAGTTCTCGTAGAAGACGAGGTCCTCGGCGAGGTCCGACTGCTCGCGGAAGACGAGCCAGCCGATGCCCGGGTAGACGAGGCCGAACTTGTGGCCGGAGACGTTGATCGAGCGCACCTGCTCGAGCCGGAAGTCCCAGGCGGAATCGGGATAGAGGAAGGGCCAGACGAAGCCGCCGCTGGCGCCGTCGACGTGTATCGGGACGTCGAGTTCGCGCTCCACCTTGATCCCCAGCAGCAGCTTGTTGATGGCGCCGATGTCGTCGGCGTGGCCGGTGAAGGTGGTGCCGAGGACGGCGGCGACGCTGATCGTGTTCTCGTCGACCAGTGGCTCGACGTCCTCGGGGCCGATCACGTACTTCCCTTCCTGCAGCGGCACGATCCGCGGTTCGACGTCGAAGTAGCGGCAGAACTTGTCCCAGACCACGTGCACGTCGCCGCCGTAGATCAGGTTCGGCTTGTCGACCGGCAGCGAGGCGGCTTCGCGGCGCTCCTTCCATTTCCACTTCAGCGAGAGAGCGCCGAGCATGATCGCCTCCGAGGAGCCCTGGGTGCGGGCGCCCGTCGTCTCGCCGGGGGCGTGGTAGAGATCGGCGAGCATGCGGATGCAGCGCTGCTCGACCTCGGCCGAGATCGGATACTCGGCGTGGTCGATGAAGTTGCGGTAAAGGTTCTCGGCAATGATCCGCTGCGCCTCGGGCTCCATCCAGGTGGTGACGAAGGTGGCGAGGTTGCGGTTGGGATCGCCCTCGAGCGCCAGTTCCTCGTCGACCAGTCGCATCGCGTCGAGCGAGGTCATGCCCGTCTCGGGGAACGGCCCGTCCGGCGCATCTTCGGTGAGGAAGCGGTTTCCGTAGAGCATGGCTGCCTCATGGGTGCTGGGATGTCTGTTCATGGCGCGAGCGTAGCCGACGCCTGAGCGGCGAGAATGACCCGGTTCAGATGATGCTGCGAGGAGATCGCCCCGGACCACAGCGGTCCCAGGAAGCGCCGCCGGCGCCGGCGGACGATCCCAATCAGCGAGACTGGTGGCGTGACCGACATCGCCACCATCGCCGAGATCGGACCGCGGTCGGGACCCTGTTCCTTGGCGCCGCCACCTTCGGCTCGACGCGCTCCGCCAACCGCGCCGCCCGGGTCGCCGAGCGTTCGCTCCTGCTCGGGCTGCGGCCGGTGCTGACCCCTTCCCGGCGCGAGGACCCCGACGAGAAGATCATCTACGGCGACGGACGCGAATTCCTGGTCTCCGCCGGCGGGGGCCTGATCGAGCAGGTGGACGACGTCGTCTACCTGGCGATCCCACTGCGCAACGTCGGTGCTGGCCTGGCGGTCCTGCAGCGCTATGACGTGATCACCGACAACCCCGTGCACGAGGCCGATCCGGCCGCTGGAGCGCGGCGCCCACGACCGGCGCGATCGCCGTTACGGGCCGATTGAGCACTTCCGCACCCAGCAACGAGACCTCTACATCGCCAGCGGCGACACGGGCTACTGGCAGGCAGCGCTGCGCGACCCCGAGGATTCCTGCACCAACGGGTCAAGGAAACGCTCTCCGGTGGGCCGACGCCGATCTCGATCGACCTTCTCTACGGCGACCACGAGGGCGTCCGGCACGCGATCAGTCGCTTCAACCTGGTCCCCGACGAGTCGGGCAACTGGTTTTGCACCGTCGTCTTCCATTGGACCCTCGAGGGCGTTGACCCCCGCGACGACGGCGACTGAGTCAGTCGCCCAGCCGGTAGTCCAAGTGCGTCACCCCGGGCGCATCGACCACGCGGGTCAGCTCCAACTCGGTGCCGCGGGGCAGGTTCTCGAAGAGGCGGACGCCGTCGTGGAGGAGGACCGGCACGAGGTGGAGCTGCAGCTCGTCGAGCAGGCCGGTGGCGATGCACTGCTGGACGGTCTCGCCGCCGCCACCGATCGAGACGTCCGTGCCGGCGGCAGCCTCGAGGGCGAGCTCGACCGCGCGCTCGACCCCGTCGGTGACGAAGTGGAAGACGTTGCCGCCCTCGAGCTCGAGCGGCTCGCGCTGGTGGTGGGTGAGGACGAAGACCGGCGTGTGGAAGGGCGGCTCGTCTCCCCACCAGCCGTTCCAGGGTTCGGCGCTCCAGGGGCCGGGGCCGCCGCCGAACATGTTGCGGCCCATCACCGAGGCGCCGACGTTGTCGAGCGCCTCTTCGACGACCGGGGTGCTGGCGTTGACCTCTCCCCCCTTCTCGCCGTGCGGGTCGCGCCAGGCGGCGAGCTCGAAGGCCCACTCGTGCAGCTGCATCCCGCCTTCGCCGAGCGGGTTGTCGATGCTCTGCCCCGGGCCGGCGACGAAGCCGTCGAGGGAGATCGAGATCTGGCAGCGGACCTTTGCCATCAGCGCCGTCCCGTCCGTTCCTCAGCCGGCGCTACCGCCGGGCTCGGCCTCCTCGACCGTCAGCTCGGCGGTCGGGTTGACCTCGAGACGCCCGTCGGGGATTGGATCGCCGCTGCGGATCGAGAGCCCGTAGGTGCCGGCGGCGATGCGCTCTTCGGCCCGCTCGACCGCGGCCAGGCGGTCTTTCAGGTTCTCGGCGCGGCCGGCGTCGAACTCGTCCTGGTAGAGGGCCTCGGAGTCCTGGTCGCCCGGTTCCTTGCGCTCGTCGCCCTCCTCGGGGCCGTCGCGTTCGGTCGCCGCGATCTCCTTCTCGACGAGGTCCCGCTCGCGGGCGATCAGCTCTTTGGCGCGCTCTTGATCCATGCCGACAAGGTATCGGGCCGACCCCTGGAAGGGAGCGAGCGGCTGCGCTATCCTGATTGAGGACTAACTACAGAAAGTGGACTTGGTTATGACTTATCGCCTGATCCCTCTCGATGACGCAATCGTCTTCCCGACCGTCACCGCGACCCTGTCGATCGACGTCGGCGACGAGGATCGCGTCTTCCTGATTCCGCGCCGCGACGGCGAGTACGGGCGCGTCGGCGTCGTCGCCGAGGTGGTCGAGCACGGCCTCTCCCGCCGCGGCCACCCGGTCGCGACCGTGGTCGGCCTGCAC
>JACDGU010000132.1 GCA_013821475.1 Solirubrobacterales bacterium
TTAGTGACTTCGACCTGAGTCAACGTGCTCAGATGGCGAGCGGCGCGCCGAGCGCTGCAAGGACGCAGGGAGGTCTTCGCAGCACCGCTGCGGGGGCCGACCGAGGACACCGCAGCGAGAAGTGTGCCCGCCGCCGTCAGGTCGGTGCGGAGACGAGGGGAGAGGCCGCCGGCTACATCCCCCCAGGACACCCGGGCCTCCCGGTATCGGGGTTGTCTTCCCGGTTACCGGCAACTGCTGCACTTGGCGCCTCGAGCTACAGAGCTCGCCGGCGGACAGCCGCAGTGGTCTCAGGTCGAATGGGGGCCGAGCAGAGGAGTGAACAATTGAAAGGGCATCGGACCTATGTCGATGGTTGGAGCTAAGCAATGCCTTGGACGAGGTCTGATGTCGGAGCTTCGGTACGAGGGCGTTGGCATGGGAACGTGCTTTCGCGATAGCTATCAGGGAGGGCTTTGTGAGGAAGAGGGAATCAGGAAACTTTTCGCTGTCGGTCTGCGCTTTAGCGCTGCTGGGCATCGCTTCGCTGCTGGTTCTCTTCGCATCTTCGGCCTCCGCTCTCGAAACCCGTGTCTATTCCGGTGCCTCACTCGGCCCCGAAGGCACCACCGGCTCTGCCCGCTTCAATATCCTTCAGGCCGTCACCGCCGACCAGAGCAGCGGCGATATCTACGTCCTGGACACCGGTGAAGGCGGCAAGCTTTACAAGTTCAACGCCGGAGGAGAACCGATCAACTTCACGGCGCTGGGCGGCAACGTGATCGAAGAAGTCGGAGGCTCCGAAGGAGGCGCCGAAAACGAGATCGCCATCGCTCCCCCAGGGTCGCCAGGCGGCACCGCTGGCGACATCTACGTCGCCAACAACTCGATCGTCAAGATCTACGCCCCGAGCGGTGCCGAACTAGGAACCCTGGGGGAAGGGGAGACCTGTGGAGTCGCCGTCGACCCTGCCGGGCATCTCTTCGTCGGCTCCTTCGGCAGCACGATCCGCGAATATGTCCCAAGTGCAAACCCAGCCAAAGACAGTGATCTGACGGAAACGGGTACTGCCGAAATAGGTCTCTGCAATGTCGCCGCCGACGGCCTCGGCAACATCTATGCAAGTAATTTCTTTGGCAGCAGCACGGCCAAGTTGGAAGGGCTCGCCGACGCGGAACCCACCCTGATCGAACCGGGCGGCCCGACGCTCGCGATCGACCCGACGACGAACGACCTCTACCTGGACAGAGGCTCCAGCGTCGCCGTCTATTCGTCGGCCGGAGAACCCAAAGGCCAGTTCGGTGCCGCCGGCCTCTCTGGCTCGCACGGGGTGGCGATCGGCGCAACGGCCGAAAAGGCCTACGTCAACAACGGCGCCAGCGGAAAAGTCGATATCTACGGTGCCACGGTCGTGCTCCCCGATGTGACGACCGAACCGGCGACCGAAATCGGCAAAGAATCGGCCGTCTTAAACGGCACGATCAGCGCCGCTGGCGGGCCGGAAGCGACCTGCGAATTCGAATACGTCGCGACCACGAAAGCGGGCCTCGAAAAAAATGGCTTCGCGGACGCGTCGACCGCGCCTTGCGCCCCCGCAGGTCCGTTCAGCGGCAGTGGGACGAATGCGGTCAGCGCTGAAGTCACCGAACTCGAGATCGGCACCACCTATTTCTTCCGGCTGGTGGGAACCAACGAAAACGGCTCCAACCCCGACCCCACCTCGCAGGCCGGGGCGCTCAGCTTCCGCACCGCGGGCCCCTCCATCGTCTCCAGCAGCGCTACGAAAGTCACCTCTACCGCAGTGACCATCTTCGCCACGATCAACCCCAATGCAGAACCGGCCACCTACCGCGTCGAATACGGACCGACCGAAAGCTACGGATCGATCCAGCCGATTCCCGACGCGAACGTGGTCTTGCCGGTCGGCAAAGGAAACTTCGAAGAAGGACAGACTCTGATCGAAAACATCGCGGTGGCGCAAGGCACTTTCGTCGTCGGCCAGGAAATCGTCGGCGAAGGCATCGAAGCCGGCACCACGATCACCAAAATCGAATCCAAACTAGTCATTGGCCAAGGCGAGCGACTGTTTCTCACGCTGTCCACCGCGACCAAATTCGGCAACTTCGAAACGACCTTGACCTCGCCGACCGCCGTGGTCTCCCAGCGGCTGACCGGGCTCACCCCTGGAACCCTCTACCACTTCCGCGTCGTCGCTACCGGAGTGGGGACCACCTTCGGACCGGACGGCACCTTCACTACCTTCTCGCAGGGAGCGCCGGGCAGCGCTGGACGCAACTACGAGCTGGTCTCGCCCGTCGAGAAGATCGGCGAGCCGTTTCCGCCGGAACCCGGCGGCAATCTGGGGGGATCCTGTGGCATTGAATGCGCACCTGGGGTCAACGCGATACAGATGCCGATGCAGGCAACCGCCGACGGCAACACTCTGTCCTACGAGGGCCAGCCCTTCTCACCGGGGCTGGCGCCGAGCGCTAATCAGTATTTGGCCAAGCGCTCGGTAAGCGGTTGGTCCTCGGCCAGCGTGACCCCGCCGACGGCGGGGTCAGCTATCCAAACTGAAGAAAACGGCTTCAAGGCTTTCTCCGCCGATCTCTCCCGCGGCGTCCTCTTCCAGACGACCCCGGCGCTGGCGCCGGAAGTGCCGAGCGAAGGCGGCAAAAGCTTCAAAGACCTCTACTACTGGGAAGCCAGCAATCCGAACCTGCGGCCGCTGGTGACGATGGCGCAGACCCTGCATCGATCACAGGGTGAATTCGAACTGTCGTTCTCCGGCGGCAACTCAGGCGCTGGCGGGGTGCCGGCATTCGAACACCTGATCTTCGAAGCCAACGACGCGCTGACCCTGGCAGTCCCAAACATTGCTCCCGAAGCCCCGGAAGTCGAAGCCGGGCAGTGCAGCGGCTTCCCCGAAGGCAACTGCGACCTCTATGAGTGGGTGGCGGGGCAGCTGCGGCTGATCAACGTTCTGCCGGGCAACAAAACTGCGGCGACGCACGCGGTGATCGGCTCGGGACGCCGCCTGACCAACAGTCTCGCTAGTAGCGGGGGTCAACAAGCCCCCGACGTCGACCACGCGATCTCAGCTGACGGCAGCAGGATCTTCTGGAGCGATGAAAGCGGCCAGGTCTACGTCCGCGTTGACGGCAAAGAAACGCTGAAAATAGAAGACCCCGGCCAGTTCCTCACCGCCTCGGTAGACGGCTCCAAGGTCCTGCTAACCGACGGTTGCCTCTACAGCCTGGCGAGCGAAAGCTGCGAATTCACGTTGGGCGGCTCGGCCTCGGCTTTCCAGGGAACCCTGGGGGCGAGCGAGGATCTCTCACGGATCTACTTCATCGACAGCGAAGCGCTGGCGACGGGAGCCGAACCGGCGTCGTGTGAATCCACCGAAACTGCACCTCAGTTGCCAGAAGAAAGAGAAGGAAAAGATCCGGCAGGCGTCAGCTGCAACCTCTATGCATTCGACGACGGCGAAGTCAGCTTTATCGGCCTACTTAGGAGACGGGATAACGAATTCGGCGACTTTGGGGCCTGGAAGGCGTCGCCGGCCTATCGAGTCGCGCAGGTGAGCCCGGACGGGCGCTACCTGACGTTCATGTCGCTGGCCCACCTGAATGACTACGACAATGTCTACGCCGGATCCAACGATTTCGCTCACGCTGAATGTAAAAGCTCAGGATTCGGCAGGTGCCCTCAGGTCTACGAGTACGACCTGGCTTCCAAAAGCCTGCAGTGCGCCTCCTGCAACCCGAGCGGTCAGCGGCCGATCGGGAAATCGAACCTGAGCCTGATCAGGCCATTCCCCGGGGTGCCGTTCACCCAGCCGGAAAATCTGCCGTCCGAAGGCGAAGGACGACTCTTCTTCGAAAGCCAGGACAAGCTGGTGGGGGCCGACACCAACGGCGCCACTCAAGACGTCTATGAATGGACGCCGAACGGGGTCGGCGGCTGCGAGCGCGCGCAGGGCTGTCTGGCGCTCATATCAAGCGGCCACAGCCCGAACGATTCCTACTTCGTCACCTCCACCCCGGACGCCGCCAGCGCCTTCTTGATCACCCGTGAGCAGTTGCTCGCCGAAGACAAAGACGTGCTGCTCGACGTCTATGACGCCCGGGTCGGCGGTGGCTTTGACACCGGCACCCTCAGCCCCTGCGCGGGCGAAGGCTGCAAGGCGCCGATCGGGCCGCCACCGCCGCCACCGCCACCGGGCAGTGCCGGCTTCAGCGGCCCCGGCAACCAGAAGCCGAACTGCAAGCGGGGCTCGGTGCGAAAGCACGGCAAGTGCGTCAAACGCCGCCACCACAAGAAGAAGTCCAACAAGTCCAAGAAAACGCGAGCGGCCAACGGCAACCGTGGAGGTTCGAAGTGAACGCCCACAAGCGACTCCTGCTCGGCCTCAGCTCGCTGGCGGCGCTGGCGGTCCTGGCGCTCCCCACCGCAGCCCAGGCGGACTTCGGCCTGCAGAGCGTCTCCGCCACCGCAGTGGAAGCCGACGGGTCGGTCGACCTGCAGGCCGGCTCCCACCCCTTCGCCTACAAACTGAACATCACCGTCAATCAGGACGAAAGCGGCGTATCGGAAGGAACCCTGCGAAGCATCATCGCCGACCTGCCGCCCGGCCTTGTCGGCAATCCCCAGGCGGTGCCGCGCTGCGACGGCGCCAGCTTCGAGGGCCAGACGCCCTCCTGCCCGGGCAACACCCAGATCGGCGTCGCCGTGTTCAGATTGGGGGCGGAACAGATCGCCTTCGCGCCGATCTACAACCTCAACCCGCCGGCCGGGGTGGCGGCGCGGTTCGGCTTCAGCGCAGCCGGCCTCAACGCCTTCCAGGACGCCGCGGTGCGGAGCAGCGACTACGGCCTCTCGGTTTTCGACGAAACGATTCCTAGTACCGTCGAACTGGCGACGATCACGGAGACGATCTGGGCCGTCCCGGCCGACCCGGGCCATGATCCACAGCGAAAGTGCGGCACCGAAGGCGAAACCCTGGGCTGCCCCACCGACGCCGCCCGGCTGCCGTTCCTATCCCTGCCGACCTCCTGCACGGGACCGCTTGAGACGACGGTCCACGTGGAGTCGGTTGAAAACGTCTTTGACAGCCTGACCACCACCTCGGTGAACGGCAACGGCGTTTCGGCCGGCCTCGAAAACTGCGAAGCGGTGCCCTTCAACCCCTCTTTCTCCGCCCAGCCGGAAACGAGCGCGGCCGACTCGCCGACCGGCCTCGGCGTCGATATTCACGTGCCCCAAAACGAAGACCCTAAAGGCCTGGCGGCTGCACACCTCAAAGACGTCAGCGTGGAGTTGCCCGCCGGCATCGCCGTCAACCCCTCCGCCGGCGACGGCCTGCTGGCCTGCGCCCTTGAAGGACCGGAAGGGATCAACCTGCCGCTCTCGAGTGACCCGCAGGTTCCCGAGCCAGCCGCGGTCAGCGAAGCGGCCAAGTGCCCGGCGGCCTCCAAGGTCGGCGCGGTCGAGGTCAAAACGCCGGCGCTCGATCACCTCGTCCCCGGCAGCGTCTACCTCGCCAGGCAGGGCGAAAACCCCTTCGGCTCGCTGCTGGCCCTCTACATCGCCCTCGATGATCCGATCTCCGGAATCGTCGTCAAGCTGGCCGGCAAGGTCGAACCGGACCCGGTCACCGGCCAGCTGAAAGCCACCTTCCTAAACAATCCCCAGCTGCCCTTCGAAGACCTCAGCTTCGACTTCACCGGCGGCCCGCGGGCGACCCTGACCACCCCCTCGACCTGCGGTACCTACCAGACCGTCGCGGGGCTGACCCCCTGGAGCGCCCCCGAAGCCGCCACCAAATCCAAGACGAGCGCCTTCTCGGTCACCGCCAGCCCCCTCGGCGGGCCCTGCGCGGCAAGCGAAGCCGAGCTGCCAAACGCCCCCGGCTTTGAAGCCGGCACCGAAGCGCCCTTGGCCGGCTCCTACTCGCCCTTCGTGTTGCGGATGAGCCGCGAGAACGGCACCCAGCGCTTCGGCGCCCTCAACCTGACCCTGCCCCCGGGCCTGACCGGCAACCTCTCCGCCATCCCCTACTGCTCGGAGGCCCAGATCGCCGCCGCCGCGGCCCGCAGCGGCCCCGGCCAGGGCGCGCTCGAGAGAGCCCAGCCCTCCTGCCCGGCGGCCTCTGAGCTCGGCACCGTCACCGTCGGCGCCGGCTCGGGCAACCCGCTCTTCGTCAGCGGCCACGCCTACCTTGCCGGCCCTTACAAAGGCGCCCCATTGAGCACGGTGATCATCACCCCGGCGATCGCCGGCCCCTTCGACCTCGGCGTCGTCGTTGTCAGAGCCGCCCTCTACGTCGATGAATCGAGCGCCCAGATCACCGTCAAAACCGACCCAATCCCGACGATCTTGCAGGGGATCCCGCTCGACATTCGCTCGGTCGCGGTGCAGATCAGCCGCAATAATTTCACCCTCAACCCGACGTCCTGCGAACCGATGGCGGTCTCTGGGGAAGAGATATCAACCGTGGGAGCCAGCGCGCCGCTGAAAAACGCCTTCCAGGTCGGTGGCTGCAAGGGCCTCGACTTCAAGCCCAAGCTGGCCCTGAAGCTCTCCGGCTCGACCCAGCGCGGCAAGAACCCGGCCCTGAAAGCTGTGCTCACCCAACCTTCGGGCGAGGCCAACATCAGCAAGGTCTCGGTCGTCCTGCCGAAGTCCGAGTTCATCGACAACCGCCACATCAACAACCCCTGCACCCGGGTCCAGTTCAACGCCGGTGCCGGCAACGGCGCCCAGTGCCCGGCGAAATCGATCCTCGGCAAGGCGAGGGCCTTCACGCCGCTGCTCGACAAGCCCCTTGAAGGCCCGGTCTACTTCCGCTCCAACGGCGGCGAACGCCAGCTCCCCGACCTCGTCGCCTCACTCGGCGGCCAGGTCCACCTCAACGTCGTCGGCTTCATCGACTCGGTCCACAAGAAGGGCTCAGAAGTCTCGCGAACCCGCAATACCTTCGCGATGGTGCCCGACGCCCCGGTCTCCAGGTTCGTGCTCTCCCTGAAGGGCGGCAAGCAGGGCCTGCTGCAGAACAGCGCCAACCTCTGCAAGGTTTCCAACGTCGCCCACGTCGCTCTCCGCGGCCAGAACGGCAAGGTCGATAGCTACAACCCGAAGATCACCAACCAGTGCGGCAAGCACAAGAAGCACAAGGGCAAGAAGCACGGGTAGCGGATTTGACGAGCTTCTCGGTCGTACTTTCCCTGGCGGCCGGAAGAAGGGCGATGGACACCACTCCCTGCGGTTCCACGCCCTGCCGATCGTCGGCTCTCCCTGGCCATGCGGTCCATCC
>JACDGU010000133.1 GCA_013821475.1 Solirubrobacterales bacterium
GGGACGGCCGGCGAAGGCACCCTCGCTGCGGTAGGGGGCGACCAGGGCGGTGGCGGTGGCGCGCTCCTCCTCGCTCAGCGCCACCGAGGGCTCGGCGCTCGCCACCGTGGCGCCGACCGGAGTGACCGCGCCGACCGAGACTTCGAGCCGGTGGGAGCCGACGATCAGCGTGTCGCCGTCGCTGAGCCGCCGCGGCCGGTCGAGCGGCTCGCCGTTGAGGGCGGTGCCGTTGCGGCTGTCGAGGTCGGTCGCCATCAGCACCTCGCCGCGGCGCTCGATCTCGAGGTGGTTCCAGGAGACCCCGTCGTCCTCGAGCGGGACGTCGGCCTGCGGCGAGCGCCCGATCAGGGTGCGCTCGCCGCTCAGCGGGACCGACCGCGGGCCCCCGCCCCCGGGACCCGTCAGCCAGAGTCGCGCGTCCATACCGCCGCGGCGGAGGTTCTTAGTAGCGGTAGTGGTCGGACTTGTAGGGGCCCTCGACCGGGATGCCGAGATAGGACGACTGGTCCGCCGTCAACTCGGTGAGATCGACGCCGAGCGCCGCCAGGTGCAGGCGGGCGACCTTCTCGTCGAGGTGCTTGGGAAGCACGTAGACCTGCTTCGCCGCGTACTGCTCGCCCTTGCTGAAGAGCTCGATCTGGGCGATCACCTGGTTGGTGAACGAGTTCGACATCACGAAGCTCGGGTGCCCGGTGGCGTTGCCGAGGTTGAGCAGCCGGCCCTCGGAGAGGAGGACGATCGAGTGGCCGTCGGGGAAGCGCCACTCGTCGACCTGCGGCTTGATGTTGATCCGCTCGAGGTCGTCGCGCGATTCGAGGCCGGCGACGTCGATCTCGTTGTCGAAGTGGCCGATGTTGCCGACGATCGCGTTGTGCTTCATCCGCCCCATGTCATCGGCGGTGATGATGTCCTTGTTGCCGGTGGCGGTGACGAAGATGTCGCCGCTCTCGAGCACGTCCTCGAGCTTGCGCACCTCGTATCCCTCCATCGCCGCCTGCAGAGCGCAGATCGGGTCGATCTCGGTGACGATCACGCGGGCGCCCTGGCCGCGCAGCGAGGAGGCGCAGCCCTTGCCGACGTCGCCGTAGCCGCAGATCACGGCGACCTTGCCGCCGATCATCACGTCGGTGCCACGGTTGATGCCGTCGACCAGCGAGTGACGGCAGCCGTAGAGGTTGTCGAACTTCGACTTGGTCACGGAGTCGTTGACGTTGATCGCCGGGAACAGCAGGTCGTCGGTCTCGGCCAGCTGGTAGAGGCGGAGGACTCCGGTGGTCGTCTCCTCGGTCACGCCCTGGATCGAGGCGGCGACGTCGGTCCAGCGCCGGGGGTCTTCGGTCAGCGTCCGCTGCAGCGTCGCCAGCACGATCTTGAACTCCTCGGACTCGGCCGACTCGGGGTCGGGGACCGCGCCGGCGGCCTCGAACTCGACGCCCTTGTGGACCAGCAGGGTGGCGTCGCCACCGTCGTCGAGGATCATGTTCGGGCCCTCGCCGTCGGGCCAGAGCAGCGCCTGCTCGGTGCACCACCAGTACTCCTCCAGCGTCTCACCCTTCCAGGCGTAGACCGGGATCCCGGCCGCGGCGATCGCCGCAGCGGCGTGGTCCTGGGTCGAGAAGATGTTGCAGCTGGCCCAGCGCACCTCGGCGCCGAGCTCCACCAGGGTCTCGATCAGGACCGCGGTCTGGATCGTCATGTGCAGGGAGCCGGTGATGCGCGCGCCTTTCAGCGGCTGGGAGCCGCCGAACTCTTCGCGCGTCTGCATCAGGCCGGGCATCTCGACCTCGGCGAGGGCGATCTCCTTGCGGCCGAAATCGGCGAGGCCGATGTCAGCGACCTTGTAGTCCTGGGTTGCCGTGCTGGTGGTCATCGAAGTCGGTTATCTCCTGATCGGGGATTTGCGAAGTGCGGAAGTCGTCGTCGAAGTATGGACATTTGGTATCAGAAGGGACTTTGCCGGAAGCGACGGAGGCTAATAGGGTGCCCGACGTGACTGGGGCTGATACGGAGAAGCGAGTTGCGGCCGAAGCCGCCGCCGAGCTGGTCGAGGCCGGGATGACGGTCGGCCTGGGAACCGGATCGACCGTAGCCCATCTGCTGCCGGCGCTCGCCCGCCGCGGGATCGGCGAGATCCGCTGCGTCGCCACCTCGGTCGCGACCGAGGACCAGGCGCGCTCGCTGGGAATCCCGGTTGAGGAGTTCAGCACTCTGCGCCGGCTCGACATCGCGATCGACGGCACCGACGAGGTGACCCCCGAGGGCTGGCTGATCAAGGGTGGCGGAGCCGCTCACCTGCGCGAGAAGATCGTCGCCGCCGCGGCCGAGCGCTTCGTCGTCATCGCCGACTCCAGCAAGCCGGTCGAGGCCCTGCGCGGCCCGGTCCCGCTCGAGCTGTTCGCCTTCGGCATCGCCTCGACGCTGGCGCGGCTCGGCGACGACGTCGAGCTCCGCGCCGTCCCCGCCAGCCCCGACGGTGGCGTCATCGCCGACTACCGCGGCGAAATCGGCGACCCGGCCGCGCTCGCCGCCCGACTCGAGGCCGACCCCGGCGTCGCCGCCCACGGGCTGTTCCCGCCGAGCATGGTCAGCGAGCTGTTCGTCGGCCGCGGCGAAGCCGTGGAGAGGTCGAGCATCGGCGCCTGACCGACTCGAAGACTTCGATGTGAACCAACTCAAGGAGAACCCGAATGGCAACTGACCTGCTGACCCCGACCGACTCCCTCTGGGACGCCTCGCGCGGCGTCTTCAACGTCCTGCTCGACCAGCAGCCGGCGGCGATCGCGCTGCCGGAGAGCGCAGCCGAGGTGGCCGCCGTGGTCACCGGGGCGATCGCCGACGGCAAGCGCGTCAGCGCCCAGCGGACCGGCCACTCGGCGGCGCCGCTCGGCTCGCTGGCGGACACGGTGCTGATCCGCACCGCCGGCCTGACCGGGGTCGAGATCGACGTCGAGAACGCCGGCGCCCGGGTCGGCGCCGGGGTCCTCTGGGGCGAGGTGGTGCCGGAGGCCTCCGAGCAGGGCCTGGCCGCGCTGCACGGCTCGACTCGGACCGTCTGCATCGCCGGCTACAGCCTCGGCGGCGGCGTCAGCTTCTACGGCCGCAAGCACGGCCTTGCCTGCAACCGGGTGACGGCGATCGAGCTGGTCGACGCCGACGGGGAGCAGTTGCGGGTCGACGCCGAGAACGAGCCCGAGCTGTTCTGGGCGCTGCGCGGGGGCGGCGGCAGCTTCGGCGTCGTCACCGCGCTCGAGTTCGAACTGCTGGAGCTGCCCGAGATCTACGCCGGCGCCCTCTTCTTCCCCGCCGAGCGGGCGAGCGAGGTGCTGCACGCCTGGCACGAGTGGACGGCCGGCGTCCCCGAGGAGATGACCTCGGTCGGCCGGCTGATGAACTTCCCGCCGATCCCGGAGATCCCCGAGCCCTTCCGCGGCCAGTCCTTCGCGGTGATCGAGGCGATCTACTGCGGCGACCCCGCCGCCGGCGAGGAGCTGGTGGCGCCGCTACGCGAGCTGGGGCCGACGATGGACACGGTCGCGGCGGTTCCCCCTGCCGGGATCGAGGATCTGCACATGGACCCGCCCGAGCCCTCGCCCTACGCCGGCACCTCGATGCTGACCGGAGAGCCGCCGGCGGCGGCGATCGAGGCGATGCTCGACGCGGTCGGCCCCGGCTCCGACTCGCATCTGATCGTCGCCGAGCTGCGCCACTGCGGCGGCGCCCTCTCGCGGGCGCCACATGGTGCCGGCGCCCTCGCAGTGCTCCCCGGCTCCTTCCTCGCGTTCGCGGTCGGCATCGTCCCCGACCCGGCCCTGATGGCGCCGACGCGGGGGTGGCTTGGCGCCTTCGACGACGCCCTCGAGCCCTATGGCGCAGGCAACTACCTCAACTTCTGCGATGACCCGACCGACCTCGGGACGGCGTTCCCCGCGGAGACGGTGGCGAAGCTACGTGAGGTCAAGGACCGCTACGACCCGGAGAACGTCTTCCACTCCAACCACCCGGTGAGCGGCTGAGAAAACGGCCGGGAGCGTCAGGCCGGCGGCGGGGCGGCGCCGACGGCGTGCAGGCCGCCGTCGACGTGGAGGATCTCGCCGGTGGTGCCGCGGGCGAGGTCGGAGAGGAGGAAGAGCGCCGCGTCGGCGACCGGGGTCGGGTCATCGGCGTCCCAGCCGAGCGGCGCCTGCGCCGGCCACAGCGCGCAGAGGTCGTCGAAGCCGTCGATCCCGGAGGCGGCGGCGGTGCGGACCGGGCCGGCGGCGATCAGGTTGACCCGCACCCCGTCCGCTCCCATGTCGCGGGCGAGGTAGCGGCTGACTGACTCCAGCGCTGCCTTGGAGACGCCCATCCAGTCGTAAGAGGGCCAGGCGACGGTGGCGTCGAAGTCGAGTCCGACGAGGCTGCCGCCGTCCGCCATCAGCGGGGACAGGGACTCGGCCAGGCCCTTGAACGAGTAGGCGCTGGTCTCGAAGGCGGTCGTGGCGCTGGCCCGCGGCGTCGCCAGGAAGTCGCCGCCGAGGGCGTCGGCGGGGGCAAAGGCGATCGCGTGGACGGCGCCGTCGACCTTGCCCCAGCGGCCGGCGAGCTCCTCGCGCAGGGCGGCGAGGTTCTCGTCGCTGTTGGCGTCGAGCTCGAGCACCTCGGGAACCGGATCCAGCCGCGCCGCGGCGCGTTCGGTCATCCGCTTGATCCGGCCGAAGCTGGTCAACAGCACCTCCGCCCCCTCCTGCTGGGCCCGCTCGGCGATCGAGAAGGCGATGCTCTGGCGGTTGACGACCCCGGTGACGAGGATCCGCTTGCCCGCGAGGATCACAGATAGACCTGCTCGGGCACGGCGCCCGTGCTGGGGGCCGGCGCGGGCAGGGCACGGCGCCAGAGGACCTTGACCTTGGCCAGGGTGACGACCTCGGAGCGCTGGTTGACGATCTTCCAGGCGAAGAGGACGAGGCCGGTGGCAGCGTCGAGCTCCTTTTTCGCCTCGAGCTCGCCCTCGACGTGGATCGTGTCGCCGATCCGCACCGGGCGCTTGAAGGCGACCCGCTCGAAGCCGCGCAGCGCCAGCACCTGGGCGGGGTCGAGCGGGACCAGTCCGACGCAGTAGGAGAGCAGCAGCATGCCGTGCGCGATGCGGCCGTTGAACTCGCTCTGGGCCGCCCACTCGACGTCGGTGTGGAGCGGGTGGTGGTCGCCGGTCAGGGCGGAGAAGGAGACGAGGTCGGTCTCGGTGATCGTCCGCCCCGGCGAGCGGAAGCGACCGCCGAGCTCGAGCGCGTCGAAGTCCTGGGAAAGGGTGTCGGCCATCAGCTGCCTCCTTGGAAATCGTCTTGGAACTCGCCCTGGATGCCGAAGTGGGCGCGCAGCGAGAGGGCGATCTCCTGCGCTGCCCGTTCGTGGCCGACGGTCGAGGGATGCAGGCCGTCGGCGGAGAAGTTGGCGCGGTCGGTCAGCCCCGGGTGGCCGGCGACGTTGAGGCACGGCACCCGCTGCTGGGCGGCAACGCTGCGGGTCACCGCGTTGAGGTCGGAGAGGGCCTTGACCAGGCGGGCCTTGGTCCGCGGCCGCAGTTCCATGAAGTGCCAGCTCTCGGGCGCCGTCGTGGTCAGGATCGCCGCCTCCGGGACGCCCGTGCGCAGGCGTTCGAGGATCTCCGAGAAGCGCCGCTCGTAGCCGTCGATGTCGGGGCGGGAGGTGAGCAGGACGTCGTTGGCGCCGCAGATCACCGTCACCAGGTCGGGCTTCAGCGCCAGCGTCGCCGGCAGCTGCTCGAGCACGTCGGCGCTGCCGGCGCCGTCGACCGCGAGGTTGCGGTAGGTCAGCTCCGGGTTGACGGCGCGCAGAGAGTTGGCGAGGCGGTCGGCCCAGCGCTCGGCCTCGATCGATTCGCGCCCGGCGGTGAAGCTGTCGCCGAGGGCGACGTAGGTGGAGACGACCCGGCTGCGCCGACCAGTTCCCGCCATCGACCGGAAACCCGCCGCAGGCTCGGCGACGCTCATCGCCCCCCCAGCGAGCGCAGCGCCCAGGCCAGCTGGTCGCGGCTGGCGGCGGGCTCGATCACCTCGTCGACCCAGCCGCTGGCGGCGGCGGCGGGGGCGGTCAGGTGCTCGGCGGCGTAGGCGTCGGCGAGCTCGTCGTGCGACGGTCCCCCCTCCTCCTCAAGCGCCCGGCGATGGACGATGCCGACCGCCTGGCGCGCGGCCATGATCCCGATCTGGGCGCCGGGCCAGGAGAAGACGACGTCGGCGCCGAGGTCTTTGGAGTTCATCGTGATCGCGGCGCCGCCAAAGGCCTTGCGCAGGACCAGCGTCACCTTCGGCACCGTGGCGGCGGCGAAGGCGCGCAGCAGCGAGGCGCCGTGGCGGATCACGCCGAGCTCCTCCTGACGCTTGCCGGGCAGGAAGCCGGGGGTGTCGACGAAGACCAGCAGCGGCAGGCCGAAGCGGTCGCAGGCGGCGACGAAGAGCGCCGCCTTCTCCGAGGCGGCGGCGTCGATCACGCCGCCCATCGCCCGCGGCTGGTTGGCGACGAGGCCGACCGAGCGGCCCTCGAGGCGGGCGATCGCGGTGACCATGTTCGGCGCCCAGCGCGGCGAGAGCTCGAGGAAGCTGCCCTGGTCGAGGATCGAGTGGGCGACGTCGCGGACGTCGTAGACCTTGCGCTGCGCGTCGGGCACGGTGGTGCCGGGGTCGCGGCCGTCGGGCTCGGCCGTCGCCAGCAGCCGCGGCGGATCGCCGATCGACTGCGGCAGCAGCGAGAGCAGGTGGCGGGTGAGCGCGATCGCGCCGTCGGCGTCGTCGGCGAGCAGGTGGCAGACGCCGTTGCGCCCGTGCAGCCGCGGCCCGCCGAGGTCCTCCATGCTGATCTCTTCGCCCATCGCCTCCTGCACGACCTTGGGGCCGGTGAGGAACATCCGCGACTCGGCGGTCATCACGACGAAGTCGGTCAGCGCCGGTGAGTAGGCGCCGCCGCCGGCGCTGATGCCGCTGACGACGGAGATCTGCGGCACCTTGCGCGAGAGCTCGACGCTGGCGCGGAAGATGCGGCCGTAGCCGGCCAGCGCCGCGTGACCCTCCTGCAGGCGGGCGCCGCCGGAGCGGACGAAGCCGACGACGGGGGCGCCGGCGTCGCCTGCCATCCGCAGCAGGCGGACGATGGTGTCGGCGTGGACTTCGCCGAGCGAGCCGCCGAGGAAGCTCGGGTCCTGCGAGTAACAGAAGACCGGCCGGCCGGCGACCTCGCCGGCACCAGCGA
>JACDGU010000134.1 GCA_013821475.1 Solirubrobacterales bacterium
CCCCCCCCCCCCCCCCGAGGGCTTGGGTCCAGCGCAGGCGGATGGCGCCGCGGCGGCTCGCCTAGGAAGTGGCGCCGGAACTGGTGCCGGCGCCGTTGAGCGGCTCGACGCGGAAGGCAGAGCGCTGCGGGTGCGCCGGCTTGTAGAAGGTGGCGGTCTGGTTGAGCAGACGCCACGGTGGCGGCAGGGCGCCGCCCGGCTGGGCGAGGAAGCGGGTGAAGAGGGCCGAGGCGGCGCGGCAGCTGACCAGCGAGCGGTCCGGAATGTAGAGCAGGAACCTGCCGCGGGTGAAGCGCAGGGCGCCGACGACGGTGGTGTTGTTGACGGTGAAGGTGCCGTTGCAGAGCTGGCCGGTCGCCGGGTTGCTCCCGCCTTCGCCGCCACCCGAGGAGGTGAGGGCGACCGAGAAGCCAGACCGGGTCCCGCGCTGGAAGGTTGCCTTGCCGGACCCCTGCGCGACCACGCGCCAGGGCGTCGGCAGGACGCCGTCGTAGTCGGCGAGGAAGCGAGCGAAGAGCCGCGAGGTGACGGCGCAGGTCAGCCCCGAGCCGGTCGCCGGCGCCACCGCGTAGTTGCCCGCCGGCAGGCTCGCCGGCCCGATCCGGTCGTTATGCAGGACGCGGAAGGTCGGGCAGGTTGCGGTCGCCGCCGGCGCGCTCGCGGCGCTGAGGGCGAGTACCGAAGCGAGCGCCGCCAGCGCCAGTGCGAGGCCGGCCCCGACGCCGCTCTTCTTTTGGATGAGATTCACGATCCGGAAACCTACCAGCGCAGCAGCGGCCCGAACGCAGTTGCTCCCGCATTCCGGGAAGAAAGGGCGACGCGGGCGTCATTCGCCTCCTCTGCAACCCGCCTTCGGGCTGCCTACTTTCCGGTATCCCGCCCGCGTAGCATGAGGGCAACCGATGCCCGAACCAGTTAAGCGCAACCAGCGCTACATGCCAGGGCTCGACGGGCTGCGCGCGATCGCGGTCCTCTCGGTGATCATCTTCCACCTCGGCTTCGGCTGGGCCCCCGGCGGCCTGCTCGGCGTCGGCATCTTCTTCACCCTCAGCGGCTACCTGATCACCGACCTGCTGCTGGCCCAACTCTCGGCCCGGGGCGAGATCAAGCTCGGCAGCTTCTGGCTCGCCCGCGCCCGCCGCCTGCTGCCGGCGCTGTTCGTGATGCTGGCGATCGTCCTCGCCTGGGTGACGATCTTCGGCCCCGCCCAGCCCGACCAGTTCCGCAAGGCCGTCGTCTCGGCGGTCCTCTACGTCAACAACTGGGAGCAGATCCTCGGCAACGTCACCTACTTCGCCCGCTTCGCGCCAGAAGGCCCGCTCAACCACCTCTGGTCGCTCTCGGTCGAGGAGCAGTTCTACATCGTCTGGCCGTTCCTGCTGCTGATCGGCGTCAAGCTCGTCCGCGAGCGGCCGCTGGCCTCGGGCGTGCGGCCGCGCCTGGCGCTGGTCACGGTTGGGCTGGCGATCGCCTCCTCGATCCTGATGGCGGTCCTCTACCACCCGAGTCTCGACCCCTCGCGGATCTACTACGGGACCGACACCCGCGCCGGCGGCCTGCTCTTCGGGGCGGCGCTGGCGATGGTCTGGCCGAGCCGCCGGCTCAGCCGCCGCATCACCCCGCAGGCGCGCAACACGCTCGACGCGATGGGCGTGCTCGGCCTGGCGATCATCGCGATAATGATCTGGCGCACGGGTGAGTTCTCCTCGTTCCTCTACCAGGGAGGGTTCGTCGTCCTCTCGCTGGCGACGGTGATGGTGTTGATGCCTTTGGCTCACCCGGCCTGCCGCCTCGGCACCTGGCTCGGGGTGCGGCCGCTGCGCTGGGTCGGCGTCCGCTCCTACGCGATCTACCTCTGGCAGACGCCGGTGATCGTCCTCACCGCCGCCCACGCCGGCGATCCCCAGGATGAGGGGCTGCTGCGCAAGCTGCTGCAGGTGGTGGCGATCTTCGCGATCTCGGCGCTCTCCTGGAAATTCATTGAGGAGCCGATCCGCCACGGTGCGATCGGCCGCTTCTTCGCCCGCCGTCGGGCGGTGGGGTGGAAGTGGGAGACCTTTGCGCCGGTGATGCGGGGCGTGATCATCGGCGCCGGGCTGGTCCTCGTCGTCGCCGTGGCCGGGATGGCGGGACTCAACTCGGCCAGCGCCGAAGGCGAACAGATCAGGATCAAGGAAGCGACCGCGGCCGGCACCACCAAGCCGCCGCCGCTGACCCCCAAACAGGCGAGCGAATCGACGAACACCTCCTGCAAAGCCGTCGTCCACATCGGCGACTCGACCTCGGAGGGGTTGATCTCGGCCGAATACCTGCCGATCGCCGGCCAGCGGATCGAAGCCCGCTACGGCGAAGTCGGGGTCAAAGAAGTGCATATGGAGGTCTCCGGCGCGCGCTCGATCGAAGAGCGCTTCAACGAAGAACCGAACGCCCAGGAAGTCGCCGAGGCGTGGAAGGCCGAACGCTTCAAAGGCTGCTGGGTGCTGGCGCTCGGGACCAACGAGGCGGCTGACGTTGCCGCCGGCTCCAACGTCGGCGAGCGCGAACGGATCGACAAAATGATGGCGATCATCGGCGACGAACCGGTGCTCTGGGTCAACGTCAAGTCGATCGTCCCGCCCGGCGATCCCTACTCGGCCGAAAACATGAAAAAGTGGGACGAAGAACTCCACGACGCCTGTCCCGCCTATCCGAACATGCGGATCTACAACTGGGCCGCCGACGTGAAAAAAGAATGGTTCATCGAAGACGGCATCCATTTCACCTCGCCCGGATACGCCGCCCGCGCCGAGCTGATCGCCCAGGCCCTGGCCCATGCCTTCCCGGCAAAGGGGAAGTCCGAGGGCGGGGCGAAGAGCTGCCTCGTAAGCTGACCGCTGCGGTTGACCTGCCACCGGGTGGGGTAGCCAGCGGCGAACTACAGAAAAGGGAGTGACGCATATATGAGTGATTCGAACGAGCGCGACGCAAAGCTCGTCCAGTACATGAACGAGGCCTATGGCAAGGAGCGGGAGCTGGAGTCGGCCCTGCAGGCCCATATCGAGATGACCACCAAGACGCCGTACAAAAAACGTCTCAAACAGCATCTCAAAGAGACGAAAGCACATGCCAAAGCGCTCGAGCGCCGAATCAAGAAACTCGGCGGCGGCGGACACGCGGTGCAGACGATCGTCGCCAAGGCGACCGCCGCGGCGAAGGGCCCGCTGCATGCGCTGCGCGGCAGCGGCGAGCAGGAGAAGATGCTGAAGAACGCCAAGACCGAGTACTTCAACGAGCACGAGGAGATCTCCACCTACCTGGCGCTGGAGACGTTCGCGACCAAGGTCGGCGACAAGGAGACCGCAAAGTTGGCCCGCGACATCCGCCGCGAGGAGGAACGGATGGCGAAGTTCCTCGAGGGGCAGATCAAGCAGCTCTCGAACGCGGTCGCGTTGGAGGAGGTCCCGAGTGCCCAGCGGCGCCCGGCCAAAGCCGGGTCCTCGCGCAAACGCCCGGCGGCCAAAAAAGCCACCAAAAAAGCGGCGCCGAAACGCGTTGCGGCGAAGCCGAAAGCGGCGAAAAAAGGCGTCGCCAAACGGAAAAGCCCGGCCAGATCGAAAGCCAAAAAAGCCGTCGCGGGCAAATAGCCGCCGGTACTTCGCTTTACCAGCCGGGGACGAAGTCCTCGACCGGGTGTGAGTCATCGCCGTCCTCGGGCAGTTGCCCCGAGGCGGCGATGATCAGCTCATAGGCCGTCGATCTCGACCGGCTCGAGCTCGTCGGCGGGCTCGAAGCCGAGCATGGCGCCGTAGAAGTAGAGCTCGGCTTCAAGGCAACGGATCTCGGTCTCCGAGCGGCGGAAGCCGTGCTGCTCGCCCTCGAAGGCGAGGTAGGCGTGGGGGACGCCGTTCGCCACCATCGCCGCCACCATCGTTTCCGCCTGATTGGGAGGCACGACCTCGTCCTCGAGGCCCTGGAAGAGGATCACCGGCGCCGTCAGCCGCTCGACGAAGTGGATCGGCGAGCGCTCGCGGTAGAGGTCGGCGCGCTCTGGATAGGGCCCGATCAGGCCGTCGAGGTAGCGCGACTCGAACTTGTGGGTGTCGCGGGCGAGGGTCTCGGTGTCGGCGACGCCGTAGTAGCTGGCGCCGGCGGCGAAGTCGTCGTGGAAGACGAGCGCGCAGAGGGTCGCGTAGCCGCCGGCCGAGCCGCCGCGGATCGCCAGCCGGGCACCGTCGACCTCGCCCTCGTCGGCGAGGTAGCGGGCGGCGGCGACGCAGTCGTCGGCGTCGACGATGCCCCAGGTGCCTTTCAGCTTCTCGCGGTAGGCGCGACCGTAGCCGCTCGAGCCGCGGTAGTTGACGTCGACGACGCCGAAGCCGCGGCTGGTCCAGAAGGCGAACTCGCGGTCGAGCGCCGGCGTCGCGTGGGAGGTCGGCCCGCCGTGGCTCTGGACGATCAGCGGCGGGCGTTCCTCGCCGGGGCCGTCGAAGTCGGCGTTGGCGGGCGGGTAGTAGAAGCCGTGCGCGGTGTCGTCGCCCGTGGTCGGGAACTCGATCGCCCGCGGCACCGAGAGGTAGGCGGGGTCGACGGCCTCCTCGCTCGAGGTCCGCACCGTCTCCAGCTCGCCGTCGGCGGCGTCGAAGACGACGACCGCGGTCTCGCTCTCGGGGCTGGCGGCAGTGAAGGCGAGCTTGGTGCCGCTGGCCGAGAGCGAGGGGAAGCCGAAGGAGGTGAAGGGCAGGCCGAGGTCGCGCAGATGCTCGCCCTCGGCGTCGAGGACGAAGAGCCGTTCTTCCCCGTGCTCGCAGCGCACGCAGGCGACCGAGCCGTCGCTGAGGAAGGCGTAGGTGGAGCCGCCGAAGAGCCACTGCGGGTGGGCGAGGTCGGCCCGCTCGTGGGTCAGCTGGGCGACCGCCTCGGCGCGGTAGAGGTTCCACCAGCCGTCGCGGTCGGAGACGAAGTGGAGGCTGCCCTCGGCGTCCCACTCGGGCTGGAAGACCGACTCCTCAAGCCCGCCGGCGATCAGCCGCGAGTCGGCTTGATCGGAGAGCGGCGCCAGCCACAGCTCGGTCCCATCCCAGGGCATGTTCGGGTGGTCCCAGCAGGTCCAGGCGAGCCACTGGCCGTCGGGACTGATCCGCGGGAAGGAGTAGAAGTCGCGGCCGGAGGCCAGCACCGTCGCCGGACCGGAGCCGTCGATCGGCAGGGAGACCAGTTGGCTCTCGGCTTCGCCCTCGCCGTGGACCTCGCGCACGCAGACGATGGAGGCGCCATCAGGGGTGACGCGGAAGTCGGCGTAGCGCAGCCCGGCCTCGGCCTCGGGCTCCGGGGTGATCGCCACCGGTTCCTCACCCAGCCGCTGGCTGTAGAGCCGCTGGTCGGCGAAGTTGGCGAAGAGGACGAGCTCGGGTCCGGCGAGGCTCCAGGCGCCGCCGCCGTACTCGTGGACCCTGGTCCGCACGTAGAAGCCCTCGGGCGTCACCGTCTCGGGCTCGCCGCCCTCCGGCCGGCGCATGAGCACCGCGCGGCCGCCTTCGGACGGCCGACCCTCGGCCCACCAGACGGCTCCGTCGGCCGCCAGCGCCGCGCCGCCCAGGCGGCGACCGGAGCGGGCGACCAGTGCCGGGTCGATCGGCGAGCGCCAGGATCCGTAGGGGGCGGTGGTGGGCACTCGCCTCAGCCCTCGTCGTCGACGGTGATCTCGTCGAGGCGGTGGGTGTCGACGTCGTAGACGAAGCCGCGCACGTTCTCGCGGTGGGGGATGAAGGTTGAGCGGCGGACGCGGCGGATCGACTGCCGCACGTCGTCCTCGACGTCGCGGAAGGACTCGATCGCGAAGGCGGGGGAGATCCCGGTCGTCTCTTCGAGCTCGGCCCGGAAGCCGTCGTCGGTCAGCTTCTGCATGCCGCAGTCGGTGTGGTGGATCAGCATCACCTCGGTCGTCCCCAGGCGCCGCTGGGAGACGGACAGCGAGCGGATCACGTCGTCGGTGATGACGCCGCCGGCGTTGCGCAACACGTGCGCCTCGCCGTCGGCGAGGCCGAGCGCGGCGAAGACGTCGAGCCGCGAGTCCATGCAGGTGACGATCGCCAGCCGGCGGCTGGGCTCGACGTCGAGGTGCTTGTCCGGCAGCGAGTCGGCGAAGCCGCGGTTGTTCGCCAGCAACTGGTCAATCGTGTCCATGTGCGGCAGCCTAAAGGGCAGGCGGCGGATACAGTCGCCGCCGGTGAAGAACGCTCTGGACATCCGGCCGGCGACCGAGGGCGACGTCGAGCTGCTGCTCGAGTTGATCCTCGAGCTCGCCGAGTACGAGAATCTGCGCGACGAGGTCGTCGGCGACGCCGAGACGCTGCGCCGCACCCTGTTCGAGCAGCACGCGGCCGAGGCGCTGATCCTCGAATCCGGCGAGGAGCCGATCGGCTACGCGATCTTCTACGTCACCTTCTCCAGCTTCGAGTGCCGCTCGGGGATCTGGCTCGAGGACGTCTATGTGCGCCCGCAGTACCGCCGCGGCGGCAGCGGCCAGGCGGTGATGGAGTACCTCGCCGCCCTCGCCCTCGAGCGCGGCCACGTGCGCCTCGAGTGGTGCGCGCTGGCGTGGAACGAGCCGGCGCTCAACTTCTACGACCAGCTCGGCGCCACCCGGCTCGACGAGTGGCGGATGCTGCGCCTCGAGGTCGACGGCATGCGCCGCCTCAGCCAGCCGCCTGCTGAGCCCGCCTGAGCAGCAGCGCGCGCTCGCGCTCGTTCGCGGTCAGCTCCGCCGCGCGCCGGAACTCGGCGGCGGCCTCGGCGCTGCGGCCGAGCTTTGCCAGCAGGTCGCCGCGGACGCTGGGGAGCAGGTGGTACCCCTCCAGCGCCGGCTCGCCGGCGATCCGGTCGAGCAGCTCGAGGCCGACCTCAGGGCCGAAGGCGAAGCCGAGGGCGACGGCGCGGTTGAGGTCGACGATCGGCGACGGGGTCAGCTGCGAGAGGGCGTCATAGAGGGCGGCGATCCGGATCCAGTCGGTTTCCTCGGCGCTCAGCGCACGCGCGTGGCAGGCGGCGATCGCGGCCTGCAGGCCGTAGGGGCCGAGCGGCCCCGGCAGGCCTTCGGCCCGCTCGAGCGCGGCGCGACCGCGGACGATCAGCAACGGGTCCCAGCGCCCGCGGTCCTGCTCGAGCAGCAGCACCGGCTCGCCGCCGGGCCCAGTCCGGGCGGCGCTGCGCGAGGCCTGGATCTCGAGCAGGGCGATCAGGCCGAGCA